>NZ_BADK01001143.1 GCF_000333595.1 Azospirillum sp. B506
TGAAGGGTTCCGACTGGCTCGGCGACCAGGACGCGATCGAATTCATGTGCCGCGAAGCACCCAAGGTTGTTTACGACCTGGAACATATGGGCATGCCTTTTGACCGCAACCCCGACGGCACGAT
>NZ_BADK01001142.1 GCF_000333595.1 Azospirillum sp. B506
GTCAACTCCGATACCGTGAGCAGAGCGCGGCAGACAGACGGTGGGTGCTAAGGTCCATCGTCGAGAGGGAAACAGCCCAGACCGCCAGCTAAGGTCCCCAAATCACGGCTAAGTGGGAAAGGATGTGGGAAGGCCATGACAACCAGGAGGTTGGCTTAGAAGCAGCCATCCTTTAAAGAAAGCGTAATAGCTCACTGGTCTAGTTAAGCCGGCCTGCGCCGAAAATGTATCGGGGCTCAAGCCGTGTACCGAAGCTGCGGATGTGATCCTTGTGATCACGTGGTAGCGGAGCGTTCCGTAAGCCTGCGAAGGGTGGCCGTGAGGTCGCCTGGAGGTATCGGAAGTGAGAATGCTGACATGAGTAGCGACAAACAGTGTGAGAAACACTGTCGCCGAAAGTCCAAGGGTTCCTGCGCAAGGTTAATCCACGCAGGGTGAGCCGGCCCCTAAGGCGAGGCCGAAAGGCGTAGTCGATGGGAACCACGTTAATATTCGTGGGCGCCGGGACCGGGCAAGCCGCTCGATCCCAACATGTCGCAGCTGGTGCTGAACCGGGCCGTGGCGTTGGCGTTGGCCGGCGACGGCAACGGGCTTAATCTGCTGAAGAAGGATTTCGAGGGTGCGATGAAGGGCGGGCCGAACGAGGATGCATTCCGCATTCTGACCCGCCCCGAACAGGCGATGGGCCTGATCGACGTCGGCACCATCCGCTCCCGCGTTGCGGAAGTGGATATGTTCAAGAAGTTCCTGAAGGAGTATCGCGGGGGCAAGCAGACCCCGGAAAAGCCGACGTCCTAAGGCGGCCGGGCCTTCAATGGGGGGATACTCGGGCCCAGCTCCCGCGCGTTCGCCTTTGCTCGTTGCCTGTTAAGGCGTTACTTGGGCAGCAGAACCTTGTCGATGACGTGGACGACGCCGTTGGACTGCGGCACGTCGGCGATGGTGACGCGGGCCGTGTTGCCGGAGGCATCGGCGACCATCACGGCGTCGCCTGACTGGGTGAAGGTCAGCGGCATGCCTTCCACCGTCTTCAGCATCGCCTTGCCGTTGCCCTTCCTGATGTCCGCCACGATGTCCCTGGCGTCCAGCTTTCCGGGAATGACGTGGTAGGTGAGCACCTTGGTCAGCTGGCCCTTGTTCTCCGGCTTCAGCAACGTGTCGACGGTGCCGGCGGGCAATGCCGCGAAGGCCTCGTTGGTTGGGGCGAAGACGGTGAAGGGACCCTTGCCGTTCAGCGTGTCGACCAGCCCGGCGGCCTTCACGGCGGCGACCAGGGTGGTGTGGTCCTTGGATTGGGACGCATTCTCCACGATGGTCTTGTTCGGGTACATCGGTGCGCCTCCGACCATCTTTTCCATGGCGGCATTGGCGCAACCGGCAAAAAGAAGGGTGGCGATCGCCACGGTGGCAACCTTCTTCATAGCATTCCCTCTTGTCGGTGAAGGTCCGCTTTGCGCGGACACACCAGCGTTACGGGGCAGGCTTTCACTCGGATCACCGGTGTTTTTGCAAGTCCTGCCGATTTTTCCGCTGCGGAGGGGGTAATGCTTCGGTGATACTGCGCCCTGCCGCCCGGCTACAACTGTACCTGGGTGCCGAGTTCCACCACGCGGTTGGGCGGCAGCTTGAAGAAGTCGGTTGCGCTGACCGATGTGCGGGACATCACCACGAACAGCCTTTCCCGCCACAGCGCCATCTGAGAATTCATCTGCGGGATCAGCGTCTCGCGGCCCAGGAAGAAGGAGGTCGCCATCACGTCGAACTCCAGCCCGAAGGCCTTGCACAGCCGCAAAGCCTTGGGAATGTTCGGCTCCTGCGAGAAGCCGTAGCGCACGGTGATGCGGTAGAAGCCATCCGCCAGCCCCTCCACCAGCACGCGGTCCTTGGCGGGAACGCGCGGTACGTCGTCCACGACCACTGTGACGAAGACGATGCGCTCGTGCAGGACCTGATTGTGCTTCAGGTTGTGCAGCAGGGCGATCGGCACGGTGTTGGAACTGGAGGTCATGAAGACCGCCGTGCCCTTCACGCGGTGGATGTCGCCCTTCTTCGCCTGCCGTTGGATGAAGGCATCGAGTGGCAGCGATTCCTCGGCCAGCCGCCGGGTCAGAACCGCGCGCCCGCGACGCCAGGTGGACATCAGGCCCAGCGTGACGCAGGCGATCACCAGCGGCACCCAACCGCCATGGGGAATCTTCACCGCGTTTGCGGCGAAGAAGGAGATCTCCACCGTCAGGAAGGAGGCGCCGATTGCGAAGCAGAGCGGCAGGCTCCAGTTCCAGCGGCGGCGCGCCACGACCAGGAACAGGCTGGTGGTGATGATCATGTCGCCAGTCACCGCGATGCCATAAGCGGCGGCGAGACGGCTGGAGGACTGGAAGACGAGCACAAGCCCCAGGACCGCGGCCAGCAGACCCCAGTTGGCGCGGGGGATGTAGATCTGCCCCTCCTCCTCGTTGGAGGTATGGCGGATGTCCAGGCGGGGGCAGAGACCGAGCTGCACCGCCTGTCGCGTCAGGGAGAAGACGCCGGAGATCACTGCCTGGCTGGCGATGACGGCCGCGGCGGTGGACAGGCCGATCAGCGGATAGAGCGCCCAGTCTGGCGCCAGCAGATAGAAGGGGCTGCGCACCGCCGTCGGATCGCTGAGCAGAAGCGCGCATTGGCCCAGATAGTTCAGCAGCAGCGCCGGCAGCACCACGGCCAGCCAGGCCACCTGGATCGGACGGCGGCCGAAATGCCCCATGTCGGCATAGAGCGCCTCGCCGCCGGTCACCGCCAGGACGACGGCCCCCAGCACCAGGAATCCGGCGATCCCATGCTCGGCGAAGAAGGAGATGGCGTAAAACGGGTTGAAGGCGACCAGCACGCTGGGTTGCCGGATCACCTCAAGCAATCCCAGGATGCCGAGCGTGGAGAACCACACCAGCATGATCGGGCCGAACAGCGCGCCGACACGCGAGGTGCCGTGGCTCTGGATGGCGAACAGGGCGATCACGATGGCGACGGTCAGCGGCACCACCGCTGATTCGAGCGCCGGTTCCGCCACGCCCAGCCCCTCGACCGCCGACAGGACCGACATGGCCGGGGTGAT
>NZ_BADK01001141.1 GCF_000333595.1 Azospirillum sp. B506
GGGCTCTGTTGCAAATTTTTGCCTTAAGCGCGAGATGATGATTACGTGCATCACCGCCGACGCTATGGGGCCTGGAGTTCGAGCTGCTGGGTGATGAACGGCACGGCCCCGGCGAGCACGCAGGGTCCGACGTTGAAGGCGCGTTCGACGAGGTGCGCCTCGCCCTGTATGTCGCGGGTGACCTTGCCCGCGTGCGACGCCTCCCATAGCCGGCTACATTCGGCGATGGACGGGAGGCAACATGGCGAAGACGACACGGGCGCGATACACGCTTGAGTTCAAGGAAGAAGCGATTCGATTGGTCTCCGGCGGTCAGCGGGTGGCGACTGTGGCCAAGACGTTGGGTTTGGCGGAGCAGACGCTGCACAACTGGCTCAAGGCTTCTGAAAGCGGCGCCTTGAAAGGGGCCGTTGCACCGAAGGTCAGTGCCGAGCAGATGGAAATCAGCCGTCTGCGGACGGACCTTGCATGTGTGAAAATGGAGCGTGACTTCCTAAAAAAAGCGATCGCGGGCCTTCGGTCCGCCTGCGGGTGGAGAAACGGGCCGCGCTATGATGGGCAGCGGAGGGGAGCGGCCGTCTGGTTTTTGGAGGCTTAAGACCCCGTCAAAAAACGTGGCCCATGGGGCGGTGCGGACTTGAGAGTGGTGACACCCGCGCGGTGATCCCGGTTGGGAAATTGATGACTTCGCATGCCCCATCCCCTCCTTGGCCCGACGAGCAGGAGGACGCACGATGGCGCGAACGAAGCGGTCCCGCAAGGCGCGGGATATGGCCCCGATCCATCCCCATGCGGCGGCGATCGACATCGGCGCCACCATGCACATGGCCGCCGTGCCGCCCGACTGCGACCCCGAACGGTGCGCTCGTTCGGCACCTTCACCGGGCGACTGCACCGTCTCGCCGATTGGTTCGAACGCTGCGGCGTT
>NZ_BADK01001140.1 GCF_000333595.1 Azospirillum sp. B506
GGGTCGATCTGGTGGCGGCGGAGGCGTCGCTCAGCCTGACCCGGCGCGAGGCGGACGTGGCGATCCGTGCCACCACCAGCCCGCCGGAAAATCTG
>NZ_BADK01001139.1 GCF_000333595.1 Azospirillum sp. B506
GGGTCGACAGCCGCCGCACCACGGCGCGCGTCTCGTCCGGCATCACCGCCAGATCGGGACGCAGCGCAATTGCCGCCAGCGTACCGTCATAATCGAAGAAAAGCGCCGGAGTGCTGTCGCCCAGCGACGCGGTGAAAGCGTCGAATTGCGTGAAGCCGGACGGGGGAAAAGAGTCAAAGCCGGATCCTTAATCATCACTGCCTGCCCAATGTGCAGCGGACCGGATCCCGGCCGCCGCGGTTGTGTAACGGCCGGACGGTATGAATGGCTTCGGTTCGAGAAAAAGCAAGGACCCGGCTGTGTCTGATGGGCAACACAATCCGCCAAAAGCTGCGGCCCCACGCAGGGGCCGGCTTTGGGGGTTGCAGCGCCCCCGTCATCTGGTACTGTTGCAGTGCAGCAAGCGATTGCTGCGTCGCCCTTCTTGGGCGTTTCCTCCCTAAACTCAAGGCCGCTGTGTTCAGCGGCCTTTTTCTTGCCAGAAAGCGCATGGGGAAGGCAACCCCTGACAAAAGTCATAGCGCTGCGATTTTGCCGTCAGACGCCGGTCCGCTGGCAGGGATTTGGGAGGCAGCCTCACCGCCTGGAAATACGGCTCCTGGCGGTTGCTGCCGCGTGGCCGGCTGAAAAATATCTTTCGCTTACAAAGGGTTGAGCGTGCCGGTGAGACGCCTTGCGAAGCGGGCATCCGGGGCGGAACGCGGTGGCGGCATGTCCGCATCGGCAGTCTTCCGGAACCGCCGAGGCCCGCCGGTCGCCGGATTTTTTCGTACGGAATGGTCGGGAGGGTGAAAAACCGCCGCAGGGGAACGGAAGCACTGCCCCCGGCGAGCGAACTGTCGTATAGATCGACGCGAAACGCCCATCCGCCGTCATCCACAGGAGTCGTTCCCATGGACATCGCCATCATGGTCCTCGCCGTCGCCTTCTTCTTCTGGCAGACCATTTCCGACTGAACCGGCATCGGCCGATCCGTCGAGCGAAAAGGGCGATCCCCGTGGGTCGCCCTTTTTTCGTATTTCCGGCCAGAACCCATCCGGTGTTCGTCGAAGCACCAGACAAAGTCCAGGTTTTGCGTTCCCTGTGATCGATGGCGCCGATGGACGTGGGGCGTAGGATCAGGCGTATCAGTCGGCGGCGATGGGCGGTTCCATCCGGGCATGGGCCGATGCGATCAATTGCAACGTCTCCATGATCGAGCCGATGGCCTCATGCAGGTCGGCCTGCTCGTCGCCCGGCAGGGTTGCCAGCACCGTCTCCAACTCGACAGCCGCATCTTGCAGTCTGGCGCAGGCATGCTCCAGATGGCGGCTGGTTCCGTGGATGGCACTGATGTCATTTGCGGCCAAGCTATTTGCAGAATGCAAACGCACCGCCGGTTTTCCGGCCCGCGTCGCGTTCCGGTTTGCAAAATGCAAATGGACGCCGGTGCCAACAGCCCGTGTCCCCGTTTTCTTCCGCATCATGGGCATACCCCCGTTCGGTCCGGCCGGAGATTGCGCAAGTCCCGTGCCACTCCGTGACCGTTGGTTGCGGCTGCCGTCCTGAAAGTGGTGCCGTTCAGTCCGGCCAAAGGCGGGCGGCGCCGCGCATTCCGCTTTCCGCGCCATGCCGGGCGACCGCCATCCGGGTGCGCGGCGCGGCGGCCAGGGTCCAGGCGCCCCAGCGCCGAGTCACCGCTTCGCACAGGCCGGGCAGGGCCGACAGGCCGCCGCCGACCACCACGATGTCGGGGTCCAGCAGATTGAGCACCGGCGCGAGCGCGCGGGCCAGCGCATCGGCGTGGCGGTCCAGGGTCCGGATCGCGGCGGCATCGCCGGCCAGGGCGCGGGCGGCGATCTCCGGCGGCTCCAGCGCCGCGCCGGTGAGATGGCGGTGCAGGCGCGACAGACCGGCGCCGCACAGGATGGTTTCCAGGCAGCCGGTCTTGCCGCAGCCGCAGGGCACCGCCGGGCCGTCCGCCTCCCCGCGCCAGGGAAGCGGCGCATGGCCCCATTCGCCGGCCAGCCCATTGGCGCCGGGCAGGATGCGGCCATCGACCACGATGCCGCCGCCGACACCGGTGCCCAGGATGATGCCGAACACCACCGACGCTTCCCCCGCAGCCGCCCCGTCCGTGGCCTCCGACAAGGTGAAGCAGTTGGCGTCGTTGGCGATCCGCACGGGCCGGCCGATCCGCCGCGCCGCATCGTCGGCGAAGGAATGCCCCTCCAGCCAGGGCAGGTTGACCGCGCGTACCCGGCCGGCGGCGGCATCGACCACGCCGGGCAGGCTGATGCCGACACTCCAGCTGCCCGTCCGGTCGAGCGCACCCACCGTCTCGGCCAGGGCCTCCAGCGTCGCGTCATAGCTGCGGGGGGTGGGGAGGCGGTGGCGGGCCAGTTCCGTGCCATCGCGGTCCAGCGACACGGCGGCGATCTTGGTGCCGCCCAAATCGATTCCGACTCGCATGCCTGTCGCCGTCCGGATGGTGGGAGATGACCGAATTTCGGGGGCAACCCTATACCGCTCCCCCGTCCGGCGGACCAGGGTTGCTTTCGTTCCGGAAGGGTCAGTCCACCCACCCCGGAAGAGAGGGGGGAGCCGCCCTTTGCTCCGTCGGGGCTTGGGGCGCGCATCACTAGAGTCTCACCAGCGCATCCTTCACTGATCGGCCTCTCGAGATGTCCATGGACCGTTCTGCCCCGAAACAGTCTTCGCGCGTCCGGCGCGCCGCTCCGGGCCACCACGATCCGGTTCCCGAGTCCGTCGGCGCCACGCCGGCCGAGATCCGCGATGGGTTGGTTCTGGCCTTTCTGGCCCGCAAGAGGCTTCTGGTGCTGGTCGGCGACGCCGGATCGGGGCGTCCCGCCCTGTTCCGCCAGCTGGTCGACCATGTCGAGGCCGATGGCGCGATGGCGCTGCCGGTCGCGGCGTCGGTCGGTTCGGAGGTGGAGGATCTGATCGCCGCCGCCGGCACCGGCGCGCTGCCCGATCTGGCAGGTGATGGGGAGGGCGGCGAGGCCGACTTCGACACGCTGATCGCGGCGCTGGAGGACCGGCTGGAGCTTGCCGGATCCGGGCTGCTGGCGGTGGACAACGCCGCCGTCCTGGCGCCGCCGGTGCTGGCCGATCTGGTCGATCTGACGCGGGCGGAAACGCCGGCCGGCCGTTTCCTGCAGGTGCTGCTGTGCGGCACGCCCGAACTGGAAGGAACGCTGGCCCGTGCCGGGCTGACCGATGCGCTGCGCGACATGGGCGTGCTCTACCGGATGACGGCCGGCGGCTTCGTCGATGAGGTCCGTGAGGTCGCCCTGCCGTCGCGGCCCGCGCCGATGCTGGCGGTCCCGCCCCAGCCACAGCCGGATCCGGCGCGACCCGCCGCGATCCCGCCCGCCAACGACTGGTCGGTGGGGCGGCGGCAAGAGGAGGGCTGGTCTGAAGAGCGCTGGCAGGGCGATCGGAGCTGGACCGACCACGGCGCCGGGCAGATGGCGGGCGCGGAAGGTCCGGCGCCCGTCGGGCCGATGCGGGCGCCACGCCGGACCGCCCTCTATGCCGGAGCGGCGCTGACCACGCTGATTCTGTTGGGGGCCGCCGGTGCCGCCATTGCCACCGCCGTGCCGGGCACTTTCCCCGACCGGGCGTTGGCGATGGTCGAGGAGGGGTGGACCCGGGCGCGCGAGGTTGTTGAGCGGACTGTGCAGGGGCTGACCGGTGCCACCGCGTCGGCGGACCGGCAGCATGCCGCGGCAGAGACCGGGACCAGTGCGCCCGCCGCACCGGCTCCCGACCTGACCGCCTCTGCCGCGGTTCCGGCCGTGACGCCGTCCAGCGCGGCGGTGCCGCCGGCCGGGCAGGCGGCCGCCGCGGCGCCGCCGGTCGGCACCCAGACCGTGTCCAAGCCGCCCCCCGCCGCCGCGGTCGAAACCGCCGCACTGCCGCCGTCCCCGGCGCCACCCCAGGCGCAACCGCCGGCCGCGGCCAGGCCGACCGCGGCGAGCGGTACGACGGAAGCGGCGCCGGGTGTCGCCTCGCTGCCGCCGTTGGAGGATCCGTCGGCCGCCGCCATCCCGGCGGTGCCGCAGCAGGCTGCCGTCCCGGATGCCGACGCCGCCCAGCGCGTGCGGGCGATGGTCGATCAGGCTCGCCGGCAGATCGCCGGCAAGCGCCTGACCACCCCGCCCGGCGACAACGCCTACGAAACGGTGCAGCGCATCCGCCAGATCGCGCCGGCCACGCCGGAGGCGGCGGAGCTGCTGACCACCATGTCGGACACCTATCGCCGCTGGGCGCTGCTGGCCGAGCGCGACGGCGACTGGTCGGAGACGAAGCGCTTCTACGAGCGGGCG
>NZ_BADK01001138.1 GCF_000333595.1 Azospirillum sp. B506
CTTTTCCATTTCGAGGCCCGGTTGGACCGGCCGGCTACCGCTTCCACCAGCCGCGGCGCGGCTTGGCGTTGGCTTCTTCAGCGGCCGGAGCCGGTTGGCTGGCAGGCTCCGGCGCCGTCGGCGCGGGCTCCACGGCCGGAGCGGCCACCGCTGCAGCCTCGGCCGGCGCTTCGGCGGCGGCCTTGCGCTTGCGCGACGCCTTCTTGGCCGGGGCGGGATCGACCGCAACCTGGGCAGCGACCTCGACCGGCGCTTCGACTGCGGCCGCGGCCTTGCGCTTGCGGCCCTTGGCCGGCGCCTCGGCAACCACTGCAGCGGCCACCGGAGCGGCCTCGGCCGGAGCTTCGGCAGCGGCCTTGCGCTTTCGGGACGCCTTCTTCGCCGGGGCTGTCTCGATAACGGCCACGGGGGCGGCTTCCACCGGTGCTTCGACCGGGGCCGCGGCCTTGCGCTTGCGACTCCTGGCCGGCGCCTCGGCAACCACCGGAGCGGCCTCGGCCGGCGCCTCGGCAGCGGCCTTGCGCTTGCGCGATGCCTTCTTGGCCGGGGCCGGAGCGGTCATCGGCGGCTCGGTCGCGACCACCGGAACCGGGGCTTCCTCGACCGCCGGAGCCGTATCGCCGGCCAGGATCCAGTCGAGGTCGGTCGCCTCGACCGGAGCCGGAACGGGTTGCGCCGGAGCTGCTTGGACCAGGGTGTCGGTAGACGGCTCGGCAACGATGTCCTCGCTACCCTCCAGCCCTTCCGCACCGTCACGACGCGACCGGCGACGGCCGCCGCGCTTGCCGCGGCGACGCTTCTTGCGGCCTTCACCGTTGCGGTCGCCGGCATCGGCGCCGGTCTCGTCCTCGCCCTCATCCTCGTCCGCTTCGTCACCTTCGGCGTCGGCGCTGTCGGCTTCGCTGGCGGCCGCGGGTTCGGAGACGGCGGCACCGGGGATCGCCTCGGCGGCAACCGGCAGAGCGGTCTCGCCGGCGTCCTGGTCGGCCTCGTCCGCCTCGGTCTCGCCCTCGGCGCCCTCGCCCTCGCCCTCGCCCTCGGTCCGGCCTTCCTCGCGGTCACGGCCACGGCCGCGGCGGCGACGGCGACGGCGGCGGCGATCCTCGCCATTGCCCTCGCCGTTGGCCTCGGCACGCTCGCCGACCTCCTCGGCCGGGGCGGCTTCGGTCTCGACCTCCGGCTCTTCCACCGGCTCGACCGGCTCGGCGGCGAGTGCACGGTCGGTCTCGGCCATCACGCGGTCGGCGCTGACCAGCGGACCGTCCTCATCGGGCAGGCGCGCCTTGTTGCGCTCCAGACGGTGGTCCGGCGCGATCAGCGTGTCGTCGGCCTGGACCATGACGCTGAAAGCGTGACGCTCCTCGATCTTGGCCAGCTCACCGCGCTTCTGGTTGAGGATGTAGAGCGCGATGGAGGTCGGAACGTAGATGGTGATCTCGGCCGACCGCTTGCGGATGCCCTCTTCCTCGATGGCGCGCAGGACGTGCAGCGAGGCGGATTCGACAGACCGGACGACGCCGGTGCCCGAGCAGTGCGGGCAGCGCTCGAAGTTGGTCTCCAGCAGCGACGGGCGCAGACGCTGGCGCGACAGCTCCAGCAGGCCGAAGGCGGAGATGCGGCCGAGCTGGATGCGCGCCCGGTCGTTCTTCATCGCCTCCTTCATGCGGCGCTCGACGGCGGCGTTGTTCCGCGGCTCCTCCATGTCGATGAAGTCGATGACGATCAGGCCGGCCAGATCGCGCAGACGCAGCTGGCGCGCCACCTCGTCGGCGGCCTCCAGGTTGGTCTTGTAGGCGGTTTCCTCGATGTTGCGCTCGCGGGTCGACTTGCCGGAGTTGACGTCGATGGAGACCAGCGCCTCGGTCGGGTTGATGACGATGTAGCCGCCGGAGCGCAGCTGCACCACCGGGCTGTGGATGGCGTCGATCTGCGTTTCCACCTGATAGCGGTGGAACAGCGGGATCTGGCTGTCGCGGTACAGCTGGACGCGCTGGGAATGGCCCGGCATCAGCATGTCCATGAACTCGCGCGCCGTGCGGAAGCCGGCCTCGCCCTCGACCCAGATCTCGTCGATGTCGTTGGCGTAGAGATCGCGGATCGACCGCTTGATCAGGTTCGCCTCTTCATAGATGAGGCAGGGCGCCGACGACTTCAGCGTCTGTTCGCGGATGTCGTCCCACAGGCGCAGGAGATATTCCAGGTCGCGCTTGATCTCGGGCTTGGACCGCTCCAGCCCGGCGGTGCGCAGGATCACCGCCATGCCGTCGGGAATGTCCAGGTCGGACAGGATTTCCTTCAGGCGCTTCGCGTCGGCCGGGTTGGTGATCTTGCGGGAATCCCGCCCCCACGGCCCGTGGTGGGCATCAGGAAGCAGTACCGGCCGGGCAGCGACAGTTAGGTTGTCAGCGCCGCACCCTTGTGGCCGCGCTCTTCCTTCGTCACCTGCACAGCATGACCTGCCGGCGCTTCACCACTTCTTGGATCTTTAGGAGCGCAGCGGGCGCGAGCGGCGGCGCTGGGTCTCCGCCTCCTCATCCTCGTCGCCACCGAGCGTGTCGGGGGCTTCGGCATCCTGGGCAGCATCCTGGGCGGCGGATCGGGCGGCGCCCTCGGTCTGGGCGGCCTGCTCGTCGCCGGCCTCGGCGTCTTCGCCGTTCTCGTCGCCGTCTTCCTCATCCGACGCCTCGGGCGCGATGGGGGAGGGCATCGGCGACCATTCCTCGACCACCTGCTCGGGGCGGATCGGCTCGGCCATCACGGCGCCGTCGGCGGCGGCCTCGGCCCGGGCCTCCGCCTGCTCCTCCAACCGGCGTTCCTCGGCCAGCAGGGCCTCGCGGTCGGCCATCGGGATGCGGTAATAGTCGGGATGGATTTCGGAGAAGGCCAGGAAGCCGTGGCGGTTCCCGCCATATTCCACGAAGGCCGCCTGGAGCGAAGGCTCGACCCGCGTCACCTTCGCCAGGTAGATGTTGCCCTTCAGCTGCTTGCGGCTGGCGATCTCGAAGTCGAGTTCTTCCAGCCGGTTGCCATTGACCACGGCGACCCGGGTTTCTTCCGGGTGCGTGGCGTCCACCAGCATGCGCTTGGCCATATACGATCCTCAACGGCGCGACCCAGGGAACCCGCGCGACCGGTCGGGCCGCCTGGACGCAGCGTCTGTTGTGGGCGAAGCATACGGCACGACGGACCGGAACCGCCGAACGGCGCTGACGAGAGCAGCCAGGACGGCCCGGTCGACACGCGCCGGGCTGCCGCCTTGCGGCCACAGCCAGCTTCGAGGTTTCGTCCTCTCACCGCCAACCCGAACGCGCCACCCCGCGACGTCCCTCCGGCGCGAATGGCCGGACAGGCGGTGTCGAGGGCGACGCCGCAGCCTCTTGGTCGGCCCCGTGACCGGCGATCGGCTGACCTTTGGATGAATGTCCGGGGATCAGCGAATCGGCGCTCACCTTGGGAGTCCGACCCTGGTCTGGCGAATTGCGGTCTGTCGCAAAGATACCATAGACAAGCGATCCCTCTTGCACAACGCGGAAATGCGGCGATTCGGTGAACAAGTCGATCGCGGGGATGCGGGGGCGCGTCCTTCCACCGGGACGGCCTGTCCGGGCAACGGTCCGGCCACGCTCACGCTCACTGTTGCAGGAACGGCACCCCCGGAGGGAATTGACTCGGGGCCTGACGATCCGCGTTGAGAGCGTTGAATTGGCTGGGCTATAGCTGGTCGTCCCGCGTCTGATCCAGCCGCCCTTTTCCGCCGCACTCCCTCTGCCGCCGAGGAGATTTGATGCCACGGCCGCCCAGCCTGCCGTCTGCCGCCGCACCCGACCGCCTGCCGCGCTCCGTCCTGTCGCCGCGCGGAGCGGCTGCCCGTGTCCTTGCGGTGGTCCTGCTGGCGCTGGTGCTGCTGGGCGTCGGCGTGGCCGGGATGGTGGCCGGGACGGCTGCGGCGCAGACCACGGCGGCCCTGCCGCCGCCGCCGCCGCGCACGGCGGTGGTCGACGCCCGGTTGGGCATCCATCCCGACAAGACCCGTTTCGTGCTGGAGCTGAGCGACCCGGTGTCCTTCACCGTCTCGGTTGCCGCCGATCCCTACCGCGTCATCGTCGATCTGCCCGACCTGATCTGGCCCGGCGGCTCGCTGCCGGTGGAGGGCAAGGGGGTGGTCGCGCGCTACCACCACGCCGGTGGGCCGCGCGGCACGCGGCTGACCTTCGAGACGGTCGGCCCGGCCCGGCTGCGTGAGGGCTACATGATCCCGCCGCGCGACGGCCACCAGCAGCGCCTCGTCCTCGACCTGGAAAAGACGACCCCGGCGGAGTTCCGGCAGCTTGCCGCCGGGAAGGACACGAAGGAGGTCGGCGGCAAAGGTCAGCTGACGATGTCGTCCATCGTCTCCTCGGCGATGGCGGTTCCGGCGCCTGTTCCCGCGCCGCAGCCTTCGCCGTCGGCTGCGTCCGAGACAAATGCCACGGTGGCGGCCCCGCCGCCCTTCGCCCCGCTGCCGCCGATCCCGCCGGCCCAGCTGATCCCGGCCGCTCTGCCCGCCGCACCGCCGCCGCCGGAGAACAAGCCGCCGATGGTGGCGGAAAAGCCGCTGATCGTGCTCGACCCCGGGCATGGCGGCCAGGATCCGGGTGCCATCGGCGTCGGTGGCATCTATGAGAAGGACATCACGCTCGCCACCGCCAAGGAGGTGAAGCGCCAGCTGGAGGCGACCGGCCGCTACCGGGTCAAGCTGACCCGCGACAGCGACGTGTTCATCCGCCTGCGCGACCGCGTCGCCATCGGGCGCGAGGCGGGGGCCGACCTGTTCATCTCGCTGCATGCCGACAGCATCAGCAGCAGCGACATGCGCGGCCTGTCGATCTACACCCTGTCCGACAAGGCCTCCGACCGCGAGGCGGAGATGCTGGCGGCCAAGGAGAACCGGGCAGACGCGCTGGTCGGGCTCGACCTGTCGGGCGAGAACCAGCTGGTCGCCAACATTCTGATCGATCTGGCGCAGCGCGACACGATGAACCATTCCAAGCGCTTTGCGACGCTGGCCCTGCAGTCGCTGGGGCGCGACGTGCCGCTGATCGCCAACCGGCCGCACCGTCAGGCCGGTTTCGCCGTGCTGACCGCGCCCGACGTGCCGTCGGCGCTGATCGAGATGGGCTATCTGTCGAACCGGCAGGATGTCGGGCTGCTGACCTCCGGCGCGCACCGCGAGCGGCTGGGCAAGGGCCTGGCCCGCACCATCGACGGCTATTTCCGCTGGCTGCACGGATCGCAGCGCAGCTGAGGCGCGGCATTGAAGGCGGGGCGTGGTTTACCCCGTCTGCGCCGGCGATTTCTTGCACACGCCCTCTGCGCGTCACATTTCCCTGACATGACGGGAACGGGGGCGGCACTTCGCCGCGCGGCGGTGTAGGATGCGCCGCCCTGTCAGGCATGACTGCGGTCCGGACCCGGAAGGGGCGGGCTTCAGCCGTGCCCTTTGTCGTTTCTTGCGGGATCGGTCATGCGCCTACTTCTGTCCTTGCTGATGGCCTTCGTGATGCTGGTTCTTGCCGGCGCCGGAGGGCTGGTCTTCCTGTTCGAGCATTACGACCACGACCTGCCCGACTACACCAAGCTGGCCAACTACGAGCCGCCGGTGACGACGCGCATCTATGCCGGCGACGGCCGCCTGATGGCGGAATTCGCGTCGGAACGGCGCATCTTCGTGCCGATCGACGCCATGCCGCGCATGGTCATGAACGCCTTCATGGCGGCCGAGGACAAGAACTTCTACGGCCACCAGGGTGTCGACCCCATCGGCATCCTGCGCGCGATCCTGACCAACATCGAGAATTTCGGCCGCGAGCGCCGGCCGGTGGGCGCCAGCACGATCACGCAGCAGGTCGCCAAGAACATGCTGCTGACCAACGAGGTGTCCTTCGCCCGCAAGATCAAGGAAGCGATCCTGGCGGTCCGCATCGAGCGGGCCTTCACCAAGGACCGCATCATCGAGCTGTATCTGAACGAAATTTTCCTGGGCAACCGGTCCTACGGCGTGGCGGCGGCGGCGCTGAACTACTTCAACAAGGCGCTGGACGAGCTGAGCATCGAGGAGGTCGCCTTCCTGGCGGCACTGCCGAAGGCGCCGTCCAACTACAACCCCGACCGCCAGCATGACGCCGCCGTCGCCCGCCGCAACTGGGTGATCGGCCGCATGGCCGAAGACGGCTACATCACCCCGGACGAGGCGAAGGCCGCCCAGGGGCGGCCGCTGGTCACCCGCAAGCGCGACGAGCAGGAGGTGGTGACCTCCGAATATTTCTCCGAGGAGATCCGGCGCGAGCTGGTGAAGCTCTATGGCGAGCAGGCGCTGTATGAGGGCGGGCTGTCGGTGCGCGCCTCGATGGACCCGGTGCTGCAGGCAACCGCCACCAAGGCGCTGCGCGACGGGCTGATCGCCTATGACCGCCGCCATGGCTGGCGTGGTCCGGTCGGCAAGATGGAGAATTTCGACAACTGGTCGAAGAAACTGGCTGCCATGCCGCCGCCCGCCGGGTCCGAGGGCTGGAAGCTGGCGGTGGTGCTGAAGGACGATCAGGCCGACGGGCTGGACATCGGTCTGGCTGATGGCAGCCGCGGCCGCATCCCGCTGTCCGAACTGCGCTGGGCCCGCGCCTCCAAGGACGGCGATGTCGCCGGCCCGGCGATCCGCAAGCCGTCCGACGTCGCCAAGCTGGGCGACATCCTGCTGGTCGAGGCGGTCAGCGGCCCTCCGGCCAAGGATGACGACGAGAAGCCGGCGAAGAAGACCGACAAGTCGGCCGCCAAGGAGCTGCCGCCGGGCAGCTATGGCCTGCGCCAGATCCCGCAGGTGCAGGGCGGACTCGTTGCGCTCGATCCGCACACCGGCCGCGTGCTGGCGATGGTCGGCGGCTTCTCTCCGGCGATGAGCGTGTTCAACCGCGCCACCCAGGCGTTGCGCCAGCCCGGTTCGTCCTTCAAGCCCTTCGTCTATCTGACGGCACTGAACCAGGGCTTCACCCCGTCGTCGCTGGTGATGGACGCGCCCTTCTCCTACGATCCGGGTGGCGGGCAGCCGGTCTGGCGGCCTGAGAACTACAGCCATGAATTCTACGGTCCGACCCCGCTGCGCGTCGGTATCGAGAAGTCGCGTAACGTCATGACCGTCCGCCTCGCCCAGCAGATCGGCATGGACAAGGTCAAGGCGCTGGTCGAGAAGTTCGGCATCGTCGACAATCTCCAGCCTTACCTGCCGATGTCGCTGGGCGCCGGCGAAACCACTGTCCTGCGGCTCGCCACCGCCTACGCCATGCTCGACAATGGCGGCAAGCGGGTGGTGCCGACCTTCATCGACCGGGTGCAGGACCGCAACGGCAAGACCGTGTTCCGCCACGACAACCGCCCGTGCGAGGGCTGCACCAACGTCAGCTGGAAGGACGGCATGGCGGTTCCCGCCGTGCCCGACACCCGCGAGCAGGTGAACGACCCGCGCACCACCTACCAGATCGTCTCGATCCTGGAAGGCGTGGTCCAGCGCGGCACCGCGGCGGCGCTGAGGTCGCTGGGCAAGCCGCTGGCCGGCAAGACCGGCACCACCAACGACAGCCATGATGCCTGGTTCATGGGCTTCTCGCCCGATCTGGTGGTCGGCACCTACATCGGCTTCGACCAGCCGCGCTCGCTGGGCGGCCATGAGACCGGCGGGTCCGCCGCCGTGCCGGTGTTCAAGGAGGTCATGCAGGTGGCGCTGAAGGACAAGCCGGCGACGCCGTTCCGCGTGCCGCCCGGCCTGCGCCTCGTCCGCGTCAATCCGGCCAACGGCCAGCTTGCCCAGTTCGGCGACAACCGCGCCATCTGGGAGGCCTTCCTGCCGGGCACCGAGCCCAACCCCGACCAGCCGCAGGTGGTGCTGGACGGGTCCTCGCAGGCGTCCGGCGCCCTGACGGGCGACCCGAACGCCGCCGCCGGCTTCGGCACGCCGCAGCCCGGCATTCCCGCACCGCCGGCCGCGGCGACGCTGGGTACCGGCGGGCTGTACTGAGCCTGCGGAGCCGAACGAGAAAAGGGGCGCCGACTGCGGGCGCCCCTTTTTTCTATTCACCGGAAAAGCCGGTTCCTAAAGATCAGTGTGTCGGGTTTCCCGTCCCCGACAGCGACGCCAGGGCGTCGACCGGGCAGCTGCCGAGCGGGCGCAGGTCGGGTTCCAACGCCGTGAACATTGCTCGCACGCCGTCTTCGTTGACATGCAGGGCGTCCATGAACAGCTCGTCCTTGTCCACGGCGCGGCGGGCGTCGATCACGGTGATTCCGGCGGGCAGACGATCCTTGAGGTCGGCGAAGAAGGCGTCGAAATTCTTCAGCTTGCCGGCATAGGTCGGGAAATAGGGGGTGATGACCACCGCCACCCGGGTGCCCTGCGCCTGGGCGCTGCGGACGATGTGGTCCAGCGCCTGCCAGTTGGCGTCATCGGCGGTCATCGTCTCCTCGCGCGCGGCGGCAAGCTGGGCCTTCAGCGGCTCGGGAATGGCGCCCACCAGCGTGCGGTCACCGGCAGGTTTCAGCAACCCGGCGACCAGCCGCATGGTCTGGTTGTTGTTGAAGGTCATCAGGTTGAAGGCGTGGTTGGCCATCCACAGTTCCCGGTTCTCCTGCCGGACGAAGGCGTCGATCCGCGGCGAGTAGTGGGCCAGCAGCGGCAGGTCGGCCAGGTCATGGGGATTGTCGACCACGCCGGTCGGCTCCAGCACCAGCAGGCGCGGGGCGCCGTGCCGCTCGACGTAATCGTCCCACAGCAGGGCCGACAGGACGGTCGGCGCCCCGCCCATGCCGAGATTCAGCGCCCGGCCGCAGGTGATGTCCTGAAGCGCCGACACCGGGAAGTGGTTGTCCGCCCGCGAATTGCCGAGCACCAGCACGTCGGCGGGACCGCCGGCCGGCTTGGCGGCGGGGCCGATCGCCGGGCCTGCGGTCGGCCGCGGTTGCGTCGTCAAAGCCGCCTTGACCAGCAGGGCGTTCGGCTGCTCCTCCTGGCCAGCGGGCGGCTTGATGCCCGGCTTGGCGCCCGGTGCGGCTCCCGGATCGATGGCAGGCTGCGCCTCCGGCTCGAACGGGCGGTAGACCGTCATGAAGCGGTCGCTGGAACGCAGCAGCAGGTCGCCCAGCGCCGAAGCCAGAACCCGGTCCATCGCGGTGACGGTGGCGAGGATCAGCGCGATGCAAGCCAGAAGGCGGTACATGGGAAGGTCTCCGTCCGGTCAGAACTGGAAATAGATGAAGGCGTGGTTGGCGAAGCTGCCGAACAGCAGCATCACCAGGATAAGGGCCGAGCAGGCCATCGAGCGGGCCACGACATTGGTCCCGGCATAGCGGCGGCCGGCGCCGCGCTCGACCATCGCGTCGACCAGCAGCACGATCAGGCCGGTGACGGCGACGCGGATCAGCGAGCTGGCCTGCAGATTGCCCTGCTGAAGGCCGAAATCGCCGTGGGCGATGATGCCCAGGATGGTCCAGACCGTTTGCAGATTGTCGGCGCGGAAGGGCAGCCAGGTCAGCGTCACCACGATGAAGACAAGGCCGATCATCACCAGCCGTCCGGCGGCCAGAACCGGGCCGCTGAGCCGCACCGGGCTGAGCGATGCCAGCCGGCGCACGCCGTCCTCCACCAGCATCAGGCCGCCATGCATCGCCCCCCACAGGACGAAGGTCCAGTTGGCGCCGTGCCACAGGCCGGAGACCAGCATGGTGATGACGACGTTGCGGATGCGCAGCCAGCGCGTCCGGCTGCCGCCCATCGGCACATAGAGATAGTCGCGGAACCAGGTCGACAGCGAGATGTGCCAGCGCCGCCAGAAATCGCGCATGCCCGTGGCGAAGTAGGGCCGGGCGAAATTCTCGCACATGGTATAGCCGAAGATCTGCGCCAGCCCGATGGCGATCAGCGAATAGCCGGCGAAGTCGCCGTAGATCTGCAGAGAGAAACAGAACAGCCCGATCACATGCTGGAGCGCGTTGAAGAACTCCGGCTGGTGGAAGCGGGCGTCGACCACCACGGCGGCGTTGTCGGCCAGCCCGATCTTCAGGAAATAGCCCCAGATCACCTTCTCCAGCCCGGCGAAGCGCTCCTCGAACGAAATGTCGCGCGGGCGCTGCTGGATTTGCGGCAGCAGGTCGCGCGCCCGCACGATCGGGCCGGCCACCAGCTGCGGGAAGAAGGCGACGAAGGTGGCATAGCGCATCAGCGAGCGCTCCGGCTCCTTCACCTCACCGGTGTAGAGGTCGATGCCGTAGCTGAGATTCTGGAAGGTGTAGAAGGAGATGCCGACCGGCAGCAGGATGTCCAGCGTCCGCCGCCCGATCTCCACCCCCAGCGAGGCCAGCGCGATCTCGGCGCTGTCGGCAAAGAAGTTGTAGTATTTGAAAAAGAACAACATGCCCAGGTTGGCGCCCAGGCTGATGAACAAGTACATCTTCTTGGTATTGCGGCCGGACGAATCGGCGATCTTCAGCCCGCAATAGAAATCGATGAAGGTGCTGAGCGCCAGTAGCCCGCAGAACCGGTAATCCCAATAGCCGTAGAAGACGTAGCTGGCCACCAACAGGAAGGGCGTGAAGGCGCACGTGCGGGCCAGCGCCATGAAGCCGGCGCTGAACACGGTGATGAACAGCAGGAAATTCAGGCTGGTGAAGCTCATCGTGCCCCCGGCAGAGGTGATCGCGCGTCGGTCCGTTCGCGCAAGAAAGGCGAAGTGCGCCGCAGAAGATAAGCTCGATTTCGGGGAATCCCGGCCGCCGCGGTGGGGTTGTGCGCCCGGATATGGGACGTACTCTGAAATGAGCCGCCCCGATGATTCCAAACGGTTAGGACCGCCAAGCAGGGGCGCGGCCATACTCGAAAGGGGCAAGCCGTCCCGGCGCGGATCTTCCGCCCGGGACCGCCCCGATCATTAAGGGGGTGCAAGGCGGGGGGCGAGCGGCTACATATGCAGCCGACAAACCTTTCAACTCTGGCTGACGAGGAGGCACCGCCATGCGGGCCGAGATCGAAGCGGCCGCCGGCGAGATCAGAGAATCGCTGGCGCTGCTGAGGAGGCATCTTTGACTGGGACAATGCACTGCGGCGTCTCGACGAACTGAACAACCTCGCCGAGGATCCCAAGCTTTGGGACGATCCGGCGCGGGCCCAGACCATCATGCGCGAGCGCACCCAGCTCGACACCTCCGTCGCCGGCTACCGGGCGCTGGAGCGTGACCTGTCCGACAGCCTGGAGCTGATCGAGATGGGCGAGGCGGAAGGGGATGCCACCGTCGTCGCCGATGCGGAGGCTCAGCTCTACGGCCTGCGCGACCGCGCCAACAAGCTGCAGATCGAAAGCCTGCTGTCGGGCGAGGCCGATGCCAACGACTGCTTCGTCGAGGTGAATGCCGGCGCCGGCGGCACGGAGGCCCAGGACTGGGCGCTGATGCTGATGCGCATGTACACCCGCTGGGCGGAGCAGCACGGCTACAAGACCGAATGGCTCGACGAGACGCCGGGCGAAGAGGCCGGCATCAAGTCCGCGACCGTTCAAATCAAGGGCCACAACGCCTATGGCTGGCTGAAGACCGAGGCCGGCGTGCACCGTCTGGTGCGCATCAGCCCGTTCGACAGCCAGGCGCGGCGCCAGACCAGCTTCTCGGCCGTCTCGATTTCCCCGGTGATCGACGACAAGATCGACATCGAGATCAACGAGAAGGACTGCCGCATCGACACCTACCGGGCCTCGGGTGCCGGCGGCCAGCACATCAACAAGACCGACTCGGCGGTGCGCATCACGCACATCCCGACGAACATCGTGGTGAGCTGCCAGCAGGAACGGTCGCAGCACAAGAACCGCGCCAAGGCGTGGGACATGCTGCGCGCCCGCCTGTACGAGCGTGAGCTGAAGATCCGCGAGGACGCCGCCGCCGCGCTGGAAGCCACCAAGACCGACATCGGCTGGGGCCACCAGATCCGCTCCTATGTCCTGCATCCCTACCAGATGGTGAAGGATTTGCGGACGGAGGTGGAGACCTCGCAGAGCCAGGCGGTGCTGGACGGCGCGCTCGATCCCTTCCTGGAGGCGGCGCTCGCCTCCCGGATCAAGGGGCAGAGCGACGACGCGCACGCCGCCGGCGGCTGACGGGTCGGAACGGAGGGAAGGGCGGTCGCTTGCGGCCGCCCTTTTCGATTCGCTGTGCTTTTGGAATGGACCAGTTTGGAATGAAAGGGTGGGCTCGGCTGTTTCAACAGGCTGTCGCCCCAACGATTCGGAGAATCCGATCCATGAACAGACGTCTTCTCCCGGCCCTGAGTGGTGCCGTGCTGTGCGGCGCCATGCTGCTGGCGTCCCCCGCCTTCGCCGCCTGCGAGACCGACAATCTACCGGATGAGATGCGCCGCGCCTTCATCTCCGGTGCCCAGGAGGCGCTGAACGACCATGGCTTCAACGCCGGGTCGGTGGATGGCAAGAGGGGATCGCGCACCCGCACGGCGATCCGTCCTACCAGCGC
>NZ_BADK01001137.1 GCF_000333595.1 Azospirillum sp. B506
TCGGCGAGGCGCACGGGCGTTCCAACGCCGGACGGTGCAGGGGCGGCCGTTCTAATCGCCGTTCTAATGGTTGACTCCCCCTGCCGGCTTCTCTATGGTCCGCCGACCTGTCTTCCGCAAAGCCGATAGACCGGGTGCCTCGGCCCCATGCCGGGTATCTCCGCCAGTCCGCGAAATTCGCGCACTGGCGCTTTCGTGCTTGTGCGGGTGGCGGCCCTGACGCTGGACCCGGAACTGGGGAACGAGTATCGCATGTTCGAAGGCCTGACCGGACGCCTGGGCGACATCTTCGACAAGCTGCGCCGCCGTGGCGCGCTGAGCGAGGAGGACGTCTCTGCCGCACTGCGCGAGGTTCGCGTGGCGTTGCTGGAGGCTGACGTCGCCCTGCCCGTCGTCAAGCAGTTCGTCACCCAGGTGAAGGAACGCGCCGTCGGGCAGGAGGTGCTGAAGTCGGTCACTCCCGGCCAGCAGGTCATCAAGATCGTCCACGACAACCTCGTGGAGATGCTGGGCGAAGGGTCGGAGATCAACCTGAACGCCGCCGCGCCGGTGCCGATCCTGATGGTCGGCCTGCAGGGCTCGGGCAAGACCACCAGCACCGCCAAGATCGCGCTCCGCCTGAAGACCAAGGACCGCAAGAAGGTCCTGATGGCCTCGCTGGACGTCCGCCGTCCGGCCGCCCAGGAGCAGTTGAAGGTTCTCGGCGAGCAGACCGGCGTCGCCACCCTGCCGATCGTGCCGGGCCAGGATCCGGTCGCCATCGCCAAGCGCGCCATCGAGACCGGCCGTCTCGAAGGCTATGATGTCGTCATGCTCGACACCGCCGGCCGCCTCGCCATCGACGAGGAGCTGATGGCGGAGGTCGCGGCGGTCCGCGACGCGACCAGGCCGGTGGAAACCCTGCTGGTCGCCGACGCGATGACCGGCCAGGACGCCGTCACCGTCGCCACCAATTTCAACGACAAGGTCGGCATCACCGGCATCGTGCTGACCCGCATCGACGGCGACGCGCGCGGCGGTGCGGCCCTGTCGATGCGCCAGATCACCGGCAAGCCGATCAAGCTGCTGGGCGTCGGCGAGAAGATCGACGCGCTGGAGCCCTTCCACCCCGACCGCATCGCCGGCCGTATCCTCGGCATGGGCGACGTGGTGTCGCTGGTGGAGAAGGCCGTCGAGACCATCGACAAGGACGAGGCCGAAAAGCTCGCCCGCAAGATGGAGAAGGGCCAGGGCTTCGACCTCGACGACATGGCGATGCAGCTGAAGCAGCTCCGCAAGATGGGCGGCATGTCCGGCCTGATGGGAATGCTGCCGGGCATCGGCAAGATCAAGGACCAGCTGAAGGACGCCAACGTCGACGACGGGATGATCAAGCGCCAGGAGGCGATCATCTCCTCGATGACCAAGGCGGAGCGCAAGAACCCCGACATCATCAAGGCATCGCGCCGCAAGCGCATCGCCGCCGGTTCCGGCACCTCGGTGCAGGAGGTCAACAAGCTGCTGAAGCAGTTCGAGACCATGCGCGGAATGATGAAGCAGGTGCAGAAGCTTGGGAAGAAGGGGATGCTGCGCGGCGGCCTCGGAAACCTGCTGCCGAAGGGACTCGGCGGCTTCGGCGGCAAGGGGCCTTTCGGCTGACCCGACCGCCTCTCGAAATCACCTGATACCTGTTTGACTTGAGAAGAGAAAGTTTCGACCAATGGCTCTGAAGATTCGTCTGGCTCGCGGTGGTGCGAAGAAGCGTCCGTTCTACTCGATCGTCATCGCGGACGCCCGCAGCCCGCGTGACGGCCGCTTCATCGAGAAGATCGGCACCTACAACCCGATGCTGCCGCGCGAGCATGAGCAGCGCATCATCCTGAACGCCGAGCGTGCCAAGCATTGGCTGTCGGTCGGCGCCCAGCCGACGGACCGCGTCGTTCACTTCCTGGCCACTGCCGGCCTGGTCGAGAAGCCCGCCGTCCGCGAGACCCCGAAGAAGTCGGCTCCGAAGGCCAAGGCGCAGGAGCGTCTGAAGGCCGAGGCCGCCGCCGCCGCGGCTGCCGCCGAGGGTTGAGGTTAAGGTCAGGGTTGAGGTCGTGACGACGTGTCGGGTGTTCCTTCGATGACCGCCAAAATCTGTGTCGGCCAGTTCGCGGGATCGCACGGCGTGCGGGGGCTGGTGAAGCTGCGCAGCTTCACCGCCGAACCCGCCGACATCATGACCTATGGCCCGCTGTCGGACGAAAAGGGTAGCCGCCGGTTCACGGTGACGCTCCAGGGCATGGTCAAGGAAAACTTCCTTGCCAAGGTCGACGGGGTGACCAGCCGCGAACAGGCGCAGGCTCTGGCCGGTGTGCGGCTCTATGTCGACCGCGCCGCCCTGCCGGCGACGGAGGACGAGGATGAGTTCTACCATGCCGATCTGATCGGTCTGCGTGCGGAACTCGCCGATGGAACCGTCTACGGCACGGTGAAGGCGATCTACGACTTCGGGGCCGGCGACGTGCTGGAGGTCAGGACCGCCGGCGGGCCGCTGGAGATGCTTCCCTTCTCCAAGGCCTGCGTGCCGGTGGTGGATGTCCGGGGCGGCCGAATCGTCGTCGATCTTCCGTCCGTGATCGAAGCCCGTGAGGGTTCCGGCGACGAAGACGGGGACGAGGGGGAAGAGGACGGGGACCGGCGCGGGGAGGAGGGGCCGTGAATCACGGCGCCGAGGGTCCGCGGGTCTGGACGGCCAAGGTTCTGACGCTGTTCCCGGAAATGTTTCCGGGGCCGCTCGGCCACTCGCTGGCCGGCAAGGCGTTGGAAAATGGAGTCTGGGCGCTGGAATCGGTGGACATTCGCTCGTTCGCGCGCGATAAACACCGCTCCGTCGACGACACCCCCTTCGGCGGAGGGGCCGGCATGGTCATGCGGCCCGATGTGCTGGACGCGGCCTTGACCGCGACGGCGGGACCTGTGGGGGCACCGGGACGTGGCCGGGCGATCTATCTGTCGCCTCGCGGACGGGTGCTGGACCAGGAACTGGTCAAGGAGCTGGCCGCCACCCCGGTGGTGACGCTGCTCTGCGGCCGGTACGAAGGGGTGGACCAACGGGTCCTCGATGCGCACGGCCTCGAAGAGGTCAGCCTCGGGGATTTCGTGCTGTCCGGCGGGGAACTCGCCGCGCTCAGCCTGATGGATGCCGTGGTGCGCTTGCTCCCCGGCGTCATGGGCAACGTGGAGACGGCGGGCGAAGAGAGTTTCGAACGGGGGTTGCTCGAATACCCCCACTACACCCGGCCGGCGGTCTGGACCGACGGGCAGGGTGTGGAGCGCGCGGTGCCGGAGGTTCTGCTCTCCGGCCACCACGGAAGGGTCAAGGCCTGGCGGCTGGCCGAGGCGGAGACGATCACGGAGGCCCGACGGCCGGACCTGTGGTCGCTCTACCAGGCGGGGCGTCCGGCAGAAACTGTTACGAACAAGGGTCGACGGCAGGCTCGCCGGCGCGACCCGAAACCGGAGTGACGGTCCGCCGCGAGGCGCGCCGATAGAAAAGGGGTAGTGCTATGAACCTGTTGCAGCAGCTCGAGCAGGAGCAGATCGAGAAGGCCCTCGGTGGCAAGACGATCCCGGAGTTCTCCTCGGGCGATACCGTCCGCGTGAACGTGAAGGTCGTCGAAGGCACGCGCGAGCGTGTCCAGGCCTATGAGGGCGTCGTGATCGCCCGCAAGAACGCCGGGCTGAACAGCTCCTTCACCGTTCGCAAGATCAGCTACGGCGAGGGCGTGGAGCGCGTGTTCCCGCTGTACTCTCCGCGCATCGACTCGATCGAGCTGGTCCGCAAGGGCGCCGTCCGTCGCGCCAAGCTGTACTATCTGCGCGATCTGCGCGGCAAGGCCGCCCGCATCGCCGAGCGCACCACCGGCCGCGGCATGGTCAACGGCCGCAAGGCTGCCGAGTAAGGCAGCTTCCGGTTCGTTTCAGGTTCATAGATTCGGCGCCCGGCCACCCGGCTGGGCGTCTTCTTCCCGTCACCATCAGCAAAGCTTAAGGAGTAGGCGCCATGAAGCGCACGTTCCAGCCGTCCAAAATCGTGCGTAAGCGTCGTCATGGCTTCCGCGCCCGTATGGCCACCGTCGGCGGCCGCAAGGTGATCGCCCGCCGCCGCGCCCGCGGCCGCAAGGTTCTGAGCGCCTGATCCCCGCGATGGCGGCGCCGGGCCACGAGGTCGGGCGCCTGATGCGGCGGCCGGAATTTCTGGCCGTGGCCGGGACACGGCGCAAGCATGTGGCTCCCGGCCTGATCCTCCAGGTGCGCCGGCACGACGACAGGCAGCGGCCCGCCGACGGCGGTCCGCCCATCCGTCTGGGGTTGACGGCGAGCCGCAAGGTCGGCAACGCGGTGGTGCGCAATCGTGCCCGCCGCCGTTTGCGTGAGGCCGCGCGGCAGATTCTGACCGTTCATGCGGCGCCCGGACACGATTTCGTGCTGGTCGCCCGCGGCGGCACGGCCGAGCGGCCGTGGACCGACCTGCTCGGCGACCTGACCGCCGGGCTGAAGCGCCTCGGCCTGTGGCGCGAGGCGGAAGGGTAGGAGGCCCGCGACGTCATGTTTCGCATCGCCGGCCTCAGCCCGCTCGCGCACCTGCTCCGCGCGCTCGTCTATCTCTATCGCTGGACCTTGTCGCCCTTCGTGGGCTGGCAGTGCCGTTTCCAGCCGACCTGCTCCTGCTACGCCATCGAATCGCTGGAAAAGCACGGCGCCATCCGGGGGGGATGGCTGACGCTGCGCCGGCTCGGGCGTTGCCATCCCTGGGGCGGGTCGGGCTGGGATCCCGTGCCCGATCCCGGAGCGCCGAAGGCGCGCATGATGCCGCATCGCTGCGGTTCGCGGGAAAATGGGCATGCGGCGGTTGCCCAGCCCGGCGAAAACCCGTAACAAGGCCGCGCACACGCCGACCTTCTTCAAAGGCCCCACGGCAACCGGGACGCCATGACCGACCAACGCAACCTCATCATCGCGATTGCCCTGTCGATCGCCATCCTTCTGGGCTTCCAGTATTTCTACGAGAAGCCGCGGGTGGAGCAGCAGAAGCAACTCGCCGCCCAGCAGGCCGCCCAGACGGAGCAGTCGGTGCCGGTGCCCGCCCCCGGCGTGCCTGCCCAGCTGCCCTCCGGCATGAGCACGGCCGAGGTCGCGAAGGAGCGCCCGGAACTGCTCGCCGAGCAGATGGCCGCAGGCACCCGCGTGAAGATCGACACGCCGGCCCTGCACGGCTCGGTCAACCTCGTCGGCGGCCGCATCGACGACCTGACGCTGGCCCAGTATCACGAGACGCCGGACCCCAAGAGCCCGGAGATCGTGCTGCTGGCCCCGGCCGGCACGCCCGCCGCCTATTACGCCGAGTTCGGCTGGGTGCCGCAGGGCGCCGGCATCGCCGCCCCGACCGCGACCACTCGCTGGACCGCCGATGGCGCCGCACTCACCCCGGACAAGCCGCTGACCCTGAGCTGGGACAACGGCCAGGGTCTGGTGTTCGAGCGCAAGATCGCCGTCGATCCGGACTTCATGTTCACGGTGACGCAGACCGTGCGCAACACCGGCGCCGCTCCGGTCACCCTGCTGCCCTACAGCCTGGTGTCGCGCAGCGGCACGCCGCACACGTCCGGCTATTACATCCTGCATGAAGGCCCGCTCGGCGTCTTCAACGGCTCGCTGACCGAAGAGAAGTACGACGACGTCCGCAAGGCCGGCTCCATCGCCAAGGACACCACCGGCGGCTGGGTCGGCATCACCGAC
Organism: Azospirillum sp. B506; assembly: GCF_000333595.1. Classification (GTDB taxonomy): domain Bacteria; phylum Pseudomonadota; class Alphaproteobacteria; order Azospirillales; family Azospirillaceae; genus Azospirillum. The sequence goes on from NZ_BADK01001137.1 coordinate 5,764, forward strand.
AAGTACTGGCTGGTCTCGCTGGTGCCCGACCCGAGCGAGAAGGTCACCGCGCGCTTCCTCTACAACCAGGTCGCCAACACCGACCGCTACCAGACCGACACCATGGGTGCCCCGGTCACGGTGGCGCCGGGCGCCTCGGCCGAGAACACCGGCCGCCTGTTCGCCGGCGCCAAGCAGGTGAAGCTGCTCGACAGCTACTCCGAGAAGCTGAACATCAAGAACTTCGATCTCGCCATCGACTTCGGCTGGTTCTACTTCCTGACCAAGCCGTTCTTCTACGCGCTCGATTTCCTGGGCCGTGTCATCGGCAACTTCGGCATCGCCATCCTGGTGCTGACCGTCTGCGTCAAGGCCGTCTTCTTCCCGCTCGCCAACAAGTCCTATCAGGCGATGAGCAAGATGAAGGCCCTGCAGCCCAAGATGCAGGAGCTGCGCGAGAAGTTCAGCGACGATCAGGCGCGCATGAACCAGGAGCTGATGGCGCTGTACAAGCGCGAGAAGGTCTCCCCGGTGTCGGGCTGTCTGCCCATCCTGATCCAGATCCCGGTCTTCTTCTCGCTCTACAAGGTGCTGTTCGTGACCATCGAAATGCGGCACGCGCCGTTCTTCGGCTGGATCCACGACCTGTCCTCCCCCGATCCGACGAACCTGTTCACGGCGTTCGGCCTGATCCCGTGGAGCCCGCCGACCATGCTGCATCTCGGCCTGTGGCCGCTGATCATGGGCGTGACGATGTGGTTCCAGCAGAAGATGAACCCGGCTCCGCCGGACCCGGTCCAGGCGAAGGTGTTCCAGTTCCTGCCCATCGTCTTCACCTTCATGCTCGCCGGCTTCCCGGCCGGTCTGGTGATCTATTGGGCCTGGAACAACACCCTGTCGGTCCTGCAGCAGTGGACCATCATGAAGCGCATGGGCGTGAAGGCCTGATCGGCCCCCTTTCCCGCCCAGTTTCTGAGACCTGCCGCCGGCAAAGGCCCTTGACGGGACTTTGCCGGCGGTATGTTTTTCAGCCCATCCCAACGAGAGCGCCCGCCATGACCCCCTCCGACACGCCGCCCCCCAACACTCCCAGCATCGTTGCCGGCTTCGACGAGGCCGCGCTGGAGGCCGGCCGGCTGCTGTTCGCCAAGGAGTGCGACTTCGTCTGGGGCGCCAACGCGCTGAACCAGCTGCCGGAGGCGGACCTGCCGGAGGTCGCCTTCGCCGGCCGGTCGAATGTCGGCAAGTCGAGCCTCGTCAACGCGCTGACCGGGCGCAAGACGCTGGCCCGCACCTCCAACACGCCGGGGCGCACGCAGCAGCTCAACTTCTTCAACCTCGGCAACCGGCTGAAGCTGGTGGACATGCCCGGCTATGGCTACGCCAAGGAATCGAAGGAGAAGGTGGAGGCATGGAACGACATGGTCCGCCGCTTTCTGCGCGGCCGCGTCACCCTGCGCCGGGCGCTGGTGCTCATCGATTCGCGCCATGGGCTGAAGCCCAACGACCATGAGATCATGGAGATGCTCGACCGCACGGCGGTGCCCTATGTCGTCGTGCTGACCAAGGCGGACAAGGTGAAGCCGGCGGAACTGGACAGGATCCGCCGCGACACCCAGGCGGGGCTGAAGAAGCACCCGGCCGCCTTCCCCGACATCCATGTCACCAGTTCCGAGAAGGGTATCGGCATCGCCGAGCTGCGCGCCAGCCTCGCGGCGCTCGCCCTGGCAGCCGAGTAAAGGGCGGCGGCGATGGGTGGCCTTTCCCCCGCGCTGCTGTTCCTGATGCAGGCCCTGCTGTTGATCGCCGGGCCGTTTCTGCTGTGGCGGCTCGGCGGTGGGCGTCACATCGCCCCGATGGTGGTCGTCCAGATCCTGTTCGGGGTGGCGCTGGGGCCGTCGCTGCTCGGCCGGCTGCTGCCGGATCTGTGGGGCGTGCTGTTCGCCCCAGCCGCACTCGCGCCGCTGTCCGGGCTGGCGCTGATGGCCGTGGTGTTCTTCGCCTTTCTCACCGGCCTGCACCTCGATCCCGCCGAGTTCCGCGGCCGGGGCGGGGCCTTCGCGATTGTCGCATTGTCCAGCATGCTGGTGCCGACCCTGCTGGGCGGCGCCCTGGGCTGGTGGCTGGCCGGCGCCTTCCCCGGCATGACCGGACCGCACGCCACCCCCGGCCTGTTCGCAGCCGGTTTCGGCATCTGTGTCGGCGTCACCGCGTTGCCGGTGCTGGGCGCCATCCTGCGCGAGATGGATTTGCTGAGCGACCGGGTGGGGCGGCTGGCGCTGGGTTATGCCGCGGTGAACGACGCGCTGCTCTGGCTGCTGATCACCGCGGTGCTGGCCTGGGCGGCCGCCGACGGGACGAATGGTGGCGGCGACGCCGGGGCAGTCGCGAAGGTCGGCGTGCTGGGCTTCGCCTATGTCGGGGCGACGGTCCTGGTCGTGCGCCCGCTGCTCGACCGCCTCTTGAAACGGGTGGCGCCGGACGGGCGGATGGGCGACACCGCGGTGGTGGTGACCTGTGCCGCTCTGCTGGCCTCGGCCGCGGTGACCGAGCTGATCGGGCTGCACTACATCCTGGGCGCCTTCATCGCCGGCAGCGCCATGCCGCGCCGCTACGCCGCCGCCATCCTCGACCGGCTGGAGCATTTCGCCACGCTGATCCTGCTGCCCTTCTTCTTCACGCTGACTGGGCTGAAGGTGACTCTGACACTGGACGACCCGGCGCAATGGGCAGTCTTCGCGCTCGCCAGTCTCGCCACGCTCGCCGGCAAGATAGCCGGCACCACGCTGCCCGCGCGCTGGACCGGGGAATCCTGGCCCGACGCGCTCCGCCTCGGCACGCTGATGCCGTGCAAGGGGCTGATGGAGGTCATCGTCCTGACCGTGCTGCTGGAAGCCGGCGTGCTGTCCGGTCCCTGTTTCTCGGCGATGGTGCTGATGGCGGTGGCGGTCACCGCCTTGACCCAGCCGATGACGCGCCTGGCCGGAGTGTGGCGTCCGGCCGGCGGCGCGGCGACGGCGAATGGCCGGTGCGGGGGGATGTGACCGTTAAATTGCCCCCTAGGCAACCGGCCGGCCTTTCCGTTAAAGAAACCCGACATTCCACCCCGACAAAGGGCATCCTCCCGTGCAGACTCCCACCCGTGACGAGTGGCTCGCCAAGGCCCGTACCCTGTCCGAAGCGCTGCCCTACATGCGCCGCTATGCCGGGAGCACCTTCGTCATCAAGTACGGCGGCCACGCCATGGGCGACGCCGGCCTGGCGGAGCTGTTCGCGCGCGACATCGTCCTGCTGAAGCAGGTCGGCATCAACCCGGTGGTCGTCCATGGTGGCGGGCCGCAGATCGGCCAGATGCTGGAGCGGCTGAAGATCAAGTCCAGCTTCATCGACGGCCTGCGCGTCACCGACAAGGAGACCGTCGAGGTGGTCCAGATGGTGCTGGCCGGCTCCATCAACAAACAGATCGTCGCCGCCATCAACAGCGCCGGCGGCCGGGCCGTTGGCCTGTCGGGCAAGGACAGCAACCTGATCACCGCCCGCCGGCTGGAGCGCGTGCAGCGTGATCCCGACAGCAACATCGAGCGGGTTCTGGACCTCGGCTTCGTCGGCGAGCCCTACAAGGTGAACCCGCAGATCCTGCACGCGCTCGCCCAGTCGGACATCATTCCGGTGATCGCTCCGGTCGGTTTCGACGTCAACGGCGACACCTACAACATCAACGCCGACACGGCGGCCGGCGCGGTCGCGGCGGCGGTGAAGGCGGCGCGCTTCTTCCTGCTGACCGACGTCGCCGGGGTGCTCGACAAGGAAAAGACGCTGATCGAGAAGATGTCGCTGGAGGATGCGCACAAGGCCATCGCCGACGGCACCGCCTCGGGCGGAATGATCCCGAAGATCGAGACCTGCATCGGCGCCGTGGAGCAGGGCGTCGATGCCGCCGTCATCCTGGATGGCCGCGTGCCGCACGCGCTGCTGCTGGAGATCTTCACCGAAGGCGGCGCCGGCACCCTGATCGGCAAGGCCTGACACCGTCCAAGGGGACCCGATGAGCGATCTGCGCAAGGAGCTGCTCCGCCAGATGAAGGCCATCCGCGAGAAGATGGACCCGAAGCTGGTGGAGCGTGCCAAGCTGGCGGCCTTGGGCAAGGTCCCCTATGACAGCGATGCGGCGAAGGAGGCGGTCGGCCATTTCCTCGACGCCAAGCGGGATGGCGGCGCCTTCCGCCGCAAGCTGGAACAGGCGCTGAAGGCCGAAGGCGCGACGCTGGACCTCGACGGGGAGAAGGCACCGCCGCCCATCAAGCCGCGCCGCGGCGGCCGGGTGACGTGAATGACCCTCTCCCGTCTCGGGAGTGATCGCACATCGCAAGGAGCACGGCCTTGCTGCATGTCTTCATCAATGACGGTGGCCTGCTGCGCTGGGCCAGGGACGCCACGGACGAGGCGGCGCCGCTGCCGGAGTCCGCTGTCTGGCTCGACCTGATCAACCCGACGCCCGACGAGCTGGCGCGGGCGGAGGCGTTGATCGGCACCGGCCTGCCCACCCGCGAGCAGATGGCGGAGATCGAGGAATCGAGCCGGCTGCGCGTTGCCGGCGGCGCCCTGACCATGACCGTCACCGCGTTGGTCTGGGCCGACACCGACGAGCCGCGCATCGCCACCGTCAGCTTCGTTCTGGTTGGTCGGCGGCTGGTGACCATCCACGACATCGACCCGCAGGCACTGCTGGCCTTCCGCCGCCGTGCCACCCATGGGCAGGTGTCGGCCGGCCGCGGCGAGCTGGTGCTGGCGGCGCTGGTGGACGGGATGATCGACCGCACCTCCGTCGTGCTGCGGCGGACCGGGGTGGAGCTGGACGCGCTGAACCGGCGCTTCTTCCGCGGGCGCAAGCTGCGGTCGCGTGGCGAGACGCTGGACGACGCCCAGACGCTGAAGCGCATCGGCCATGCCGGCCATCTGATCGGCAAGGCGCGGATCAGCCTCGCCAGCCTGTCCCGCATGACCGACTTCCTGGCGCGCGGCGACGGCTGGAACGCCGGCAAGGCGACGCGGCGCTGGGCCAAGACGACGCTGCAGGACCTGCGCGGACTCGACCAGTATGCCCGCTTCCTGTCCGGCAAGGTGGCTCTGGCGCTGGACACCGCTCTGGGCCAGATCCACGTCGAGCAGAACGAGATCGTCAAGATCGTCTCGGTGCTGACGGTGCTGCTCTATCCGCCGATCCTGGTGACCAGCATCGGCGGCATGAATTTCACCGACATGCCGGGGCACGGCTCGCCCTTCGGCTATCCCAGTGCGCTGGGGCTGATGCTGCTGTCGGCGCTGCTGCCGGTGATCTATGTGCGGCTGAAACGCTGGATGTGACGGGTTTCCACAATATGGCAGGCGGATCGTCGGCGGCGCTTTCCTTTTGACAGGGGCGCCTGCCGGGGGCAGGATGGGCGCATTCCAGGGGGGTCCCGACAGGGGGCTGAGATACCAACGGCCAAACGGCGTGAAGCGCCATCGGCAGCGTGGTGACCCTTTGAACCTGATCCGGGTCATACCGGCGAAGGGAGGGACCTCGTGACGGGCCGATTTCCGCCCCGTCAGGCCGACCAGGCCCCGCCATGCCGGGGACCATGCCAGGGTACGGCCCGCACGACGATACCGCACCTCCGTCCGCAGTCCCGGGTTTGTCCGCCCAACTCCGACGGAGAAACCCAATGCCCAAGGACTTCAACGAGAACGCCATCCGCATTTCGACCGGCCCGTTGCCGTCGTCGCGGAAAATCCATGTTCCCGGCACGCGCTTTCCCGATCTGCGCGTCGCCCTGCGCGAGATCGCGCTGTCGGGCGGCGAGCCGCCGCTGACCGTCTATGATGCCTCCGGCCCCTACACCGACGAGTCGGTCGCCATCGATGTGCGCGCCGGCCTGGCCAAGCACCGCCGCGACTGGATCCTCGCGCGCGGCGATGTCGAGACCACCGACAGCGGCGTGCTGCGCGCCAAGGGCGGCGGAGCGGTGACCCAGATGGCCTATGCCCGCGCCGGCATCGTCACCGCGGAGATGGACTACATCGCCGTCCGCGAGAATCTCGGCCGTGCCGCCGCCCTGGAGGCTGCGCGCGACGGCGAGGATTTCGGTGCCGACATCCCCGACTTCATCACCCCGGAATTCGTCCGCGACGAGGTGGCGCGCGGGCGGGCGATCATCCCGTCCAACGTCAATCATCCCGAGTCGGAGCCGATGATCATCGGCCGCAACTTCCTGACCAAGATCAACGCCAACATCGGCAACTCGGCCGTGACCTCCTCCATCGAGGAGGAGGTTGAGAAGATGGTCTGGTCGATCCGCTGGGGGGCCGACACCGTGATGGACCTGTCCACCGGTGCTGACATCCACCAGACCCGCGAGTGGATCCTGCGCAACTCCCCGGTTCCCATCGGCACCGTGCCGATCTATCAGGCGCTGGAGAAGGTGAAGGGCAAGGCCGAGGATCTGACCTGGGAGCTCTTCCGCGACACGCTGATCGAACAGGCGGAGCAGGGCGTCGATTACTTCACCATCCATGCCGGGCTGCGGCTGGCCCATATCCCGCTGACGGCGAAGCGGGTGACCGGCATCGTTTCGCGCGGCGGGTCGATCATCGCCAAATGGTGCCTGGCGCATCACCGCGAGAATTTCCTCTACGACCATTTCGCCGACATCGTCGAAATCTGCCGGACCTATGATGTGGCGCTGTCGATGGGCGACGGGCTGCGGCCGGGCAGCCAGGCCGACGCCAACGACGCCGCCCAGTTCGCCGAGCTGGAGACGCTGGGCGAGCTGACCAAGATCGCCTGGGCGCGCGACGTGCAGGTGATGATCGAGGGGCCGGGCCATGTGCCGATGCACAAGATCAAGCACAATGTCGAGAAGCAGCTGGCGCTGTGCGGCGAGGCGCCCTTCTACACGCTCGGGCCGTTGGTGACCGACATCGCGCCGGGCTACGACCACATCACCAGCGCCATCGGCGCGGCGATGATCGGCTGGTTCGGCACGGCGATGCTCTGCTACGTCACGCCGAAGGAGCATCTGGGTCTGCCCGACCGCGACGACGTCAAGGCCGGCGTCATCGCCTACAAGATCGCCGCCCATGCCGCCGACCTCGCCAAGGGGCACCCGGCGGCCCGGCTGCGCGACGACGCCATGTCGCGTGCCCGCTTCTCCTTCCGCTGGCGCGACCAGTTCGCCCTGTCGCTCGACCCCGACACGGCGATGGCCTACCACGACGAGACTTTGCCGGCGGAGGGCGCCAAGACCGCGCATTTCTGTTCGATGTGCGGGCCGAAATTCTGCTCGATGAAGATCACGCAGGAAATCCGCGACGCCGCAGAGTCCGGGATGGCCGAGATGTCGGAGAAGTTCCGCCAGTCGGGCGGGGAGATTTACCAGCCGGCGGCGGAGTGAGGTTGGCGAAGGGGGCGGGTTACCGCCCCCTTCGTCAGTCCGCGTAGCTGATGGCCAGTACCTCAACCTGCTCCATCCCGGCCGGGGTGCGCACGTCCACCAGATCGCCTTCGCGCGCCTTCAGCAGGGCACGGGCCATGGGCGAGATCCAGCTGACATGGCCGCGGTCGGGATCGACCTCGTCGGCGCCGACGATGGTGATGGTGTTTTCGGAGCCGTCCTCGCGGGCATAGGTGACGGTGGCGCCGAAGAAGACCTGTTCGCGGTTCTTCTGGTCTTGCGGATTGACCACCACCGCCGATTCCAGCCGCTTGTTCAGGAAGCGGATGCGGCGGTCGATTTCGCGCAGGCGCTTCTTGCCGTAG
>NZ_BADK01001136.1 GCF_000333595.1 Azospirillum sp. B506
TGGATCGGCCGGGCGTTGCGCGACAGACTGTATCGGCCTTTCCAGCAGTAATTTCCGTCACCCACGCCTGATTATTTATTACAACCAGAAACTTCTTAATCACCATTTGTGGCGACATAAATCCCATCCGTTATCGATCGCAGAATTTATGTAAACAAAAAGCTGTCGCCCCAACCAATGGGTGAGCCAAAAGACTCGGAGCCTTCCGCGAAGGGATGACGGCAGGAATCCCTCAGAGCCTTGGCGCAATTGACTCTCGCCACCCAGCCAATAATACAAAGCTGTAACGGGACAACCCCTGCGAATGCTGCGGCAGCACGATTGCCTATCGGAATATGGCGATCACACGCCAATATTCAGAAGTTTTCTCTTGAATCCCACCAAAGAATGTGTGAACAATCTTTTCATTCTCGCAAAGAGAGGCTATGGAAGACTGGGCATTGGAGACCAATGGACATGAGTGAGCCGACGGCGCGCAAAAGAGGACGACGCGGATCGCCTGAGTCCTGGTCTGTAGACGCCCATGTCGGGCAGCGCGTTCGGATGCGCAGGACCCTTCTGGGAATGAGCCAGGAAAAACTCGGCGAAGCCATTGGGCTTACCTTTCAGCAGGTCCAAAAATATGAACGGGGTTCCAACCGGATTTCGGCGGGCACACTGTACCGGCTCAGTCAGGTCTTGGACGTTCCGGTAAGCTTCTTTTTCGACACCTACAACGATGCCGACAACCCGCGCCGCTCGCGCGGCGGCTTCGAGGAATCGGACGACACGGGCAGCCATATCAGCCGGCGCGAGGCGCGCCTGCTGCGTCTGTGGCGCGCCGCCCCTCCTCATGTCTCTGACGAGATGCTGTCTCTGCTCTCGGCGCTTTCCCCGGAAATCAAGGAGCCGCCCGAGGACCCCGGCGAGGGGGAGGACAGCGTTCCGGACAGGTTCCTCCCGCAAAAGATGACGGAATCGCCCGGCGGCGGAAGCACACTTGCCGGCAGCGAGTTCGTCGCCGCCGGCCCGGACGGGGAAAACATTCGCAAGCCCGGCCGTCCTGTGCGCAGCGATGCGCCACGGGTCAAGTCCGTCAAATCCGCCGACGCGGCCAGCCAGAACAAGGCACGCCGTCGTCACGGCGCGGTCTGGGATCCGACAGACATCCTGCGCGCATCCAAGCCATCGCCCAGAAATTGACGGCCGGAAGCGGAGAGCCAGGAAGCGAAGGCAGAAACGGCACTCCAACCGCCGAACCAGTGTAGGGTTTCAAAAGCCGGACATCGAAAAGGCTCCGCATCGGACGATGCGGAGCCTTTTCGATAGAAGAGAAGCAGCGGGCGGTGGCCTTACCAGCTGCGAACCGGGCCGACATCGAGATGCACGAAGCCGCTGCGCGGATAGAAGCCGACGCCGCCAACCTGCATGGCCTTCGCCGTATCGGAGATAGCGCGCAACTGCGTGTCGGGCAGGCGGATATCGATGGCCATGCCGCGGGTATGATAGCTCTCCTTCGCGACCCCCCGCGACCGGCGCCGTGCCATCGCATTGGTCCGGCGCGAACGGTAACCGCAGATCACCTCGAACGGATCGTCCGATCCGACGCTCTGGTGAACGCGGGCGAGCAGATCGAACAGGCGCGGATCATAGCGGCAGACCTGCTTGGCGCGGTGGTCGCGCAGCAGCACGTCGAGCTTGCGTAGAGCGTCCGGCCGGTAATTGCCATCCGCCCAATAAACGCCCTCGAACCGTTCCTGCGTGTTGATGTTGTGCAGGCTGATGCGGCGGACGCTGCCGGCCAGTGGGGCAGCCTCGGCAGAACCAGACCCAAGAAGGACCGGCGCAGTGGCCACACCGGTCACCACGCTGGTGGCAACCCCCGTCATCATCCCCGATGCGGCCGGAAGGCCCGCAGAAACCGCCGCGGCGGCAAAACCCAGGAACCCGCGCCGCCCGATGGTCGGGCCGGCCCGCTCTTCATCCCCCAAATGCATCCCCGAACCTCGTCGTCTTAGGTTTTTGGCCGTTCTACGCTGTGGCCGTTCGGCGTTTGGCGGGTCGCACGACGCCCGCTGTGGTATTGTGAACCTTATGTCCAACGCTGATCCGAAGCGTTCCGTCTGATGTGAATCGTCTCCGGACGGATATTCGTATAGGGAAGGTCATCGGCCGAGGCAATCAAAAAATTTTGCAGTGTGACCTTCTTGCATAGACGGGTCATAGGACGGCGGCAGGAAGATCACACCGGATGAATGATCGTCGGAATTTCGCGCCTCACGCCTCGCCTTCCATTATTGCGTTGCATAAATTGGTCCTAAGGGCTTCCGCACATTCCTTTGAATGGCCCGCCGGCCCACGAGAGACAGAGGGTTTCGCCATGACCGCATCCGCAGACCTCCGCAAGCCCCGCAAGCTGGCCATGCTGGCGCTGACCGCCGCATCGGCGCTGGCGCTGCTTGGGGTCAGCCCGGCGGACGCCCTGCCCTACCGCGACACTCTGACCCAATGGGCCGACCGGCTCGACGCCGCGGCTGTCGATCTGGACCGCGAACCGGAACAATCCTCCACCCGGATCGGTGAAGGCGGTCTGATGAAGCTCGGCAGCAGCGGCGAGCGGGTCGGCCGGCTGGCCCAACGCCTGGTCGAACTCGGCCTGCTGCCGGCGGACAAGCTGTCGGATGTCTTCACCATCGACATCGACCGCGCTGTGAAAGCCTTCCAGCTTGCCCAGCGGATGAAGCCCGACGGCCTGATCGGTGCAGGCACCCGTGCCGCGCTCGACCGGACGCCTGCGGAGGCCGCGGCGCTGATGCGACAGAGCGCGGCCGCGATGCGCAGCTTCCGCGACACCGCCCCGGACAACGTGCTGGTGGTGAACCTGACGGACCAGACCACCACCCTGGTGCGCGGCGGGGAAGAGGAACTGACGATGCGCGCCATCGTCGGCCGGCCGTCGCGCGAGACACCGCTGCTGACCGACCGCATCACACACGTCATCGTCAACCCGACCTGGACCGTGCCGCCCACCGTCCTGAAGGAAGACAAGCTGCCGATGCTGCGCGCCAAGGGCACGCCCGGCATCCAGAACGCCATCGTCTATCTCGACGGGCAGGAGGTTGCGCCGGAAACGGTCGACTGGCACGACGTCACGCCGGGCCGGGTCCGGATCGTCCAGCAGCCGGGCGACCACAATGCACTCGGCCGCTTCCGCTTCAACCTGACCAACCCCTACGACATCTATCTGCACGGTACCAACGAGCCACGGCTGTTTGCGCGCGAACTGCGCTCGATCAGTTCGGGCTGCGTCCGTCTGGAGGATCCGCGCCGGCTGGCAGAGCTGCTGCTCCAAGGGACGAGCGTGACGCCCCAGCGGATCGACCGCATGCTGGACAAGCCGCAGCCGCAATGGGTCAAGTTGGCCACGCCCATGCCGGTTCAGTTCGTCTACTGGATTGCGACCGTGCAGCCGGACGGCACCGTCCGCCTGCATCCCGACATCTATGACCGTCTTGACGATGCGCCGGCCACGGCATCCGCCCCGGCACCAGCGCCGGCAACGCTTCCTTCCGCCACACCGGCAGCCACACCGGCCGCCGCGCCGATCATGACACCCGCTCCAGCCGGCAAGCCGTCCGAGGCCAGCCGGGCCGCGATGCCCAACGGCAAGACCGTCGCGGCCGAGAAGTCCAGCGTCTGACAGGTTTATCAAGCCAGGCGTTTTCAGGCCGGGCGTTTTCAGGCCGGGCGAGGGGCGGGATGTTCCCGCCCCGTCGGTTTATGCCCGACGCCGGTTCTTGCGGCTGCGGTTGGGCGGCACCGCGGTGGATGCAGCCTCTTCCGGTGTCGGCCAGGCGTCACGGTCGCCCCGCATCGGGATTCCCATTTCGTCGCCCTGGTCGGCAAGGCCCGGCTGTTCGCCCTGGTTGGCGACGCTCAGCACCGGCTCGACCGGCTCGGTCCGCATCGCGGTCGCTTCCGGACCGCCGGCGGGATTGGGCTTCAGCGTATCGCGGTAATTGTCCTGGATCGCGATCTCCTCGCTGGCCAGTTCCCAATGTGCGTCGGACCGGCCCTCCGGCCGGCCTTCGCCTTCCCAGATCTCATGCGCGCGCCGACGGATGCGGCTCTCCAAATCCTCGGCCATAGGGATCATCTCCTTCACGGGTGGGCCTTTGCAGAGGGGGTGAGGAGGCAGCGGGAGGAGGCATTTGCCATGCCGTCGTCCTGCCTCCTGCCCCCTAATGAACCCCGCCGCTGCCCCCCGGTTCCGGAGGCCAAACATTCTTGCCACCCTCTTCGCCGGAGTCCGCCGCTGCGCGCCACCGTTTCCGAACGGCAACGCCCCTGCGAAAAGCGGCGGCAGCGCCACAATTCCGCCGCTTGTCGTTTGAATTAACCCCATCGTGGTGATATTGCACCGCCATCGACTGGCGGTCCGCAGAGAGTGGCTGGGCCTAGTAACGGGACCGATATGTTGCGCATTTTCTGGCCGAATGCCGCGTCAAGCAGCACCCGATCCAGGGCGGCAGATGCCGCCCGCAGTCCTGATAGCGCACCGGATACGCGCAGGCGCCTTGGCCTGCTCAAGGCCGGATTGCTGACCTGCGCGCTCTGCCTGCCTGCGCTGCCCTCCGGTGCAGCCGAACCCGCGGTCAAGCGCCAGCCCGTGGTAAAGGTCGAGACCAAGCCTGCCGTTTCCGCCCCCGCCCCTGCGGCAGCAGCGGTAGCTCCTGCTCCCGATGGCCAGCTCCTGCAACTGGGCATCTATTCCGGTGACAACGACGCCTGGGTGAGCTGGAAGAATCTGCAACAGCACCAACGCGAGCTGACGGCCGGCCTGAGCGCGTCGGTGATGAAGCTCGATGCAAAGAGCGGGGCCGGCGTGGCGCTTTATGCCCAGGTCGGAAAAGGCGTCGACGCGCGGGCTCTGTGCCGCCGGATCGTCGGCGCCGGATTCGGCTGCCTCGTCGTCGATAGACCGGCCGCCGCCGGGAAGCCGACGGAGAAGGTGGCAACGGCCGGCATCGCCTCCCCATCCGCACCGGTGCCCGTTCCCGCGGCCCCGCCCGCAACCGCCTCGGCAGCGCCCCCTGCGACGCCAAATGCGGCGCCAAATGCAGGCTCCCCTGCGACGGCAAAGCCGCCGACCGTGACCGTGGCCGTCGCACCGGCACCGGTGCCGGCCGAGGCCAAGCCGCCGCAGCCAGCCGGCAGCCGCGAGACGGTGACCACCACCACATCCTCCGTCCTGGTGCCCATCGGTTCGGCCATCGCCGCGCCGCTGGCGCCCCCGCCGCCGTCGGTCGCGAACGCCACGCCGCCGGTCGATGGGCTGATCATCTACAACGAGGAAGATGCCCGCACGATGGCGGACATCGAGCAGCACAGCCGCCGCAAGGGCCGCTTGCGCTCGGTGATGCCCGATTCACGCTATGACGTGATGCCGGCCACCCTGAAGCGGGAAAACTGGAATCTCTGCGCCCTGACCTTCGACGACGGGCCGCACCGGACCGTGACCCGGCAAATTCTCGACATCCTGAACCAGGAGGGGGTGCGCGCCACCTATTTCCCGGTCGGCCGCATCGCCGAGCGGCAGGGTGACCTGATACATGATTTCATTGTCAGCGGTCACGAGATCGGCAACCACAGCCTGACCCATTCCGATCTGCGCAAGATGGACGCGGCCGGCGCCCGGTACGAGATTGCCGAAACCAATCGCATCCTGCGCGGCTTCGGCGCCAACCCGGTGCTCTTCCGCCCGCCCTACGGCCGCTATTCGAACGAGTTGCTGACCATCGCGCGGGAGGAGCATATGGGCTCTGTCCTGTGGTCGGTGGACACCCGCGACTGGCAGGTGCGCAATGCCGACAAGATCGTCAGCCAGATCAAGCTGGCCGGCCTGCCGGGCAACGTCTTCCTGATGCACTCCACCTATGCGAGCACGGCGCAGGCCCTGCCCCGCGTGATCGCCGAGCTGAAAGGCAAGGGATGCGAGTTCGTCACCCTGTCGGAATGGCTTGAGCGGGCGCGCATCCTGGCGCTGCCGAAGATCGTCAATGCCGGAATGCCGGCGGCGGCGACGGAGACGGCAACCGGCCGCCAGTAAGCCCTACGGGGCGGGCTTGGCGTCCTGCTTCTTGCGCTGCTGGCCATACTGGCGGATCACCGCGTCGACCTCCGTCGGCAGGATGCTCCAGGTCGCGCCGAACGTGTCGCCCTTGATCTCCACCACCGAAACGGTCGCGTTGAAGGTGAATTTACCGGCGGCATCGTCGACGCGGACGGAAACCTTGGCGTTCTGGCCGACAATCAGCGAACCGTCGAACCCGCGGGCGACGAAGCCCTTTGGCGTCAGCGACACGATGGGAAAGCTCTTTCCGTCGCACTGGATCACGCTGATCGGCATGCGGCCTGCCGGCTTGGCCGCCTTCTTATCGGTCACCGTGACTTTCAGGAAATCGAAAAGACCCATCCCGCGCCCCCGGAAAACCGCGCCCAGCCCTTGGGCGGAGGGGCGAACGCCGCCCTCGCTCCCGATTAAACGCGGGCAAGCGTCATGTGGCAACGGAATCCTGACCGTACCGGCGCAAGAGGCCGGCGGCCTCCCATCGACGGCGCCCGGTCGGCGACGCCAAATCAGCTGCGCCTGGAGTCCTGCATCGCGGCCCAGACCTCTCGCGCCCGCCTGAGAGACAGCAGGGTGAAGGGCAGCAGGGTGATCAGCACCACCGCGCTGCCAGCCATCACCGACAAGGCGCCGAGCGCATCGGATGTCGGAAGCCGCGCCACAAGACCGGCCAGAAGATGCAGGATCAGCGCGCCCAGCACAGACGCCCCCAACAGTGGACCGACAACCGCAGCCAGCAATCGCAAAGCGCTGCGGGCTGACCGCAGAGCACTGCGCGCTGGCCCCCCGGCAGATTCGGCGGCAGCCGCACTGCGTCCCACCCATCCGGATCGGGGTCCTGGGTACGGCATGCCGGCGACGCCTCGCACAACGCTTCGCATTGGCACCTCCGCTCTGGCTTTTCTTCCGCACTCCGTACGGGGGCAAATCGGCCGGCTCGGTCAGGGTACCGAAGGAACCGGTACGGGGAACTATAGGCTGCTTTCTCTTGTCTGGCCAAAATCCAATGCGCTTACCCCCTTGCGCAGATCTCCGCCCCACACTCCACCTAAAGTACAGGCATCAAAAGGATAGGTTCGGCGGATCGATACAACACTGAGCTTTGCGCGGGCAGAAACCACGGTCTCCACAGAGACTGTGGATAACTGTGTGGGCAAGCCGTGGGCATCCCCGATTCGCCCCAGGCGATTCAAGGGCCCCGCTGTGTTGCCCAAAAGCCAGGCATTCCACCTAAGCATCTGATGCACAATGAAAATCGAGCTTCAATGGCTCGGGAGGCCCTGGTGGCGTGTCAACAGAAATCTGTCACATTCCTCCCTTCTCCATGATTTCACACCCTGTAGTGCCCTGTTGACAACTGTCCCCAAGGGCATTGCACCATCGTTGCGGGTGGCAGAACCTCCGTCAGCTGCCCTATGACCTTCGGAATGGGCGGAGTTGCAACCGCTTGCTCCACCTAGCCTTCAGTCTTCGCCCAGCAGCGCAGCACCTCCGCCACGCTCCATGCCTGGGAAATGCAGCCGCGCGGCGTAAAGGGCGCCTCCGCATCGAAAATCTCGCTGATGGTGCCGATGCCGGCCTCGTCCAGATGGGGCAGGAAGCCTTCGAGCAGCCGGCGTGCCCCCGCCTTGTCTTCCGGATGCAGCTTCAGCCACGCATCGACATAGGGTCCGATCAGCCACCCCCAGACGGTGCCCTGGTGATAGGCGGCATCGCGCGCCCGCAGGTCGCCGAAATACTTCGCCTTGTAATCGCGGCAGCCCGGCGCCAGCGACCGCAGCCCGACCGGGGTCAGCAGGTGCTTGCGCACCGTCTCAACCACCGGCTCCCAGCGTTCGCGCTCCAGCACCGGATGGTCGAGCGAGACGGCGAAGATCTGGTTGGGCCGGCAAGCGATGTCGTCGCCATGCTCGCCGTCCACCACATCGAAGAGGTGCCCGGCCGACGCACACCAGAAGCGGGCGTTGAACGAGGCGCGGGCCTGATCGGCCAGCTCCTCCAACGGACGGGCGGCGGCCTCGCCATCCTCCTCGCGCAGCCAGCCGGCCATCAGCCGCAGGGCGTTGTGCCACAGCGCATTGATCTCCACCGCCTTGCCCCGGCGCGGCGTGACCACCCAGTCATCGACCTTGGCATCCATCCAGGTCAGCTGATAGCCCTCCTGTCCCTGGCGCAGCAGGCCGTCCCTGGGATCGACGCCGATGCCGAAGCGGGTGCCACGGCGATGGAAGTCGATCACCTCGCGCAGCTTGGGCAGAAGCAGGCGCAGGGTGTCGCGGTCGCCGGTGGCGCCGAGATACCGGTGCAGAGCGTGGAAGAACCACAGGGTCGCGTCGGCGGTGTGGTACAGCCCGCGGTCCTTGCCGTCGGGGAACATGTTGGGGATCAGCCCGTCGCGGATGTAATGGCCGAAGGTGTGCAGGATCCAGCCTGCCTCCAGATGGCGGCCGGTGGCCAGCGTCAGCCCTTCCAGCGCGATCATGGTGTCGCGGCCCCAGTCGGTGAACCAATGGTAGCCGGCGATCACCGTCCGCACCTCGTCGCCCTCCGCCCGCGCCCGCATCTGGTCGGCGACGCGGCCGGCCGGCACGAACAGGAAGCTGTCGGCGGACAGCACCAGCTCCGCCATCGCACCGTCGCGCAGGGCCGGATGGGCGTTCTGGATGATACGGCGGCGGCGCTCGGCCTCGAAGCCCAGCACGTCGGCCGGCGGCAAGGCCTCCAGCCGCCACCACTCCTCGGTCGCGGCGGCGAAAGTGACGCTCTGCCCCGCCC
>NZ_BADK01001135.1 GCF_000333595.1 Azospirillum sp. B506
CGCCATGATCCGGATATGGTCCGGCGTCGGGCCGATGAAGGTGAAGCCGTGCTCCTCCACCATCTCCGCGAACTGGGCGTTCTCCGACAGGAAGCCGATGCCGGGATGGATGGCGTCGACGTTGGTGATCGACGCCGCCGACAGGATGGCCGGAATGTTGAGATAGCTGTCGCGCGCGGACGCCGGGCCGATGCACACGCTTTCGTCGGCGAGGCGGACGTGCATGGCGTCGGCGTCGGCGGTGGAATGCACCGCCACGGTCTGGATCCCCATTTCGCGGCAGGCGCGGTGGATGCGCAGAGCGATCTCACCACGGTTCGCGATCAGGACCTTTTCGAACATCGCCAAGGGAATGCCCCGCTTACTCGATGATGAGGAGAACTTCGCCGAACTCGACCGGCTGGGCGTCGGACACCAGCACCTCGGCGACCGTGCCGCCGCGCGGCGCCTTGATCGGGTTCATGACCTTCATCGCCTCGATGATCATGATGGTCTGGCCGGCCTTGACCACGTCGCCCGGACGGACGAAGGGCGTGCCGCCAGGTTCGGCCGCCAGATAGGCGGTGCCGACCATCGGCGAGGTCACGGCACCCGGATGGCTCGCCGGCCGGCCCGGGGCGGCAGCCGCCGGAGCGGCGATCGGGGCGGCCGCCAGAACCGGGGCGGCCTGGACGGCGACCGTCTGGGCGGCGGTCGGGCGGGTTACGCGGATGCGCTTTTCGCCTTCGGCGAACTCGATCTCGCTCAAGCCCGTCTCACGCAGGAGGTCCGCCAGCTTGCGGACCAGATCGCCGTCGATGTCGAAGCTCGCCATGATGTCAGTCGTTCCCGTTTCCTTAATCGCGGTCGATGATGTTCGCGATGGCGTCCAGCGCCAGAAGATACCCGTGCGGCCCGAACCCGCAGATCATTCCCCTCGCCACCGGCGAGATGTAGGAGTGATGGCGGACCGGCTCGCGCTTGAAGATGTTCGACAGATGGACCTCGATCACCGGCAGCTCCGACAGGATCAGGCTGTCCATGATCGCGACCGAGGTGTGGGTGTAGGCGCCGGCGTTGATGACGATGCCGTCATTCTCCGTGCGGGCCTGTTGAATCCACGAGACCAGTTCGCCTTCGTGGTTCGACTGCCGGAAATCCACGGTCAGACCCAGCGTGTCGGCACGCTCGTGGCAGGCGGCCTCCAGATCGTCCAGGGTCATCGACCCGTAGATTTGCGGCTCCCGCACACCCAGCATGTTCAGGTTCGGCCCGTTGAGGACCAGAATCGACGCGTCGATGGCCACGGCCCGCGCCCCTTTTCCAAGATCGAAACCGCGCGTTTATATCACGAAGCATCGTTCTGTCCATGGCGACGGGGGCACCCGGCACCGAAAAGCACGCCGAAAGCCGGACAATCGACGCGAACGGGCCGGAAGACCGTGTGAAACCCAGGGAAATTCTGGGGCATTCAGGGAGGAGGCTGAACCGTGTGGCCGACCAGCAGCTGACGGTAGACACCCTGCTGCTTCAACGTTTTCAGTCCGTCGTTGAAGGTGGCGACCGTCTCCTCCGCCCCCGGGGTTGCGCGTCCGACCACCAGATGCAGCGTCACCACGCCGAAGGGCCGCTCCGCCACGCGGATATCGTCCGCCAGCCCCAGCCGCGCGATGGCCGCGGCGCCGCTGAACTCGTCGATCACCAGCACATCCGCCCGCCCGGTCGCCACCATCCGGACACAGGCGCCCAGGTCGGAGGGAGTCTGCCGGGTCAGAAGCCCCTGGGTGACAAGCGCTTCCAACTCGGGCGGCAGGCTGTAGCCGACCGGCTGGCAGATCGTCCGCCCACGGAAATCGTCCAGCCTGTCGGGACCGGCAACGCTGGCACGGTCATGGCCATGGAAGTCCATCGCAGACCGGTTCGACAGATAGACGAACTGCCGCACCTCCATCACCGGGTCAGAGAACACCACGTCCCGTTCCCGCTCCGGCGTGCGGACATAGGGGAAGGTGGCGAGGAAACGGCCGGACACCACCCCATCATAGCCGCGCTTCCACGGCATGAAGCGCACGTCGTACCGCCGCCCGCTGACTGCGAAGGCCCGCCGGACCAGGTCGGTCACCAGCCCGCCCTCCGGCAGGTCCTCTCCCGTGTAAGGCGCGTAATCGCCGCCTGTCACCAGATCGAGCCCGGTGTAGGGGGCCGGCAGCGGGGCTGTGCCGGAGGTCGCACCGGGACTCGCATCAGAACCGGACGCCCGCACCGGCGTCCCGGCCGAAATGCACAGCATAAGTGCGGCCAGCATGGCGCAGGCCGCTGCCGCGCCGCCGCGAAGCGTCGGCCAAGCCCGATTGGCCACCCTTCCTGCCGCTTCCCGCACGTCCACTGGTCATCCACTGGTGGTTCCGGCGCCCCCGCCGGGCGGCGTGACCCAGGATCTAACGACGCATCGGCCGCTCTGTAAAGAGCGGCCGGGACTCCTCGCGGTGCGCGGTCAATATGCGGTCGCGGCTGGATCGCGAGCGGCTTCCCGGGCTCGGCGGCCAGCCGGGTCGGTGTAGAGATCGTTGACGCGCTGGACATGCACTGCCGTCGCCTCGCGGATGGCGAAGATCGCCTTGCGCGCCCGCCCGCCCCAGCCGGCCGGCTGCTTGGCGAAGATGGGGCGGAAGAAGCGGGTGTTCTTCAGGAAGGCCTGCCGCAGGTTCAGGTCGACGTCGCCGAAGCGGTCGCTGAGGGACGCGGCGATGCGTCGGGCGAAGAACTGGCGAATTTTGAAATGCCCGGCCAGAAAAAGGCCGCCCATCAGCACCACGGTGCCGATCAGGTGCAGCGGCAGCCCGCTGTCGCCGGTCTCGGACAGCCAGCCGAGGAAGGCGCCGAAGCCGCCGCCGGCCGTCTGCACCACCGCACCCAGCAGCAGCAGCAGCAGCACGGCCCACACCGCGTCGACGGTCAGCACGCGGCGGCGCCACGTCGCCATCGCGTCACGCAGCTTGGGCAGCACCTCCCCCTCCAGCTCCTTGGTCAGGCTGTCGATGGAACCGATGATGCGATAGGCACGGGCGACCTCCACCTCGTCGATTCGGGTCTGGATTTCGGCCAGGTCATGGTTGCGCCGCGCCTCGTAGCGGGCACGGCGGCCGTCATCCTCGATGTCGACGGCAGAGCGCTGGTCGTAGATGGCGTAGAAGCGGCCCGACACCAGGCCGGCCTGGGCGATGGCGCGCTGCCAGGCACCGAACACCGCCTCCAGATTGTCTTCCTTCGCGGTGGTGTCGACCTGATTGAGGATGTAGCAGACCTTACGGGCGTCGGCGCGGTTGACCGTCTTGGCGACCAGATGGCGCAGCGTGTCCTGCATGGCGCCCGGTTCCGGATGGCGGGCGTCGAAGAAGACCAGCACGAGGTCCGACAACTCGACGATATGGTCCACCAGCCGCAGGACGGACCGGCGCTGGTCGTCGGCGTCGAAGCCCGGCGAATCGATGAAGATCTTGCCCTTCGTCCGCGGCCCGGACAACGTCTTCAACTGTAGGTAATTGTCGATCCGCTTGCCCTCGCCGGCCGCAACCTTCTCGATCTCGTCGGCGATGCGATAAAAGGGGAAACGCGGGTCGGCATTCAGCGCGGTGCCGGGCAGCGCCTCCTTGCGGGTTTCCGGACCGTGGCAGATCACGGTGAACTTGTCGTCGACCGCCTGGTTGCCGGTGTTCTGCAGCACCTCGCCGAGATAGCCGTTGAGAAAGGTCGACTTGCCGGCCGAGAAGGTGCCGAGCACCGCGACCATCGGCCACCAGGGAATGCGGGTGGTCAGCGACTCATGACGGTCGATCAATCCCAGCCCGGCCAGGATGCGGTCGAAGGCGCGGAAGGTCGGAAGGACCGGCAGCAGATTGGGGTTTTCCGCACGCAGATGGGCATCCAGGGCCGCAAGGCGCTGCTGAAGGGCTTGCCGGGGGGTCATGGGCGGGTGAATTCCACTGTTGCACGGACCGATGAGGACCGCTCTTTCCTAGCACGGGCGTGACCGGTACCGGACATGAAATCTCCCTCATCATCCATGCGGCATGTATGGGCGGAGTCTGTGGACGGAAACGGGAACAGCACGGGGCGGCTGCGTGTTGTCCGGCAATGGACGACGCCGACGGCCCCGACGACGGCTCCGCACCAGCCACGCCGGAACAGACGCACCGGCTGACCGCGGAGGAGCTGACCTTCCTGCTGCGCGACCCGATGCTGCGGGCGCGGGAGGCGGAGCGTGCCGCACAGTCCAACCGCAACCGCACCGAACGGCGGGCGGCCGACCCGGCCTATGCCGAGCGGTTGCGCGCAGGCGACCGCGAGCGCCAGCGCCGGCGCCGGTTTCGCGAGTCCATCGGCCGGCCCGAGGCGCCGGAGCCACCCCCCGCAGCCCTGCCCGACCTGACCGAGGCCCAGGCGGCGGCTAGGCTGGCCGGCCATCTGGATCGCGATCGCTCCGCACAGGCGGCACAGTTGCGCGGACGGCCCGACCGCATCCGGCTATATGCCGAGGCCTTCGTGACCTATCGCATGCTTTCGGCCGATGGCGTGCGGCCGACCTGTGGGGCGCTCGGCGCCCTCCTGAAATCCCGCTTCGGCCGCGGCGTCACGCGGTCCCAGGTGCAGAAGCTGCGCGACCATGTGGAGGGCTTCGCCTCGTCCGGCGGACCCTGGGCTGTCGGGTCGCCACACCCGTCGGGCACTGTCCGAAGGGAAAAGGCCGATACGCATAGTCACGCGCCAGGGCCGCGACGCCGCTGATCGCGGTTTCCAGACCGCGGTTAAT
>NZ_BADK01001134.1 GCF_000333595.1 Azospirillum sp. B506
CCCGCCCCTCCGGGTCAAANGAATTGCCCAGCCCCCGTTCCAGCAGNGTCAGATAGCTGGTGATGACCCGCAGCGGCTGGCGCAGGTCGTGGGACGCGACATAGGCGAAGCCTCCCAGCTCGGCGTTGGATCGTTCCAGTTCGCCCGTCTTGCGGCGCAGCGCGTCGGCCGCCAGGCAGCGTTCGGTGATGTCATGGATCAGCGACATCAGCAGGGTGCGGCCGTGCACGACGATGGTGCTGACATAGACCTCGACGTCGCGGATCTCGCCCGATGCCAGCCGATGGCGGAATTGGAACCGACGGCACTCCGCAAGGTTGGCCTGGCGCAGTTCCTCCTCCACCTCGGCATAGGAGGCGACATTGATATCCCGGATATGCATGCTGCGCAGCCGGTCGAGCGGATGGCCGTAGAAGTCCGCCGCCGCCGGATTGGCATCGACGATCCGTCCATCCGCCGGGTCGATCAGCAGCTTGACCGCGCAGCTGGCGACGAAGATCTGCTCGAACAGTTGCTGGCGCTCGCGCAAGGCCTGTTCGGCATGCTTGCGTTCGCTGATGTCCATCACCGCACCGACGATTCCGGCCGGCTTGCCGCCGGTCCGGCAATAGACCGCCTTGGAGAACAGCACGTCACGCAATGTCCCGTCGGCGCAGCGCAGCTGCGTCTCGTAGCTCTGCGGCCTCTGGTCGGCCAGCAGGGTCCTGTCCACCGCCTCGTCCGCCTCGGCGATGGGCGGCGGAGCCAGATCGAAGACGGTGCGGCCGAACAGGGCATGCCGGTCGATGCCCATCCAGCGTTCAAATGCGGCGTTGGCGTCGACGTAATGGCCCAGCACGTCCTGGACGAAGATCGGCACCGGCACCGTGTCCAGCAACACACGCTGGAAACCGGCGCGGTCGTTCAGCGCCTGCTCGGCCCGCCAGCGGACGGTGACGTCCTCCACCACCCAGACATAGCCACGGTCGGGATCGCCGGCCTTCACCGGTCGGCCGATCAGGCGGCAACGGATTTCGGTGCCATCGGCCCGGCGCATCGGCACTTCTTCGTCGAACTGGCCGCCGGCCTCCATCCTGGGATAGGCACGCCGCCCCACCTCTGCGAAGGCTCCGTCGTCACCGTAGATGACACGGGCGCTATGCCCGACAATCGCCTCCAACCGGTGCTGGAAGGTGGCGGCGACTGCCTTGTTAACACGGCGGATCACGCGGTCGCGGTCGACCAGCAGCACCCCAACCGGCGCATTGTCCAGAATGGCGTCCAGCTGCAACCGGCTTTCCGCCAGCTCCTCCTCGATCCGCTTGCGGGCAGTGACATCGACATGGGTGCCGACCATGCGGCTGGGACGGCGCTCGGCATCCCAGGCCACCACCCGGCCGCGGTTGAGAATCCACAACCACTCGCCGGATTTGGCACGAACGCGATGTTCGCATTCATAGAAGGGGCGCTGGCCGGACAGGTGCGCCGCCAGCGCCGTCTCCGCCAGCGGCAGATCATCGGGATGGACATGGGACCGCCAGAACCCGATCTCGGGCGGAACCTCCCCCGCCGTGAAGCCCAGCATCGTCTGCCAGCCGGGGCTGTACCACACCGCCCCGCTGGTCATGTCCCAGTCCCACAGCCCATCGCCGGCGGCATCGATCGCCAGATGCAGGCGCGGAACCGCCGACGCCGTCCGACCGCGCCGCCAGCGCAGGCGGGTGCGAAGCGTACGGCCTGTCTGCGGAAGAGGGCCGCCCGTCGCAGCGCCCGGAATGGAACAGGCGGGATTGGAACTTGCCGGCCCGGGACTTGCCGGCCCGGGACTTGCCGGTTGGGAAGACAAGGTTGTGGTGTTGACCATGACTTCGGCCGGACCTCGCTTCCAGACCAGGGACGGGATGTACGATTCCGCACATCGACGAGCACGCGCCATCGGCGATACACGCAACCATATCCCGTCTAGCGATAAAAAACCTCCTGTTCAATTGTCACAGTCATTCCACACACAACCAACCAGATGAAAGAGTTGTTCAATATTCGGTATAACGGAATGCTGGATGAATGGCCGGCTCATAAAGGGATGAATCAGGCCGCGACGTCAACCATAGGGCGGCCTTTGGTGGCAATTTCGACGGCCCGCGTAAAGTCTCCTGTCATCGTCTCCGGATCAAAGGCGAGATGGATGCGGTTACGCTCCACGGCTTTCACGACAACCGTCGCCTGGGAACCGTAGCGGTCGAGCCGCAATTTGCCGGCGGCCCCCGCCAGCGACCGCCCGTCGGTCGCCGTCACCGGGTCGATCATGGCACCGCCAATGGACAGGTTGCGCACCGTAACCGTCAGCCGGTCACCGCCGATCAGCAGGGTTCCGGTTTCGTCCACCTGGAAGCGCGGCTTGCGCCGCCGGTCGGCATCGCCGGTGGAGGTTCGGACGATGCGGACCAGCACCTGACGCAGGCTCTCGATGGAGCGGGCGACATCGCCGGACCCGTTCTTGACATGGGTGGCCTGTGCACCGGTGCGGTCGGCTTCCTCCGACACCGCGGCGATGCGGTGCGACACCTCCTGCGCCGCCGTGGAGGTTTCAACCACATTGCGGCTGATCTCCTGGGTGGCGGCCGACTGCTCCTCCATCGCCGCGGCGATGGACCCGGCAATGTGGTCGATCTCGGCGATGGTGCGGCCGATCTCCTCGACCGCCTGCACCGCCTCGTCGGTCACGCACTGGATGGCGGTGATCTGGCGGGTGATCTCCTCGGTCGAAGCCGCGGTCTGGTTGGCGAGGTTCTTCACCTCCTGTGCCACGACGGCGAAGCCCTTGCCCGCTTCACCGGCACGGGCGGCTTCGATGGTGGCGTTCAGCGCCAGCAGGTTGGTCTGGCCGGCGATCGACTGGATCAGGTTCACCACCTCGCCCACCTTCGCCACCGTCTCCGACAGGGAACGGATGGTGGCCTGGGTGTGGTGGCCGCTTTCTACGGCGCGGCGGGTGACGGCACTGGAATGGGCGATCTGCGCGGAGATCTCGCGGATCGAAGCGGCCAGCTCCTCGCTGGCGGCGGCAACGGTCTGGGCATTGGCCAGCGCCTGGCCTGCAGCCGACGCCACCGTCTGGGCGTTGATGCTGACCCGCTCCGCCGAGCCGGACATGCCTTCGGCATCGTCGGCCATGGCGCCGGTGCGCTGGGCCACCTCTTCCACCGCGCGGCCGGCCTCGCGCTCCACGGTCGAGGCCATGGCTTCCAGGGCGCGGCGCCGTTCCTCGTCGGCTTGGCGGGCCCGCTCCACCCGCTCCTGCACGGCATAGCACAGCCGTGCCTTCAGCCCGCGCAGTTGCCCGGCGATGGGATGGAATTCGGCCGCGGCCGGCAGGTCGATGATGTGGGCCTGATCGTTGCGCGCGATGGCGTCGAAATCGGCGGAGAAGGCAGCCAGCGGCCGACGCACGGTGCGCAGCAGCAGCAGCCCGCAGAACACCGCCGCCAGCAGCACGGCCAGCCCGGCGGCCACGGCGAACACCAGATGCCACTGGAAGTCCTCCAGCGCCCCCTCATACTCGGCTCTGGCAACGGCCAGCTGAAGCTGCAGCAGAGCCTTGTTGGTCTGGAAAGCGGCCTGGAACAGCGGATCGATCCGGTCGCGGACCAGCATCTCCAGACGCAGCGAATCGCCCTGGCGCGCCAGGTCCATCGCCGGTTTCAACCCATCGTTCATGAAAGCGGCCCGCTGCCCGGCGAAGCGCTCCGCCAGAGTCTTCTCCTCCGGCGTCAGATCGGTGGTGAGAAAATCCGCCCACAGCCGGTCGATGGTGACGAGGTTGCCGGAAATCCGCTGCTCGCGGCCGGCAGTCACCTTGGCGTCGCTTCCGTCGCGGGTGTCGACGATCAGGCTCTGCAAAGTCTGCACCGTGTCGCGCATATGGTCCAGAATCTCGCCGATCTGCACCGCCGGCACCGTCCGGTCCTCATACACCGTCTTCAGCGAGGCGTTGCTGACGGCCATGCCGCGCAACGTGACGCCGCCGACCGCCAGCATCGACAGGATCATGAAAGCGAAGACCAGGGTCAGGCGCCCGGTCACCGTGGCGACCCAGCGCTTGAGTGCCGTGCCGGCGCCGCGGCCGACCGCCTGCCCGTCGCGCACGATCAGATGATGCGCCCGGCCCTCGCGGATGTCGGCATAGAGCCGGTCCGCCGCCACCACCTGCTCGCGCGACGGCTTGGTGCGGATGGAGATGAAACCGGTCACCCTCCCGTCCTCGATCACCGGAGTGACGTTCGCGCGGACCCAGTAGAAGTCACCCGACTTGGTCCGGTTCTTCACCAGCCCTTCCCAAGGCCGACCGTCCCTGATCGTCGCCCACAGGTCGGCGAACGCCTCCTTCGGCATATGGGGATGGCGGATCAGGTTGTGCGGAGCCCCGATCAACTCGGTCTCGGCAAACCCGCTGATGTCGACAAACGCCTTGTTGACGAAGGTGATCCTCCCTCCGGTGTCGGTACGCGACACCAGCAGGACGCCGTCTTCCATCTCGATTTCGCGGTCGGTGATCGGTTCGTTCAGACGCATGACGGGGCCTCGGCAAACAAATGGCACGTTCGGGGCATGGCTGGCGGCGCGATCCGTCGCTATCGGAAGACGGACCGGGGACAGCACACCGCCGGGAAAAGCGATGGTTCGAAACAGCTAGCGGAATGGAGTTTCATCTACTGTGAGTAGACCGGTTCCGCACTGATGCAGATCAAGTCCGCAAGCGGCATGCCATGCACGGTGAAGCTTGTGCAAAGCAGCCCTTTCGGGGGAACCCTTATGAACGCCAACGGTCACCGGACCAGGGAGCCGCGCCCCGAGGCCGGATTCCGCCGCGTTCGCCTTTGCAATTTGCGAATTGAAACGCGAATTCGCGGCGTAATTACCAAAATGCAAAAGATCAGACTGCAGAAAAGCAAAAGAGTCATCTTTATTAGGGAATTTTTACAAATAAAAAGCCCCTCACTCCACATGGAGCAAGGGGCTTTTATACTGCGTCACTTTGCCGCAGCGCTTACGCGATCAAGGAAAGGCCCAGACGGATCACGACTTGGCCATCAGCTGTTCCAGCCAATGGATGTCGTAATTGCCGTCGATGAAAGCCTGCTCGGCGATGATGCGTTCATGCAACGGCAGCGTGGTCTGAATTCCGCCGATCACATATTCCTCGATGGAACGGCGCAAACGCATCAGGCACTCGTTCCGGGTGGTGCCGTGGACGACCAGCTTGGCGATCAGGCTGTCGTAATGCGGCGGCACCCGGTAACCGTCATAGAGCGCCGAATCGACGCGCACGCCCAGGCCGCCCGGCGCGTGGTAGCCATCGATCTTGCCCGGCGACGGCAGGAAGGTCTCCGGGTTCTCGGCATTCACGCGGCATTCGATGGCGTGGCCTTCGAAGCGGATGTCCGACTGGCCGTAGCCCAGCGGCGCACCGGCTGCGACTCGGATCTGCTCACGCACCAGATCGATGCCGGTGATCATCTCGGTGATGGTGTGTTCGACCTGAAGGCGGGTGTTCATTTCGATGAAATAGAACTGCCCGTCCTCGTAGAGGAACTCCATCGTGCCGACGCCGCGGTAGCCGATGGCCGCCGCCGTCTTCGCCGCCAGCTCGCCGATGAAAGCCCGCTGTTCGACGTTTCACGCAGGGCTCGGCGC
>NZ_BADK01001133.1 GCF_000333595.1 Azospirillum sp. B506
CCACCACCACGCACAGCTTGACCAGCAAGGTCGCCGTGATGGTGCGGGAGAGCGGGAGGGGAAGAAGCGTGACCGGGCCGCCGGGCGGCAGGGATCGCAGGGTGGAGCGGATGCTCCACCGACGCCTCGCATGCTCATGTCGGGTCCTTTCGGACAAGGGGAGGGCGTTCGGCCCTTCGGGCCGGCGCGGTTGTCTGGATGGCGGCTCGGTCAGATCGCTGGAGACGGGGGCGGGAGCAGCGGCGGTCCGCGCGGCCAGGCGCTGCCCGAAGGCCGGCCTGTAAGCGTGTCGGAGGAGGCGGGAACGGGGCGCCAAAGGACAGGGGGCGACGCCGGCACCGGGCATTCGACGGGGGGCGGCGTCTGGCTGTTGCCGTGCAGCAGCGGCAGGCAGAACAGGCAGAAGGCCCCGCCATGCGCATCGTCGACGGGAACCCCATCGGTGCGCCGTCCTGGCGCGGTTTCGGCGGCGATGCGCTCGCCGGTTCGCCGGTCGATGACGACGAGGCCGGCGGAGGTGCAGATGACGATGCGGTCTCCGAGCAGATCCTGCGCGAAGGGCGGTGCAAAGGGCAGTGCGGAAGCGGCGGACGGCGGCGGCAGGCCGGCGGCCAGGAGTTGCAGGGTCAGCAGAGCCAGACAGGCCAGGGCGCCGATGCGCAGCCGTGTGAAGAGGCCCGGATCGTTCGGCGATGTCTGCCGTGGACAGCCGGCCGCGGCGCGGCCGGTGGCGGCGCGCGGCGGTCGGTCTGACAATGGCGGGGCATCGGTCATGGCGGATGGTTTCGCGGCGAAGGCCGCGCGACTGGGTTCAGCGAGCGGGAGGTGGCGGCCACGCCATCCTTTCCGTTTGTATTGAGTCCGCAAGGTGGCGGATCCCCGGCACGGAGGAGGCTTGGTTTGCTCGGACGGGCCGCAGGCGACCGCGGGAGAGATGCCGGGGCATTCTGTCCGTCACGCAAGTGCTCCAGGCATGGCTATGGACCGCGGCATTGGGATGCCACGCGGTGGACGCGCCGTTCGGAGTGCGGACGGAAAGGGGAGGGAGCGCCGGCTCAGCCGGCGGCAGGCGGTGCGCGGGCCTGGAGACTCGACAGGAACCAGCCGGCTGCGACCACATCGCCGGGCAGGGTCCGCGCGTCGGCCGTCGCCATGGCCTCGGCGGGGACG
>NZ_BADK01001132.1 GCF_000333595.1 Azospirillum sp. B506
GTCCGACCGGGTGAGCCTGGGCTACGGCGCCGATGCCACCCGCGAAAGCATGGAACAGCACACGCCGGGCTTCGCGCCGCTCGCGCCGGACATGCGGTCGCACAATTGGCGCGGCGGCGGCTTCGCCACCCTCGGCGTGACGCCGGTGGCGCCGCTCGACCTGTCGGCGACGATCCGCGGCGACCGCCACAGCGACTATGGCGGAAAGGGAACCTGGAGGCTCGGCGCCGCCTACCGGATCGAGCAGACCGGAACCACCCTGCGTTCCAGCTACGGCACCGCTTGGCAACCGCCGTCGCTCTACGAACGGTTCGACCCCTGCTATGGACGGGCCGACCTGCGGCCCGAACGCAGCCGCGGCTGGGACGCCGGTGTCGACCAGTCGCTGCTGGGCGGGCAACTGACGGCCGGAGCGACCTATTTCCAGGCCGGCACCCGCGACCAGATCAACTGGCTCTACGGTCCGGCGGCCAACCCGGCCTGTTCGGGCGGCGGCTATGTCAACGTCGACCGCACCAGGGCGCAGGGGGTGGAGCTTGACCTGGCCGCCCGCCCGACCGCGACCACCGACCTGCGCGCCGCCTATTCCTGGCAGAGCGTGGTCGACGCCAACAGCGGGCAGCGGCTGCGCAACCTGCCGCTCCACCAGGCAAGCGCATCGGTCGGCTGGCGCTTCCTGCCGGCGGCCTACGCCAATCTCGGTCTGCGCTATCGCGACATGATCGAGAATTACGGCACCGGCAGCGCCTTTCTCACCGCCGATCTCCGGCTGTCCTACGAGCTGACCGACGCGGTGACGCTGCATGGCCGCGTCGAGAACCTGTTCAACCGCCGCTACGAGGAGGTCTACGGCCATGCCGCGGAGAGCCGCTCGGCTTATGCCGGCCTGTCCGCGCGCTTCTGATCCCGCCCGTCCCAGGAGGTTCCAGTCCATGAGCACCGCGTCTTCCGTGGCCTCGCACGTCGTCGAGGAGCCCGGCATGGGCCGGGTCGAGATCTTCACATTGCCCACCGATCAGGATCTGCTGCTGGCCCTGCTGAAGGATGCCTTCGAGGTCTGGTGGCGGGACATCCTGTTCGGCACGCTGGTCCAAGGCGCCGTCTTCGAGATCCGTGCTCCCAACGCCCCGCGCAAGGTGTCGCTGTTCGACGGCTACCTGACCGTCGATTTCGGGGCGTGGCATTTCCATGTCTGCATCGGCTCCCACCGGGGCACGCCGCGCAACCCGGTCGATCCGGAGCTTGCCCGCATCCGCCGGACCGCGCGGGCCGAGATGTACCGGGTCCTGGGGGCCGACGGCGCACCGCGGAGCTGGGGCCTGCGGCTGTTCAACGGCAAGGGCGAACAGCAGATGACGCTGTTCTTTCCCAACCCCTTCCTCGGCGAGAACGACCGCATCCTGAAGGAGCCGGACTGGAGCCGCCTGTCGATGTGGGACGGGTTCCGCCAACGCTATCTCGGGCTGATGCCCGATCCGCTCGACCGCAGCGGGAGGGGGTTCCGATGCGGCGGCTGACCCTCCGCCTGATAGCGGGCTGCCTTCTGACCGCGGCCATCCCGGTGGGGATGGCCATTGCCGCCGGTCCGCGGGCGGCGTCCGCAACCGTGTGCGGCGACCAGTATCTTCTGGCGTTGGCCGATCCCGGCCAGATCGCCGCCCTGTCGCCGCAGGCCGCCGACCCCTGGCTGTCGCTGCTGGCCGACGAGGCGGTCCGCCACCGGCAGGTCCGGCCCAGTGCCGAGGCCTACCTGTCGCTCGGTGTCGAGGTGGTTCTCGCCAATGGCTGGAGCGACCACAAGACCGTGGAACTGCTGGAGCGGTTCGGCGTGCGGGTGGTCCGCATCCCGCTGGTCGAGCGGTTCGAGGACATCGAGACGGTGACGGCGACGGTCGCCGAGGCCCTGGGCCATCCCGAGCGCGGCAGGGTCCTGAACGATGCGGTCCGCCGGCGGCTGGCCGCGGTGCGGGCGGAGGATGCCGGTGCCGGCCGCCCGGCGCTTTATCTGCGTCCCGGTGGTGGCAGTGCCGCCGCCGGAACCTTCGTCGACGCGGTGATGGCGGCGACCGGTCTCACCAACCAGGCGACCGCCGAAGGGCGGTCGGGCTGGACCGGCTACGACCTGGAACGCTTCGTCCTCAACCCGCCCGAGATGCTGGTGACCAGCTTCTTCGAGAGTCCCGACCGGTCGCTGCGGCGCGCCTTCGGAGAGCATCCCGCTTTCATCCGGCGGGCAGCGATCACCCCGACCGTGGCGGTGCCCGGCAGGACGTGGGTGTGCAGCGGCTGGTTCCTCGTCGAGGCGGCCGAAGCCCTGGCCCGCGGGCTGCGGCGGCTTCCATCGCCAACTTCAACCAACCGGGGGCCATGATCCATGCGAACGCTGCCTCTCTTGTCCGGCCTGGCGGCCGCCCTGCTGGTGGTATCCGCAGCCGGGCTCGCGATCGGCTACGCGCCACTTCCGCTGACCGGCGTGATCGCCGGCGTGTTCGGCAACGGCGATCCCCTGACGGTCGCCGTCGTCCGGGAAATCCGTCTGCCTCGGCTTCTGCTGGGGATCGAGGTCGGGGCGGCGCTGGGCATCGCCGGCGCGGCGCTCCAGGGATTGCTGCGCAACCCGCTGGCCGAGCCGGGACTGATCGGCGTGTCGGCGAGCGCCGGACTGGGCGCGGTCATCGCCTTCTATTTCGGCTTCGCGGCGCTGTCGCCCTATGCGCTCCCGGCCATGGCGATGGCCGGCGCCCTGGTGGCGACCGGCATCGTGCTGGCGGTCGCCGCCCGCGATGGCCACGGCAATGGGGGCAGCCTGACCCTGATCCTGGCCGGGATCGCGCTGTCCAGCCTCGCCATCGCCCTCACCTCGCTGGCGATGAATCTCGCGCCCAATCCCTATGCCGTCACCGAGATGCTGCTGTGGCTGATGGGATCGCTGAAGGACCGGACACCGGCCGATGCGCTGACCGCCTTTCCCTTCATCCTGGCCGGCGGCGGCCTGCTGCTCGCCACCGGCCGTGGGCTGGATGCCCTGGCCCTGGGCGAGGATGCCGCCCGCAGCCTGGGGATCGATCTGGCCCGGCTGCGGCTGGCCGTCGTCGGCGGCAGCGCCGCGGCGGTCGGGGCGTCGGTGGCGGTCTCCGGCTCGATCAGCTTTGTCGGGCTGGTGGTGCCGCATCTGCTGCGCCCCCTGGTCGGGCATGAGCCCGGCCGCCTGCTGCTGCCGAGCGCGCTGGGCGGAGCGGTGCTGGTGACGCTGGCCGATCTGGCGTCCCGCCTGATCCCCACCGCGCAGGAGGTGATGCTGGGCGTCCTCACCGCGCTGGTCGGCGCGCCCTTCTTCCTTGTCCTCATCCTGCGCGTTCGCCGGGAGGCATGGTGACGATGCTGTCCGCTGCCGCAATCACCCTGCATCTGGGCGGGCGGGCGATCCTGGACGGCGCCGGCTTCACCGCCCGGCGCGGCGCCGTCACCGGCCTGATCGGGCCGAACGGCGTTGGCAAATCCACCCTGCTCCGGGCGGTCGCCGGCCTGCTGCCTCATGGGGGCGACGTCCGCTTTGAGGGGCAACCGCTGCCTGCCGACAGCAGGGCGCGGGCGCGCCTGCTCGGCTATCTCCCGCAAGGCCATCGCGTCCATTGGCCGCTGAGCGTCCGCCGCACGGTGGCGCTCGGGCGGCTGCCGCACCTGGGTCCGCTCGGCCGGCCGGGACGAACGGACGAGGACGCGGTCGAGCGGGTCATGGCGGCGACCGGCATCGCCGGGCTTGCGGCGCGTACGGTGCCGACCCTGTCGGGCGGCGAGCGGGCGCGCGTGATGCTGGCGCGGGTCCTGGCGACGGACACCCCGGTCCTGCTCGCCGACGAGCCGACGGCGGCCCTCGATCCCGGCCACCAGCTCCGGATCATGCTGCTGCTGCGGGCAGAGGCGGCCGAGCGGCACCGTGCCGTCGTCGTCGTGCTGCACGACCTATCGTTGGCCGCCCGCTGCTGCGACGATCTCGTCCTGCTGATGCCGGACCGGCGCGTGATCGCGGGAGACGTGGCGACCGTTCTGACATCCTCCCTGCTGCGCGAGGCCTATGGCGCGACCTTCGCCGTGACTCAGGCCGCCGGCATCCCGGTGGTGCTTCCCCAATGCCCGCCCCCAGTGCCCACCATGATCCAATCCGGAGACCGACAGCCATGACCATCGACGTGATCGTCTGCGAAACCTGCCGCCAGCCCGCTACCGGACCGGCGACCCCTGCCACGGCTCCTGCCACGGCTCCTGCCACGGATCCGGGGGCCGGTTGGACCGGAGCGATGTTCGCGGCCCTGCTCGAAGGGGTCCTTGCATCCGCCGGCCTCGACGATGTCCGCGTCGGCACCATGCGCTGCCTGATGGGATGCCGCCGCCCCTGCGCCGTCCATATCCGCTCGCCGGGCCGCATGGGGTATGTGCTCGGCGACCTGACGCCGGAGCGGCCAGCCATCGAGGCGCTCGTCGGCTACCTGCTGGCCTATCGTGCGACTGATAGCGGTGTCGTCGCGTACCGGGACTGGCCGGACGGCGTCAAGGGCCGCTTCGTTGCGCGGATCCCCGCCCCGGACTTGCAACCTTTGGAAAAATGACGCTTATCTTCAGGGCGGAACGTCGGCTATCGTGCCGCATTCGCAACGGACGGATACACGGACCGGCATGGGCGCGATCCAGGACAGACTGCGACCCGCGCGACGGGCCGGCCTTGCGGCCGGTGCGATCGCGCTGCTGTTGCAGATCGTCGCCTGGGCCTGGATGCCGGCCATGATCGCCTCCGCCAACGCGGCGGAGGGCAGCCGGATCGTCATCTGCACCGCTGATGGGTTCAAGACCGTGGCGCTGGACGATCGCGGTGCTGTGGACGATCCGGCCCGGTTCGGATTGACCAAGTCCAAATCGGTCAAGTCCAAATCGGTCAAGTTCGACACGGGCAAGAGCGATCCGACGATTTCCGGCGGCTCCTGCCCACTCTGTCCGTTGGTCGGCGGGCTGGCGATGCCGCCGCCGGATCCGCTGGTGGTGCGGGCGTCGGTCGGGCGCCACAGTCCGGAATCGTTGCCCGGCGCTGCGATCGCCGCCGGTTGGTTCCTGTCCACCCTCCAGGCCCGCGCGCCACCGGTCTAAGGCCGGAATTTCCGGATCGCCGCGCGAGATCGCTGCGCCGCAATCCGCCATGGTCACTCTGTGGACCGGATAGGAAGGGGGGAGCGTCCGGCTCGAGGCCGGCGTCGAGCCCTGTTCCATCACCATGATTTCCCGCCTCCTTCCAGGCGGGGGAAGCGCGAGCCCGTTCCATCCCGGTCCTGAGTCCGTCGGTGGCCGGCCGCTCGCCATTCGGAGATTCCATGACATACCTGCACGCGGCGGCTGCCGGCCCGCTTGGGCGGGGAGCGGTGACTGTTTCCGGTCTTACCCGGGCGGCGTGGCGATTCACCCGCGCAGCCCTGTTCCTTCTGGCGATGGTCCTGTCCGCGGCGGCGGGCGGGGAGGCGGCCGCCCATGCCTTCCTGACCGACACCGAACCTGCGGACAGCAGCCGGCTGGAGTCCGCGCCGTCCGAGATCCGGTTGACCTTCAACGAACCGGTCACGCCGATCCTGGTGCAGGTGCTCGATGCGGCAGGCCGTCCGGTTGCCGGGGAAAAGCCGGTGGCGGGGCCGGACGGCAGTGTCCGGCTTGCACTGCCGACTCCCGTTCCAACCGGCCTCTACACCGTCAGCTACCGCGTGACGTCGGCGGACGGACATCCGGCGGCCGGCACGCTGCTGTTCGGTGTCGGGGTCACACCGCCGGCTGAGGAGGAGGCCGACAGGGTGCAGGCAGGAGCGGCGGGGCCGGATGCGCCCGCCCTTGCCGCGGTCGCGGTGCGGGCGCTGCATTATGGCGCTCTGCTCGCCGCGACCGGCGGCGGCCTGTTCCTGGTGCTGGTTTCGGGGCGCTGGTCGCCGTTGAACCGGCGGCTGAGGCCGGGTCTGGGATTGATTCTGCTGACGGCGGGACTGTCGGCTGTCCTGCTCGTCGTTCTGAACGGCATCGTTCTGAACGGTTCGGCGCCGGGCACGCTGCTGTCTTCCGCCGCCTGGGCGGAGGGATGGGTGACGGGATGGACCAGTTCGGCCGGCGTCAGCGCGGCGGTGGCCCTGCTGGCCCTGCTTGCCGTCGCCGTCGGGTTGGCGCTGGAGGCCGATCACGGTGCCGGTCCCGTCCTGCTCCTGTCCGGCGCGGTGATCGGTGCCGTGTCGCTGGCGCTTACCGGTCACGCCGCGACGGCGCCGCCGCGCTGGCTGAGTGCTCCGCTGGTGGCGCTGCACGGGCTGATGGCTGCCTTCTGGATCGGCGCCCTCTGGCCGCTGGCCGTCGCGCTGCAGACCGAGCCGGCCGGCGAGGCGGCGCGCCTGATCCGGCGGTTCTCGCGGCTGGCGCTCGTGGCCGTGGCACTCCTCGTCGCGGTCGGCGCGCTGTTGAGCCTCCTGCAAATCGAACAGCCGGCGGCGGTGCTGGCGACGGGCTATGGCTGGCTATGGCTGGGCAAGATGACCGCCGTCGGCGTCCTGCTGGCGCTGGCCGCCTGCAACCGGTTCTGGCTGACGCCGGCACTCGGCGTCGCAGGCGTTGGGAGTGCAGCGGCGTTGCGCCGGACCATCCGGGCCGAGGCGGCGGTTGCCGCCGCCGTGCTTGTGGTCACCGCCGCCTTCGCGCTGACGCCGCCGCCGCGCACCTTCACCGCTCCGGAAACTCCGGTGGGCGAGGCCATGGCGGACATCGGGCCGGCTGGCGATGCCGGATACGCGACATCCATCGGCCGGGGCGACCTCGTCGCCCTGATCGAAGTGATACCGGCCCGGCCCGGTCCCAACCGGGTCACCGTCCACCTGTCCCGTCCCGACGGCCGCCCGGCCGATCCGGCCGACGCCAACCTGGAATGGAGCCTGCCGGCAGCGGGCCTGGCGCCCGTCCGCCGCTCTCTGACGGCTTCGGCTGTCGGGGTGTTCGGTGCCGGCGATGTCGACCTGCCGGTGGCCGGGCGCTGGTCGCTGCTGCTGGAGGTCCGGGTTGGGGAGGCCGGACCGGCGACATTCCGGACGGACGTGCCCGTCCTGCCCGAAGACCAGTCAAAGGAGGTCAAGCCATGACGCCAAACAAGATCAGACGCGGGATTCTTTGGAGTCTTGGCGCGCTGGCCATCGTTGCGCTGGCCGGCCTGGTCGGCTGGCAGTTACAGCGCGTCGGCAGCGGTCACGGCGTTGCGGCGGACGCCCTGACCAAGCTCGGCGGCCCCTGGTCGCTGACCGATCAGACCGGCCAGCCGCGCACCGATCGCAGTTTTCCCGGCAAGGTGCAGGTGATGTTCTTCGGTTACCGCTATTGCCCGGACATCTGTCCGACCGAACTCCAGGCCATCGCCGAGACGCTGGACCTGCTGGGCGCCGACGCGTCGCAGATCCAGCCGCTGTTCATCAGCATCGATCCGCAACGCGACACGCCCGCCGCGCTGGCCGAATACACCGCCCTGTTCGATTCCCGCATCCTCGGTCTGACCGGAACCCCCGATCAGGTCGCGGCGATGGCGACGGCGTTCCGCGTCTATTATGCGCGGATCGAAGCGAAGGACGGCGGGGCGGACGATTATCTGATGGATCACTCGGCTTTCGTCTACCTGACGGACCGCACCGGCGCCGTTGCCGGCGTCGTGCCGCCGGGCACCAAGCCGGCGGACCTCGCCGGCATCATCCGTACCCGACTGAAATCCTGACCCCTCGTTAGAAGGACATGACGATCATGCGTATTCCTGCACTCGCAGCCCTGATGATGTTCGCCGCGGGCACCGCGCTGGCCCATGGCTACAAGGCCGGTTCCGTCGAGATTGAACATCCCTGGGCCCGCGCCACCGCGCCCTCCGCCCAGAACGGGGCCGCCTATCTGGTCCTGAACGGAACGGGCAAGGAGAACGACCGGCTCGTGTCCGCCGCCACTCCGGTCGCGGAGAAGGCGGAACTGCACACGCACCTGATGGACAACGGTGTCATGAAGATGCGCCCGGTCGATGCCATCGAGGTGACGCCCGGCTCCCCAACGGCGCTTCAGCCCGGTGGCCTGCACATCATGTTGCTCGGTCTGAAGCAGCCGCTGGTCAAGGGAAAGGCCTTTCCGCTGACCCTGACCTTCGAGAAGGCCGGTCCCGTCACCGTTCAGGTCGATGTGCAGGGCGCCGGGGCCGCGGCACCGTCGCACGAAGGCATGGGGGATTCCCACAAGACGCACTGAGGCTGGGCGGGGGCGCCGGCCGGCTGTCGGCTGGCGCTTCTCTTCGCAGCCCGCCGCGCGGTCCATGTATGCCATCGGTTCGGAGGAATCCACCGGCTTGTTCCCTGTATCGGTTCCACAACGGCTGATAGGTCTCGCCTTGTCCACAATGGACATGGTATTATCCCACAAAGAACCCCGGTGATTTCGGCAGGCCACGCGACGTGAAGCCGGATATGGCGACAACCCCCGACGGAATGCGGCGATTCGCACGGCACGGCCTGTTGGCCGCGGCCGTTGCCCTGATCGTGCAGCTGATCGCCTGGGCGTGGATGCCGGCCTGGACCGTGTCCGGCGACGGAACCTCCATCCAGTTCACGGCCATTTGCACGCCGGACGGGGTGAAGGTCGTGGCCCTGGACGATGACGGCCTGGTCGCGGAGTTGCAGCCGTCTGCGTTGCCGACGGAAAAAGCGCCCGCAAGCAAGGCCGAAGGCCAGTGTCCACTGTGTCCGTTGATCGGTGGACTGGGATTGGCTCCCGCCCAGCAGACCGTCATGCCGTCGGACGTCGAGCGTCATGGCCCGACACTGCTTCCAGGCAACCAGATCGCCACCGGCTGGTTCCTCGCCACTCTTCAGGCCAGGGCTCCCCCGTCGCTGGGGTGAGGCGCCCCTTGCGGCCGCCCGGTTGCCGGAACGATCCGGCCGGGGCGGCCCGACTGCGAACGCACAGAGCCTGTCCATCGTCAAACGGTCCGTAACCACCCGGCCGCTCAAGCGCCTTTGGCGCGAGCGGTTCCTTCGGGTGTGACTGGCCGGCCGGACAGACGGCGCGAAAGCCTGATCGCGGGGCGCATCCCTGCCGCCAATGCGACGTGACTCCGCGAGGGTCCACCGCCTGTGGACCGGCGAGCCATGCCGCTTTTCCGATAAACGGCCGGTCTTCACGGCCAGTTCTCAAGGATCGCAATTCGTGACGACCCTTTCCGTGCGCCTGCGCGCGTCCTGCCTCATCATGCCCGGCCTGCTCGCCATCGCCTGTCCTGCCGCCTTCCCCGCCGCGGCCCAACAGCAGACCAACCCGGTCCAGGCGGGCGCCTTCCAGTTGGACGCCGTCACGGTCACGGCGACGCGCAGCGAAAACAACAGTTTCGACGTGCCGGCGTCGGTGTCCGTCGTCACCCGCGAACAGCTGGACGATGCCCAGGCTCCGAACTTGTCGGTGCTGCGCAAGGTTCCCGGCGTCGATCTTGGCGGCGGCGCCCGTCCCGCCGGCCAGATTCCGACGATCCGTGGCTTGCAGGGGCCGCGCGTCATCCTGTCCGTCGATGGTGCCCGGCGCAATTACGCCGACAACATCCGCACGCCGCTGTTGATCGACCCGGATATGGTGCAGCAGATCGACATCGTCCGCGGTTCCGAATCGGCGCTCTACGGCAGCGGCGGCATCGGCGGCGTCATGGCCTTGCGCACGCTCGATGCGGACGACATCCTCGCTCCGGGCCGGACGGTCGGCGGCCGGGCGAAGATCGGCTTCCGCAGCGCCGACCACAGCGTTTCGACCAACCTGACCGGTGCCGCGCGCAGCGGCGGTTTGGATATCCTGGGCAGCGCCACCCTGCGCGACGCCGGACGCATCCGCACCGGCGACGGGAACGGCCTGACCAACGACCAGCAGCTGAAGAGCGGACTGTTCAAGGTCGGCGCGACGCTGAACGAGGGCAACCGGGTCCAGCTTTCCTATCAGAGATTCGCCGACGCCCTGATCACGCCCAGCAATCCCGGCGGCAGCGACGCCTTCGGCCTGTTGCAGAGGCTGAAGCGGCGTCAGGACCAGTTCACCGGCAGCTACGCCTTCCATGATGACGACCGGAAGTGGATCGACGGCAGCGCCACCGCCTATTACACCAGGCTGCGCTTCGCGACGACGCCCTACACCGCCGGGGTGACGGCCACCGACATCGAGATGGCGACCGCCGGCGTCGCGTTGCAGAACAGCACCCGCATCGAGATGGCGCCATGGCTGCGCCACCGGATCACCTATGGCATCGACGCCTACCGCGACCGCGCCCGCAACCGCGACGGCGGCGTCGCCAACGCGGTCCAACCGGATGGTGAGCAGATTTCGCAGGGCCTGTTCCTCCAGGACGAGGTGACCATTGCCGAGGACTGGACGCTGACCGGCGCCGTCCGGCATGACCGCTACCGGCTGGAGCCGGTGGGTCAGGCATCGTCCGACAATCAGCGCCTGTCGCCCAAAATCGCCCTGAAATGGCAGGTCCGGCCCTTCCTCGGATTGTTCGTCGGCTATTCTGAGGCGTTCCGGGCGCCCACGTTGGGCGAGACCTATCAGAACCTGTCCACCACCCGCGCTCTTTTCAACTTTCGTCCCAATCCGGGCCTCAAGCCCGAGACCAGCCGGACCAAGGAGGCTGGTTTCACCCTGGCCTTCGACGACGTGCTGACCGGCGGCGACGCGATGCGGCTGAAGACCACCCTCTTCACCGAGACGGTGGACGACATGATCACCTCGGCCACCGTCGGCCGCTACACCCGCGCCGCCCCCTTCTCCGGCACCGGCCTGATCTTCCAGAACCAGAACGTCGCCAAGGCGGACCGCCATGGCGGCGAGATGGTGGCGAGCTACACCGCCGGCGGTCTCGACGTCGGCATCGGCTATTCGCATCTGCGGGCCAAGGACGCCTCGACCGGCGCCGGGCTGTTCGCCCCGCCCGACAAGGTCACGCTGGGCACCCGCTACCGCTTCGAGTCCGGTTGGGCCGTCTGGTGGACCGGCCAGTTCGTCGACGAGCAGCACCGCGACGCGACGGCCTTGCGCCAGCGCGACGGCTATGGGCTGCACGACATCGGCGTGACCTACGACCGCGACTGGTATCGGGTCGATCTCGGCGTCACCAACCTGTTCGACAAGGCCTACGCCACCTATCAGCAGTCGCAGACGACGACCTACACCTACGAGGAAGGCCGCAGCGTCAACCTGACGCTGAGCGCGCGGTTCTGACCCGGCCGCCATCCCGGCCCATCCCGCCAGACCCCAAACGAGGAGTTCCCCCGATGACTGTCCAGCGCGCCGCTTTCGCCGGCCTTGCGATCCTCGGCCTTGCGGCCTGTTCCTCCACCACGCCGGCACCGGACGTCATGCCGGTTACGGTGGCCTTCGCCCTGACGGCCAACGGCAAGCCGGCACGCTGCGGCGAGCCGCTCGGCCCGCTCGGCGCCGGCGGCACCCCGGCGACCCTGCACGATGCGCGTTTCTACGTGCAGGATGTCGCCCTGATCGATGCGGCGGGGCGGGCGGTTCCGCTGGCGCTGGCGCAGAATGATTGGCAGACGGCATCGGTCGCCCTGCTCGACTTCGAGGATGGTACGGGCGGCTGTGTCGGCGGCACGCGGACGACCAACGCCAGCGTGACGGGCAGCGTGCCGGCTGGCCGTTATGCCGGACTGTCCTTCACCGTCGGCGTGCCGCCCGCCCTGAACCACACCAGCCCCGAAAAAGCGGCCCCGCCGCTGGACATCGCCGCCATGGGATGGAGCTGGCAGGCGGGCCGCAAATTCATGAAGGTGGAGGTCGATCCGAACGGCGGTGTCGCCAAGCCCGACGGGGCGAAGGCCAGGACCTGGTACGTCCATCTCGGCGCCACCGGCTGCACCGGCAACCCGGCGGACGGGCAAAGCGTGTCCTGCACCCATTCCAACCGGCTGCCGGTGACCGTCGCCGCCTTCGATCCGGTGAGCCAAGCCGTTGCGCTCGACCTGTCGGCGCTGTTCGACGGCAGCGCGCTGGGCCGGGACCGCGGCGGGGCGGTCGGCTGCATGAGCGGCCCGACCGATCCGGAATGCGGCCCGGTGTTCCGGCAGCTCGGCCTGTCGTTGGAAACTGGGCGACCGGTGACGCCCGGCTCCTCTCCGGCTTTCGCCGTGGTCGCCAAATCGGCCACTCAATCGGTCGTCAAGCCATGACCGGCCGGTTCCGGCGAATCCTGGCTGCGGGCGTCGCCGTCCTCGGGCCTGTGCTCGTTCCTGTGCTCGTTCCTGTCCTCGGGCTGGCGACGGCGACGCCGGTCCTGGCGGCGGACTGGACATGGTCGCTGCCGGGCCATGTGCCGGAGCCGCGTGTGCCCGCCGACAATCCGATGTCGGCGGTGAAGGTCGAGCTGGGCCGGCGGTTGTTCTACGACACCCGCCTGTCCGGCAACGGGACCATCGCCTGCGCCTCCTGCCACATCCAGGGGAAGGCCTTCACCGACGGACGGGCGCTGTCGCCGGGATCGACCGGTGGCCTGACCCACCGGAACGCCCAGCCTTTGGCCAACAGCGCCTGGAACGCCACCTACACCTGGGCGAACCCGGCGCTGGTGTCGCTGGAGCGGCAGATGGAGGTCCCGCTGTTCGGCGACGACCCCGTCGAGATGGGCGTGACCGACGCCAACCGGGCGGCGATCCTGGAGCGGCTGCGTGCCGATCCCGTCTATCCGCCGCTGTTCCGCCAGTCCTTTTCCGACGAGGCGGAGCCGCTGGCCATGGCGACGGTCATCAAGGCCATCGCGGCCTTCCAGCGCGGCATCGTCTCGGTGGACAGCCGCTATGACCGCTATCTCCAGGGCAAGGCCAGCCTGAGCGAGGCGGAGACGCGGGGCATGGCCCTGTTCTTCGGCGAGCGGGCCGAGTGCCACCATTGCCATGGCAGCTTCAATTTCAACGATCAGGTCGTCCATGCCCGGAGCCGCGAGGTGGAGACGCCGTTCCACAACACCGGCCTCTACAATCTGGACGGCACCGGGGCCTATCCCTTCCCCAACCGCGGCCTGTTCGAGTTCACCGCCAAGCCGGAGGACATGGGTGCCTTCCGCGCGCCCAGCCTGCGCAACGTGGCGGTGACCGGCCCCTATATGCATGACGGCAGCATCGCCACGCTGGCGGCGGTGATCGACGCCTATTCCGATGGCGGCCGGGCGGTGCGCTCGGGGGCGCAGAAGGGCGACGGCCGCCTCAACCCGCACAAGAGCAGCCTGATCTCCCGCATCGGTCTGACGCCGCAGGAAAAGCGCGACCTGCTGGCCTTCCTGGGAACGCTGACGGACGAGACCCTGCTGACGGATCCGCGCTGGTCGAATCCCTGGAAGGAATGACGATGAGGAAAGCGACGGCTCCGATCGTGCGGACGTATGTATAGAATAAAAAGATACAGGCCTATGAATCATGGATTGACTCTTCTGGTGATTTTAAAATAAAGAACGAAGCAGGCAAGAATGAAAATGAGGGTGCGCTCCATGATATGGGCGTATATTGCGAATCATTTTCTTTGCCTTTTCTCAATACAACAGGAGGACAACGACATGACCATCAAGATCGCCAAAAAGCAGACCCTGTCCGTGGCCGGCCGATCGGGCGCCTGCTGCGGGTCCTGCTGCGCTCCGGTTGGTGTGAACTGATCGGGAGGGCCGCCGCCCGCCGCCGCGCGCGGCGGCGGCCTTTTCCGCCGAAGGCGAGGCCGTGCCCATGAAGATCGGTTTCAATTTCACGCTGGGGGAGACGCTGCCCCTGGTCCGGAGCCTGCTGGCATCTGGCCGCATCGACTATGTCGAGTTGCTCATCGACAATTTCCTC
This sequence comes from Azospirillum sp. B506, assembly GCF_000333595.1. GTDB lineage: Bacteria > Pseudomonadota > Alphaproteobacteria > Azospirillales > Azospirillaceae > Azospirillum. The sequence goes on from NZ_BADK01001132.1 coordinate 13,893, forward strand.
GCCATCCCGGAGGAGGAGCTGGCCGCCGGCTTCGACGTCCCGGTCGGCTTTCACATCATGTTCTCCAAATTCATCGAGAACGACGCGGTCGCGCTGGACAGCCTCGCATCGCGCCTGCGCCGCCTGATCGACCGCATGAGTCCCCTCTACGTGTCCGACCATGTCGCGCGTTTCACCCATGACGGGCGCCAGCTCTACCACCTCGCCGAGATCGACTACGCCGCCGATTACGGGCGCGTGCGCGAGCGTGTGGACTGGTGGCAGCAACGGCTGGGACGGCGGCTGTTCCTGGAGAATTACCCCTCCATCCTGGACGGCGGCCACGACGCGCCGGCCTTCTTCGAGCGGCTGTGCCGGGACACCGGCTGCGGGGTGTTGTTCGACGCCTCCAACGCGGTTTGCGCCCATCTCAATTGCGGCGTGCCGCTCGAAGCCTGGGACGGCATCATCGACGCGGCCAGCCATTTCCACACCGCCGGCTACAACCTGTCGATCCTCCAGCCGCACCTGGTCCTGGATACCCATGACCGCGCCTTGTCGGACGCGACCATGGCCTTCCTGGAAAGCCGGCGCGAGCGGTTCGATACGCCCGGAGCCACGATGACCTACGAGCGCGACGACAATTTCGACGAGTTGGACATCGCGTCGGACCTCGACCGCTTGCGCGCTCTCTTCGCCGATGACGCCGTCGCTCCTCCCGTTGAAAGGGCCGCGCCGTGACCGTGATGACGCAAGGCCGGGCGGAGCGGCTGATCGACGCCAACCTGCTGGAGGCGCTGACGGTACCGGCCCGCCAGGGCGATTATCCCCGGGAGTCCCGTGCCTTCGTGCGCATCGACACCAGCCTGCGCATCTACTGGCACACGCTGTTCGACATCTGTCCGGGTCTGCTGGAGCTGTCCAGCCCGGACGGGCTGTCCATCTTCCGCCCCTTCATGGCCTGGGCCGCGGATGAAGGGCTGTCGTTGAACTGGACCTATTATCTGTGGGTGGACGTCTGGCTGCGCCGCTCACCCTTCGCCGGCCGGGTGACGCCCGAACTGCGGCTGTCGCTGATCGGCGCGTCGGCCGCCCGATGGGCCACCGGCGACCGGTCGGAGGCGGGCGGCATCGTGCTGTCCGGTCTGGACGCCGCCGATCTGGTCTGTGGCTGGAAAGCGCGAAGCATCGATGCCGGCCGCCAAATCGAGCGGATCGAACTGGAAGACCCGCTGCCGGCGGCGCCGGAGCCTTTCGGCTTCTTCACCGTCCCCGGCGGGGAGTTGGATGGCGGCTTTCCCGGTTGGACGCCGATCCCCCGGTGATGCGGACAACCATGCTCCGGACGGCGATCCGCCGACTGTCTGTCGGTGGGCGTCCATCTGCCGGGCAGCGGCGGGGGAAGCGGCCTTCTGGCGCGGTTACCCGGCGTTGCTTCTCACCTTCCTCCTGGGCCAGGCGGCACCGCAGATCGATCTCGCGCTGCTCGCCCGTTCCCCGGACGGTGCCGTCGCCGCCTATGTGGTGGTGGTGCGGCTGGCGCTGCTGGAGACGGTCGCCACCATGGCGCTCGGCTCGGTCGCCTCGGTCGCGGCGAGCCGCGCCGCGGCGTCCGGATCTGCGGCGTCGGAGGTCCGTGGGGCGCTGTGGCTGGCGGCGCTGGCCGGCGGCCTGTTCACCCTGGCCGGCGCGCTCGCCTATCCGTTCGCGCTCCCGTGGGTGGCGGGCGGGGATGCCGGGGTCGGCGCCATGGCGGCGGCGGCCTTGCCCTGGTTCATCGCCACCACCCCCATCCGCATGGTCGGCGGGACGGCGGCCTTCCTGCTCCATGCCGCGGGGCGGGGCGGGTTGGCGATCCGCTGGAAATTGATGGAGCTGGCCGCCCGCGCCGCCGCAGGGGTCCTGATCGTCGACCGGATGGTTCCCGGCGCCGCCGGCTGCTTCGTCGCCGCACTGCTGGTGTCGGTGCCGTCGGCGGTCTGGGCGGTTGCCGCGTTGCGCCTTTACGCCCGTGATGGCGGTCCGCCGGACCGTGTCTGGCTGTCCGTCCGGCTCAGGGCGGCGGCGTGGGAGTCGCAGCGGCTGCTGTCCTTCCATCTGCTCGGCCTGGTCACGCTGGCGCTGTTCGCCTCCCCGCTCGGCGGCGGCGGGCGGGAGCGGCTGGAAGCCTACGCCTCCGTGTCGGTGATGGTGCTGGCGCTGTTCGCGCCTCTGGTCGCTCAGCTGCGCTTCCTGGCGATGCGGCTGGCCGGCCGTCCTGCGGCTGACGTGGCCGTGATGGTCCGCACCCGGTTGGCCTGGGGGATGGCGGTCGGGAGCATGGCCGGCCTGATGCTGGCCATGGCTGGCGATGGGCTCGGGCGGTGGGGTTACGGCCAGGAGGGGCGCTGGTGGTCTGCCCTTGTGTGTGCGCTCGCCCTGTCGGTGCCCTGGCGGGTCGTCGGCAACATGTTGCGGGCCGCCTTGCAGGCCACCGGCGGCTTCGTCGGGGTGGCGCGGGCCGATGGCCTGTTCGGCTGGCTGTGCGGCTTGCCGCTGACCGCGTTGGGGCTGTGGTGGGATCGTCCCGCCCTTGCCGCCGGCACTCTGCTGGTGCCGGAGATCGTCGCTGTGGTCTGGCTGTGGAGCCGGCTGGCCCGCGCCGCGCGGACCGCAGCAGGCGACTCCACAACCATGCGGGCTCAGTCCACCGTGTCGGTGGCCGGCAGGTGATGTTCGTGCCAGACGGCGTTCAGGATGCCGCAGGCGCAGGCGAAGCCCACGCCGAGGATCCAGGCGAAATACCACATGGCCGGTGTTCTCCTGTGTTGGGGATGGTTCAATAGAGGCTGGAGGGGTTGCGCTGGATGTCCGCCGGCCCGACCCGTCCGCGCAGGACGCGGAAGATCAGGCTGGTGTAGGCCAGGATCAGCGGCAGGAAGATCAGTGTCGCCACCAGCATCACCAGCAGCGTGCGGTGGCTGGAGGAGGCGTCCCACACCGTCAGGCTGGCCGACGGGACGAGGCTGGAGGGCATCAGCATCGGGAACATGCTGACTCCCGCCGTGGCGACGATGCCGGCGATGCCGGTGGCGCTGGCGATGAAGGCGGCACCCGGCCTGTCCTTCAGGGTGGCGATGAAGGCACCCGCCGGGCCGAGCACCCCCAGGACCGGCGCCGCGATCATCCAGGGATGGGCGGCGTAGTTGGCGAGCCAGCCGCCCGGCCGGAGTTCGACCTGCTTGAACAGCGGGTTGGACGGCCCGTCGGTCACCACGGTTCCGACCAGGGCGTAGCCCGGCAGCCCCAGCGCGACCCACAGCCCGGCGAGCAGGAACAGCAGGATGGTGGCCGGCGCCCCGGCGCGGACATAGGCGGCGGCGCGCTGCCTGACCGTGCCGTCGGTCTTCAAGGCGAGATAGACGGCGCCATGGGTGGTCAGCATGGCGAGCGACAGCAGCCCGGCGAGCAGGCCGAAGGGGTTGAGCAGTTCCAGCAGCCCGCCGCCCTCGTAGAACACGCGCAGATCGCCGTCGATGCGGAAGGGCACACCTTGCAGCAGGTTGCCGAAGGCGACGCCGAACACCAGCGACGGCACCACCCCGCCCGCCACCAGGGCGGCGTCCCAGAAGCCGCGCCAGCGGGTGTCGGCGAACTTGTTGCGGAACTCGAACCCGACCGGGCGCAGGATCAGCGTGACCAGCACGAGGAACAGCGCGATGTAGAAGCCGGAGAAGGCGGCTGCATAGATCGCCGGCCAGGCGGCGAAGATGGCGCCGGCCCCCAGGACCAGCCAGACCTGGTTGCCGTCCCACACCGGGCCGATGCTGTTGATGGCGACGCGCCGCTCCAGGTCGGTGCGGGCGACCAGCGGCAGCAGGGCAGCGACCCCCAGATCGAAGCCGTCCATCACGGCGAAGCCGATCAGCAGGACGCCCAGGAACAGCCACCAGATCAGGCGGAGATGCTCGTAATCGAACAGGATTTCCATGGTCGGGTCCTCAGGCGGCGGGAACGGGCTGTGCGGCGGGGGAGGGAGGCCGCAGGGCGTCGGCCGGGCCGATGCGGATGTATTTGCGCATCAGGATCACGTCGACGATCAGCAGCGAGGTGTAGAACAGGACGAAGCCTGACAGCGAGAACAGCACCTGTCCGGCCGACAGCGCCGAGGAGGCGAGGAAGGTCGGCAGAACCCCGTCGATGGCCCAGGGCTGGCGGCCATATTCGGCCACCACCCATCCCAGCTCCGCCGCCAGCCAGGGCAGCGGCAGCGACCAGACGCAGATCCTCAGGAACAGCGGATGCTCGAAGTCGCGGCGGCAGGAGCGCCAGAAGGCGACCGCGAACAGGCCGATGAAGAAGAAGCCGAGCCCCACCATGACGCGGAAGCTCCAGAACAGCGGCGGGACGGCGGGGATCACGTCGTTGGCCGCCCGCAAGATGGTGGTGTCGTCCGCGGTCCGTGGATCGGCGACATAGCGCTTCAGCAGCAGGGCGTGTCCCAGGTCGCCGGAATGCGCCGCCAGCGTGGCGCGGGCCTCGGCATCGCCGCGGTTGGCGCGCAACCGCTCCAGCGCGTCGTAAGCGATCAGGCCGTTGCGGATGCGGGCCTCCGCCCGCCGGACCAGATCGTCGATGCCCGGCAGCACCGTGTTGGCCGAGCGGGTGGCGATCAGCCCCAGCGCCCAGGGAACCGTCACCGCCGCGTGGTTCTCCCGCGCCTGCTGGTCGGGGATGGCGAACAGGGTGAAGCCGGCCGGAGCCGGTGCGGTCTCCCACATCGCTTCGATGGCGGCCAGCTTGACCTTCTGGTGCTCGCTGATGGTGTATCCGCTCTCGTCGCCGAGCACGGCGGCCGACAGGGCGGCGGCCAGTCCGAAGGCCGAGGCGACGATCATCGAGCGGGTGGCGAAGGCGCGATGACGGCCCTTCAGAAGATACCAGGCGCTGACCGACAGCACGAAGATGGAGCCGGTGACGTAGCCGGCGCTGACGGTGTGGACGAATTTCGCCTGCGCCACCGGGTTGAACAGCAAATCCCAGAAGGAGGCCAGTTCCATCCGCATGGTGTCGGGATTGAATTCGCACCGAC
>NZ_BADK01001131.1 GCF_000333595.1 Azospirillum sp. B506
AGCAACGCCGCTGCGGCCGCGACAGTGGATTGGACAGGGTGATGTTTTCCATGCTCACGGTCATCGTGCCTCCTGTGTGCCGTCCCCGGGGGTCCACAGCCAAACGGCCTGCGGCCTACACCGGCCGCCGCCGTTCGCGCTGGGAGCGCGTCGGCGGCCGGCGTTTGGCTGTGGACTCCGGGGACGGCAGTATAGGCCTGGTGAGGTCCTCGAGGTCGAGTTGGACCGGCTCGTCGACCGCTTTCGCGCGGGACTTCCGCACCGCCTTGGAAGGGGGATCAGCCGCCGGGCGTGTCTTCCGAACGGGCTTCGGCGCGGCGATCGCGGTCGGCGCCGGCACGGGCTCGGCATGCTCGACCGTGCCGCGGATACGCGCCTTGCGTCCGGCCTTCGGCCGCTCCAGCTCGTCGGCCGCCGCGTCGATGCCGCGATCGTCCTTCAGCAGGAAGCGCAGCCGCACGCGGACCACCTTCCGGCCGTTTCGGACCTCCTCCACCTGAAGCGTGAAGTGGGCCAGGGCGTCGATCTCCAGCTTGGCCTTGCTGAGAACAAAGCGTTGGAGATCGGTCCAGTCGCGATAGACCCCTTCAGGCACGCCGAGCTTGAGCCGCAGGTCGGGCACGGTGAGGTCCATCTCCGGGTGGCGGCGGCCCGCGTAGAGGCATCCCAGCTCGTAGAGCGTGATGGCGTACTTAGATTGCAGGGCCATGAGCGCGGCGCGGTTCATGGCAGCGAAGGTGTTGCTGTCCTTCAGCAGCGCGCGAGTGTGGCGGTTGAACCGGAACTCGACCCAGGACTGGTCGCCGTCGTCGGTCTCCTCGATCAGCTCGTCGAACAGGCCAGCGCGCACGATGGCTGCGCGGCCGCGGCTGGACAGCCCGCCAGTTTGGAGGCGGATCCCGGCCACCTCGTCGAGCGTGTCCTTCAGGCGCTCGTTGCTCTTGTGGCCCTGCCGGATCTCGCGCTTGGTGATCCGGTGAACCTGGTCCTTCCAGCCGTTGGCGCCGGCGGTGGCGAGCAGCAGCGCCAGCGTCCGACGGGCCGCCAGGGATGGCGAGACGCCGCGTGGGAAACTGATGTCCGTCAGCTCTCCAGGCTTCACGATTTCGGTGCCGTCATGCTGTTCGGCCGCAGCCGCGGCGCGGATGGTGCGACCAACCGAAGGCAAGGATTTCCGCGGCATGAAGGCACCCATCCCGACTTCTTGGGGGCTATCCCGAGCAATTGGGGGCACAGCCTATCCCGAGCCGTAACGATAAGTCAACTCGGCTCGGGATAGCCCCCAATTGCTCGGGATGTGCCCCCAATTGCTCGGGATAGAGCCCCCAATTGCTCGGGTAACGACCCCAAGAACTCGGGAACTTCGCCAGAAACCATTGAAAAAAAAGGAACTTTTTCCCTGAAACAGAATCTAAGAATCTAAGAATCTAGGGGCAAGGCCTTGAAATGTGTGGATAAGTCGAGCTTGCGCCCCATCGGGGGATTTTGGTCCCAGGGTGGAAGGCCAGCCGCTAGGTGCGGCTGGCTGGAAGGTTAGAAGTGTTTGATGTAAT
>NZ_BADK01001130.1 GCF_000333595.1 Azospirillum sp. B506
TACCGTCGGAAGCTCGGCAACCGCACCGACGACTCACCTTAAACCGGCCGGTGCAGCGCTCGGCAACAATGCGCCGGCGATAGGGTTGGCGATCGAAGCGCAATGACCGGCAATGCCAGATTCGGTCTGCCCTTGCTCATCCGGCCACCGCTGCAAGCACGCCGTTCGGTCAGACATCCTCTAAAAAAGCCCCCGCATCCGGGACGGGATGCGGGGGCCGCAAGCGTCACCCGATGCCGTCAGCGCTTGAGGCCGGCGGTGAAGGCGAAGTTGTCGAAGGAGTTCTCGGCCACGCGGAACCACAGATATTCCTCGTCGCGGAACTTCTTCCACGGCTCATAGATCTTGGCGAACTTCGGATTGGTCTTGGCCGTCTCGTCATACAGCTCGGTGGCGGCCTTGTAGCACGCCTCCATCACCTCGCGCGGGAAGGGACGCAGCTGGGCGCCGCCGGCGACCAGACGGCGCAGCGCCGCCGGGTTTTCCGCGTCGTACTTGGCGTTCATCGTCAGGTTGGCCTCGAAGCAGGCGGCCTCCAGAACGGCCTTGTACTGCTTGGGCAACTGCTCCCACTGCTGCTTGTTGATCAGCAGCGAGACGTTCAGCCCACCTTCCCACCAGCCCGGATAATAATAGTATTTGGCGACCTTGTTGAAGCCGAGCTTCTCGTCGTCATAGGGGCCGATCCACTCGGCGGCATCGATGGTGCCCTTTTCCAGCGACGGATAGATGTCGCCGCCGGCGATCTGCTGCGGCACGGTGCCCAGCTTGGCCAGGACCTGACCGGCGAAGCCGCCGATGCGGAACTTCAGGCCCTTCAGATCTTCGACGGTCTTGATCTCCTTGCGGAACCAGCCGCCCATCTGCACGCCGGTGTTGCCGGCCGGGAAGTTCATGACACCGTAGCCGTCGAAAAACTCGCGCAGCAGGGCCATGCCGCCGCCATTGTAGATCCAGGCGTTCTGCTGGCGGGCGTTCAGGCCGAACGGCACCGTCGCGTCGAAGGTGAAGGTCGGGTCCTTGCCGACATAGTAATAGCTGGCGGTGTGGCCGCACTCGACCGTGCCGTTCTGAACCGCGTCCAGCACCTGCAAGCCGGGGACGATCTCACCGGCGGCGAAGGGGCGGATGGTGAACTTGCCGTCGGTGGCGGCGGCCACGCGGGCGGCGATGGTGTCGGCGGCGCCGTAAATGGTGTCCAGGCTCTTGGGGAAGCTGGAGGCCAGACGCCAGTGGATTTCCGGCTGGCTCTGCGCAATGGCGGGGGCCGCCAGGGTGCTGGCAGCGACGCCGACACCGGCCGAAGTCAGGAAGGAACGACGCTTCATGAACGTTTCCTCATCGTTGTGGCCTTGGCGCCGGTTGGACAATGGCGCCATTGACCGAACAGAAGACACTATGGTGCCCGAACAATCCTAGAAATCGCGAAGGCTTTTCGACAATTCGTCAAATTGCATGGCTTCCATTCCCACCGGAATTCCACTGGGTGAAAAACACAATGCACATGCGTGATTGGAACGGTGACGAACAGCCGCCGCCCAATTCGATTTTTTCACAGCAAAGCATCGTAGTAAGACAGCGGAGGACGCATCTGCTCGCGGAAGAAACCGTCAGCCCTGTCCATCAACCGAGAAACCGTCTTGCCGTCGCCTGAATGGTTACGTGTACCGATGATATATGCGACGCGCGGATTGGCACCCACCCCTACTTTCGTTCATGGGCGGGAAAGGAAGAGCGCATGCACCGTTTCAATCCACGCACAAGCGCATTTTGCGTGCACGAAAGCGAGCGCGCGAAATTACATACACCTTACATATTCAAAATGCCGGGGATGCTTGGCGTGTTTGCCACGCGGCCGGGGCGGCGGAATGGCCACCGCCCGCGCCGCGCTGACGGAGGGCAATGAGGATGGAGAAAATCCTCACTCTCCTGATCCTGCTGTTGCAGGTGGTCCAGCTGCAGCTTCAGTCGCTGAACCGCTGATCGGGCGGACGTGCCAGGGATTACGGCCCCGGTACACCCGCGTCGGCAATCGTGCTTTTCACCCCGCCGGCAACGGCTCACCCCAGCGTCCGCTTCACGATCAGCGACAGCTTTTCCAGCATCGCCGGGTCGCGATGGCCGGGCGCGGTCATGATGGCGTTGTCGAGCGCGGTGTGGCAGCCCTGGATGCACAACCCCTCGCGCCGCACCACCTTCGGCGCGAGCGCCGCAACCAAAGAGCGAGCCTTGCCGGCATTGGCGACCACCACGCGGATCACAGCATCGACCGACACATGGTCGTGCCCGTCGTGCCAGCAATCGTAATCGGTGACCATGGCGACGGTCGCGTAGCACATCTCCGCCTCGCGGGCGAGCTTGGCCTCCGGCATGTTCGTCATGCCGATGACGTCGCAACCCCAGCTGCGGTACAGGTTCGATTCGGCGACGGTGGAGAATTGCGGCCCTTCCATCACCATGTAGGTGCCGCGGCGCTGGTGCGGGATGTCCAGCTCGGCCAGCGCCTCCTCGATCAGGTCGCCCAGCCGCCCGCAGACCGGATGGCCCAGCGCCACATGGGCGACCAGACCGCTGCCGAAGAAGGTCTTGTCCCGGGCGAAGGTCCGGTCGATGAACTGGTCGATCACCACGAAGGTGCCGGGGGGCAGATGCTCCTTCAGCGAACCGACCGCCGACACCGACAGGATTTCGGTCACGCCCAGCTGCTTCAGCGCGTGGATGTTGGCGCGGAAGTTCAGCTCCGACGGCGGGATGCGGTGGCCGCGGCCGTGACGCGGCAGGAAGACCAGCGTCTGCCCATCCAGTTCGCCGGTCAGCAGTTCGTCGGACGGGTCGCCGAAGGGGGTGGTCACCTTGACCCAGCGGGTGTTCTCCAGGCCATCGATGTCGTACAGGCCACTGCCGCCGATCACGCCCAGAACAGTCTCGCCACTCTTGCCGTCGCTCATGAACCACCGCCCCTCGCTGAAGATCGGGCGAGTATTTCGGTCGGCAGCGGCAAATGCAACCGCTCACGACACTCGACCTAGGGAGCGGTTCTCGGCCGGCCGCGTCCGTTCCGGACCAGCAGGGCGCCCAGCAGCAATCCCGCGCCCAGCCCGCCGGCATGGGCTCCCCAGCCCACCTCGGCCAAGGGAGACTCGGCCTTCAACGGCACCAGCATCATCGCCGTGTTCAGCAGCGAGAAGACCAGGATCGCCCCCTGCACCAGCCTCCGTGGCAAGGCGCGCGCCAGCAGGCCCGCGCACGGCCGCATCCACAGGAAGGCCCCCATCAGCGCGCAGATCGCCCCGCTCGCCCCGATCAGCGGTGCCATCCGGTCGACCGCCATCAGCCCCTCGGTCAATGCCGCCGCCACCATGCCGGCAAGGAACAGCACCAGGTAGCGGAGATGGCCGGCCTCCCGCTCCACCACATCGCCCAGCAGCCACAGCACCGCCATGTTGGAAACCAGATGCGTCAGGTCGCCATGGATCAGCACATGGCCGAACAGCCCGCGCCAAAGCGCAGCGGTGGGCAGCGGCCCGGCCAGCTCGACGGTTCCGAAGAAATAGGCGGGCACGAAAGCGAAGGATTCCGGCGGCAGATGCAGGACGAAGGCCAGCACGCAGACAAGGATCACGGTGCGGTTGGCATAAGGTGGACTGGCCTTGGCGACGACCGGCTTCCTCCCTCCGCTCCCGCCTTGCCGGTCCAGCGCCAGCGCCATCCCCTGCCCCCGTCAATCGGTACCGCCATGCCGTGCCGCCGCAGTCCGCGCGGCGATAGGTCTCACCCCAATGTAGGAGGGGGTATTGTGGAAAAACAGCGGCCTTCTGCGGCGTCCGGGCCGCTCCTATACCGGTCGGAGGGATTGGACGGCTGCCCGCAGGCTGTCACAGTGGCACCACCATCCGGCGAGGTTCCGCCGGCCGGACAATGACAACCGGGGAAGAAACGACCATGAACGAACGTCAGGATACCGGCAGCATGACGGTTGAACGCCAGGGCCGCGTCATGGTGCTGACCATGAGCGACACCGGCACCCGCAACGCGCTGGGTTTGCGGATGATGGCCGCCGGCCGCGATGCGCTGGACGAGGCGACGCACGACCCCGGCATCGGTGCCATCGTGCTGACCGGAGCCGGCGGCGCCTTCAGCTCCGGCGGGCATCTGAACAACCTCTATCACCATGGCAGCCGGTCCCGCTCGGAGAACCGCGACGGGATCGAACGGTTCCATGGCTGGGTCCGCGCCATGCGTGAATGCCCGAAGCCCATCGTCGCTGCGGTGGAGGGGCCGGCTGCCGGGGCCGGCTTCTCGCTGGCGCTGGCCTGCGACCTGATCGTCGCGGCGGCGGATGCGCAGTTCCTGACCGCCTATGTGAAGGTCGGGCTGACTGCCGACGGCGGTGCCTCCGCCTCGCTCGCCCGCGCGCTGCGGCCGCAGCTCTATGCAGAACTGATGTTGACCGGGCGTCCGGTCGATGCCGCCCGCCTGCATGCCGCCGGGGTGGTCAACCGCATGCCCGACCCCGGCCGGGCGCTGCCAATGCCGTCGCCTGGGCGCAGACCATCGCCGAGGGGCCGAGCGGTGCCATGGGCCGGCCAAGAAGCTGATGGAACTTGCCTACGGCAGCTTCGCCACCCAGCTCGCCCGCGAGAGCGACCTGTTCGTCGAAGCCCTGCACAATGGCGAGGCCAAGGAGGGCATCACCGCCTTCTTCGAAAAGCGCCCCCCGGTCTTCCACAAGCGCTGAGGGCTGCGGCAAGGCGGGCGCCGTGAGATGGCGCCCGATGGGCCGTCAGCGGACCAGGACGTGGGCCGCTTCCTTCGTCCGTTCGACCGCACCCGCCACCTGGCTGACGGCGGTGGAGATGGCCGCGATGTTCGAGGTGACCGTCGCGACGGCGACCGACGCGGTCTGCATGTTCGACGACATGTTCTGGGTAACGGCGCTCTGCTCCTCGACCGCCGATGCCGTGCCGGTGACATGTTCCCGCACTACGGAGACGGCTTCGCGGATCGCGTTCAGCGCGTTGGCGACCTCGGTCGACGTCGACTGGATGCCTTCGATCTCGGCGGAGATCTGTTCGGTCGCCTTGCCCGCCTGGTTGGCGAGGTTCTTCACCTCGCTCGCCACGACGGCGAAGCCCTTGCCGGCCTCCCCTGCCCGCGCCGCCTCGATGGTGGCGTTCAGCGCCAGCAGGTTGATCTGGCCGGCGATGCTGTTGATCAGCCCGACGATGCCGTTCATCGCCTGGGCCGCCGCCGCCAGCCGGTCGGTGCTTTCCGCCACCGCGACCGTGCGGTCGAAGGCGCCGTCCGTCGCGGAGCGGGCGCGGGTCATGCTCTCGGAAATCTCGCCGATGGAGGCGACCAGCTCCTCGGCGCTCGCGGCCACCGCCTGCACGCTGGCCGAGGTCGAGCCGGCGGCGTCGTTGGCGGACCCCGCCTGGCCCAGCGACAGATGCAGCGCCTGGTCGATCTCGCCGAAATTCCTGTCGATCAGGACCTTGAGATTGTTCAGCAGCGAAGCCTGCGCGGTGATGTCGACCGCGAACTTGACGACCTTGGTGACCTGCCCCTTCTCGTCGAAGATCGGGTTGTAGGCGCCTTCGATCCACACCGGCTTTCCGGACTTGCCGATGCGCTTGTATTGCGCCGCCTGGAACTCGCCGCGCCGCAGCGTTTCCCAGAAGCGGGCATAATCCGGGCTGTCGCGATAGGACGGCTCGACGAACATGCTGTGGTGCTTGCCGATCACCTCATCCAGGCGATAGCCCATGACCTTGAGGAAATTGTCGTTCGCCTTGGTGATGGTGCCGTCGGTGGTGAACTCGATGACCGCCTGCGAGCGGCTGATCGCCGCCATCTGCGCGGCATAATCGAGGTTTTCCAGCCGCTCCTTGGCATCGGCCCATTCGACAACGAACCCGATGCGCTCGCCATTCTCCGTCAGCGGCGAGACCAGCAGGTCGAACTGGTGGCCGCCGACCTTGATCGTGGCGCCATACGGCTTGGTCAAAGCGGCCAGCATGGAGCGCTGGTGGCTGGGATTCTTATGGAAAACGTCGATGTTGCTGCCGACGAGACGGTTGACATCCAAACGGGGCAGGTCCTTGCGCAGATCGCCTTCCACCTCGCGCAGCAGCGCGGTCACCGCCGGGTTGACGTATACGATGTTCAGATCCGCGTCGGCCACCATCACTTTCGCGCGCAAAGCATCCAACGCGGCCAGCTTGCGGCCCAGCGCCCGATTGACCTTCCCGCGTCCAAACATCTGCCCCCCCATTCCAGTACCTTGGTATGGTTAGGATCATACCGGAAATTAAAGGTGCTTCCATAAGGGGAAGCACTAGATTTTGTGATAATCAACGCCAGCTTTTTGATATTTCCCTTCATACGCTGCACGATCAAAGGTTGAACAGCCAATTCCACAGGCACGACGACCTCACTGGAGGCGAACTGCTTTTCCACGTCCGGGAACGATCCTTGCCGTGGGCAATGAAGTCCTTGTGCCCCTGCGGCAATCGGAGCAAACCCAGCGGCCCCCTTTGTAGAACGGCAAATCACGGACCGCAGGGGTAAAAGCCGTCAACGAAACACGCTTGCATGCGAATGCATGTTGAACGGATCGATGCTCGGTTGTAATGATCTTGACCATGACACAACCGCGCCACCCCCTGACCGACGCCGAACGGCTTGACTGGATCCGTCTCATCCGCACGGAGAATGTCGGGCCGATCACCTTTCACCGCCTGCTGGAGAAGTATGGCAGCGCCGCCAAAGCGCTGGAAATGCTGCCCGAGTTGGCACGGCGGGGCGGTCGGAGCAAGCCGCTGCGCATCGCCTCAAAGGCGGAAGCGGAGCGGGAGATGCAGGCCAACCGCCGCTTCGGCGCCCGCCTGCTCTGCGCCTGCGAGCCAGACTATCCGGAACCCCTGGCGGCGGTGGACGACGCACCGCCGGTGATATCGGTCACCGGACACCCGCATCTGCTGAAACGGCGTACGGTCGCGATCGTCGGAGCGCGCAACGCCTCTCTCAACGGCAAGAAATTCGCCGAATCGCTGGCGCGCGAGCTTGGGGCGGCCGGGGTGCTGGTCGTCTCCGGCCTTGCCCGCGGCATCGACACCGCCGCCCATGCCGGCTCGCTGGCAAGCGGAACCGCCGCCGTGCTGGCCGGCGGCATCGACGTCGTCTATCCGCCAGAGAATGAGGGGCTGTACCGCGACATCGTGGCGCAGGGAGTGGTGGTGGCGGAAAGCGCCATCGGCACCCAGCCGCAAGCACGCCATTTTCCCCGCCGCAACCGCCTGATCTCCGGTCTCTCGCTGGGCGTACTGGTGGTGGAGGCGGCGCTGCGCTCCGGCTCGCTGATCACCGCGCGGATGGCCCTGGAGCAGGGCCGGGAGGTGATGGCGGTGCCGGGCTCCCCGCTCGACCCGCGCTGCCACGGCACCAACAACCTGTTGCGCCAGGGCGCCACGCTGGTGGAGCGGGCGGACGACGTGCTGCGTGCCATCGAGAATCTGCGGCCGCCGACCCTGGCCGAGCCGCAGCGCGACCTGTTCAGCGCACCGATCCTCACTCCCGGCAAGGCCACCGAACCCGACGAAAGCGACCTTGCCAGGGCGCGTGCCCTGGTGCTGGAAAACCTCGGTCCCTCGCCCGTCACCATTGACGAACTCGTCCGCGGGTGCCAATTGTCCGCTCCGGTGGTGCTGACCGTGGTTCTGGAACTTGAGCTTGCCGGCCGAGTCCAGCGTCTTCCCGGTCATCAGGTCTCTCTCGCCTGATCGGCACCGCCGTGGTTTGAGTGGGCATACGCGAAGGGCTGGTTTCTTGCCGGGCAGCAACGTCGTCATCGTCGAATCGCCGGCCAAGGCGAAGACCATCAACAAGTATCTGGGCGACGACTACACCGTCATCGCCAGCTTCGGCCATGTCCGCGACCTTCCGGCGCGCGACGGCTCGGTGCGCCCGGATGAAGATTTCGCGATGGAATGGGAGCTGGGCGACCGCTCCAAGCGCCACATCGACGAGATCGCCAAGGCGGTCAAGTCGGCTGACCGCATCTATCTCGCAACCGACCCGGATCGCGAGGGAGAGGCCATCGCCTGGCATCTGTCCGAACTCCTTCGCGAAAAGCATCTGTCCGACAACCGCGACGTCCAGCGCGTCACCTTCAACGAGATCACCAAATCGGCCGTCCAGACCGCGATGGCCAACCCGCGCGCCGTGTCGCAGGAACTGGTCGACGCCTATCTGGCGCGCCGGGCACTCGACTATCTGGTCGGCTTCACCCTGTCGCCGGTGCTGTGGCGCAAGCTGCCGGGCTCCAAGTCAGCCGGCCGCGTGCAGTCGGTGGCGCTGCGCCTGATCTGCGAGCGCGAGTCGGAGATCGAGGTCTTCAAGCCGCAGGAGTACTGGAGCATCTCCGTCGGCTTCACCACGCCGGCCGGCTCGTCCTTCACCGCGTCGCTGACCCAGTTGGACGGCCGGAAGCTCGACAAGTTCGGCCTGCCCAACCGTGAGGCGGCCGAGGCGGCGGTGGCGAAGGTCCGCCCGCAGAGCTTCGCCGTCTCGTCGGTGGAGCGCAAGCAGAGCCGCCGCAACCCGTCGCCGCCCTTCACCACCTCCACCCTGCAGCAGGAAGCCTCGCGCAAGCTGGGATTCGGCGCCACGCGCACCATGCGTACCGCGCAGAAGCTCTACGAGGGCATCGATATCGGCGGCGAGACGGTCGGTCTCATCACCTATATGCGAACCGACGGCGTCAGCCTGTCGCAGGAGGCCATCGACGGCGCCCGCAGCCTGATCGGCACGCAGTATGGCGAGCGCTACGTCCCGGCCCAGCCGCGCGTCTACAAGACCGCCGCCAAGAATGCCCAGGAGGCCCACGAGGCCATCCGTCCGACCGACCTGCATCGCCGCCCCGACTCGGTGGCCGGCCATCTGGAGCAGGACGAGCTGCGGCTCTATGAGCTGATCTGGAAGCGGACGCTGGCCAGCCAGATGGAAAGCGCCGTTCTCGATCAGGTGGCGGTCGACATCGCCAGCCCGTCCAGGGATGTGGTGCTGCGCGCCACCGGCTCCATCGTCGTGTTCGACGGCTTCCTGAAGCTCTATCAGGAGGACCGCGACGACGCGGCCGAGGACGACCAGCAGGAACGCCGCCTGCCCGCCATGGAGCAGGGCGACGCCCTCGCCCGCGGCGACATCGCCCAGGACCAGCATTTCACCCAGCCACCGCCTCGCTATTCGGAAGCCAGCCTCGTCAAGAAGCTGGAAGAGCTGGGGATCGGCCGTCCGTCGACCTATGCCTCGATCCTGCAGGTTCTGCAGGACCGCAATTACGTGCGGCTGGACAAGCGGCGCTTCATTCCGGAAGACCGCGGCCGGCTGGTGACCGCCTTCCTGGAGAATTTCTTCCATCGCTATGTGGAGTACAACTTCACCGCGGAGCTGGAGAACCAGCTGGACGAAATCTCCGACGGCAAGATCGACTGGAAGACCGTCCTGCGCGATTTCTGGACCGCCTTCGACGCGGCGGTGAACGGCACCAAGGATCTGACGATCACCCAGGTGCTGACCACGCTCGACAACGAGCTGGGCGCCCATTTCTTCCCTGCCGCCACCGGGGACGGCCACGACCCGCGCGTCTGCCCGGTCTGCCGCGAGGGCCGGCTGGGGCTGAAGCTGGGCAAGATGGGCGCCTTCATCGGCTGCTCGCGCTATCCGGAGTGCCGCTACACCCGGCCGCTGGCCGTCGCCAACGACGAGAATGGCGAGGCGCAGGAAGGCCCGCGCGAGCTGGGCAACGATCCGGAGACCGGCCTGCCGGTGACGGTGCGCCGCGGTCCGTTCGGTGCCTATATCCAGCTCGGGCCGGCCCCCACCACGGCGGTCGCACCGCCGGAGGAGCCGGCGGCGGAAGAGCCTGCTGCCGACGGCAAGAAGCCCAAGGCAAAGAAAAAGAAGAAGGACGAGGCACCGAAGCCCAAGCGGGTGTCGCTGCCGAAGGGCATGGCCGCGGCCGATGTCGATCTCGACACCGCGTTGAAGCTGCTGGCCCTGCCGCGCGCCATCGGCAACCATCCGGAGACGGGGGAGGAGATCAGCGCCGGCATCGGCCGCTTCGGTCCCTACCTGAAGCACGGCAGCGTCTACAAGTCGCTGACGCCGGACGACGACGTCCTGACCATCGGCATCAACCGTGCCGTCGATCTGCTGGCCGGCGCCGCCAAGAAGGGCGTCGGCTCCGGCCAAGACGCTGGGTGATCACCCGAAGACCGGCAAGCCGATCACCATGGGCTCCGGACGCTTCGGTCCCTATGTGAAGCATGCCAGCGTCTACGCTTCGATCCCGAAGGGGACCGAGCCGGACAGCGTCACGCTGGAACAGGCGCTGGAGCTGATCGACGCCAAGGTCGCCAAGGACGCCGCCAAGAAGGGCGGCAAGGCGGCCAAGGACGCCGAGCCGGCCAAGGCCGACGGAGCGGAGGCGGAAAAGCCCGCCAAGGCTGTGGCCAAGAAGCCGGCTGCCAAGAAGGCGACCAAGGCCAAGGCGGCCAAGGACGCCCCGGCGGAAGCCGCGGCACCGAAGAAAAGGACGGCGAAGGCGTCGTAGGACGGTCCTTCCACCCGAGCAAGTCCCTCTCTCCCCGGTAGGGAGAGAGGGACATCCGAACTCCTCAGCGTGTCCGCCCCGCCGCGAGCATGCTGGCGATGGCGGCCCCATTCCTCCCCGCGCGTTCACCGATCACGGTCAGCGTCTCGCCCGGTGCGGCATCGATGTTCGCGGCCTTCAGCACCTCCACCGCCCGGGCGGGCGACAGACCCAGCGCCGGAGCGGCGGCTTCCAGGCGGGCGCCGGACAGGGCGCCGAACACCGCCCCCGGATTGGCCCCGCCGCCGCCGGTGGTGCCGGTCATGCCGGTGAAGACCACCGAGACGATCAGGGCGGTGGCGAAAGCCGCCTGGGCGGCATGCCGCTTCAGATAGCCCAGGAAGGCGCGGCCATTCTTCACCAGATGCCACAGCGCGATGGCGGAGAAGACCATGCTCAACCATTCATGGGAAAAGCGCACAAGCCCGGCATTCCAGTGCGCAAGCAGCATGATGCCGGTGACGGTGGAGACCGCGAAGGTGACGATGGTGACCGGCGTCACCACGTCGCGGGTCATGGTTCTGGAGATGGGTGTCTTGGAAATTCCCATGGCAGTCGCCCTCGATCCGATGTCTTTCTTGTTGGCGGCCATGGTCGCGCGCGACTGTAACTGGACGATATCGACAGACATAAGGCTGTGTAACAGTGTGTAACGGGCGCCGCCGCGCCATTGCCGAAGCTGTGTGCTGGGGGAGTGACATGGCCTCGATCCAGGAAGCCTTGCGGGTTGCCGTCGACCATCACGCGGCCGGACGGCTGCATGAGGCGGAAATCCTCTATGCCCGCATCCTCGACGCCGCTCCCGACACCCATCGCGCCGCCCATCTGCTGGGCCTGCTGCTGGCTCAGTCCGGCCGCCTGGACGAGGCGGCACAGCATCTTGCCACGGCGCTGCGCGCCGGCCCGGATGTGGCCGACCATCACCGCGACTTCGGCAAGCTCCATCAGGCACTCGGCCGTCCGGCGGAGGCTGCGGCCTGTCAGCGGCGCGCACTGGCCCTGCAGCCGGACGATCCCGCAGCCTGGGCACTGCTGGGCGTTGCGGCCCAGATGATCGGCGACACCGATGCGGCAATCGGCTCGCTGAGCCGGACGCTGAAGCTCGACCGGGAGAACGGGGAATACCGGCAGCGACTGGGCCTGCTGCTGGAACTGCGCGCGCTCCGCCATCTGGACCGGCGTCGGCCCGAAGCGGCAATCGCCGACCTGTCGCGCCTGTCCTCCCTGGAGCCGCCGACCGCAGAGCGCCTGTTCCAGTTGGGCAACGCCTGCGCCCGCGCCGGCCGTCCGGCGGAGGCGCTGACCCGCTACGCCCAGGCACAGGCGCTGCAACCCGACCATTCCGGAGCGCTGTTCAACATCGGCATCCTGACGAAACAAGCCGGCGGCCTCGATCTGGCGGCGCTGGAAAAAGCGGCGGTGGCCCTGGCCCGGACGGTGGCCCTGGCCCCCGATTTCCTCGACGCGCGCGAGAATCTCGCGATCCTGTTGTACCAGACCTACCGCGAGGCGGAAGCCCTGGCGCAGGTCGACATCGTGCTTACGCACAAGACACGGATCGCCGCCGAGGAGGGAGCGGCACTCGCCCTGCCCCGCTTGCGCGACCGGCCGGCCGACCCGCAGCGGCGCGTCCGCGACGTCGTCGCCTTCAGCCTGTGGGGCACGGCGGGGATCTACAGCCGCGGTGCGGTGGAGAATGCCCGGCTGGTGCCGTCGCTCTATCCCGGCTGGAGCTGCCGGATTTACCACGACGACAGCGTGCCGCCGGAGGTGCTGGCGGAACTGGACGCGCTGGGGGCGGAGCGGATGGCGATGCCCCCCGGCAGCGGCCCTGTAACCGGCCTCTACTGGCGCTTCCTGGCTTCCGACGACCCGACCGTGCGTCGGTTCGTCTGCCGAGACTGCGATTCGCGGATCGGTCCACGCGAAGCGGCGGCGGTGGCGGCCTGGATCGCCTCGGGCAAGGCCTTCCACGTCATGCGCGATCACCCGCTGCACAGCGAACTGATGCTGGCCGGCATGTG
>NZ_BADK01001129.1 GCF_000333595.1 Azospirillum sp. B506
GCGGAGGCGCCCGTCCCCCCATGCGAGATGTCTGGAATGGTGGCCACGCCGTGGCGGCGGCCGAGCAGGCTGAGGATGCTCTGGTCGTGGCGATGGTCGCGGAATTCCGGATAGTTCGGCAGGCCGCATTCGTTGGGCGCGTCGGTGATCAGCCGGGCATCCTGGCAAAGCCGCAGCCATTGCGCGACGAAATCCATGCTTTCAGGCCCGCGTTCGCACAGGAAGAAGCTGCCCATGATCTGCGCCGCGCCGACGATTTCAGGCCGGTCCAGCCCCATGAAGTGGAAGCAGTCGCGCTTGGTCCAGACGCCGTTGCTGTGATCGTCCTCCAGCGTGAACAGCAGGACCGGAAGATCGCGCTGCCGCCTGCAAATCCCGATCAACGGGTCGACGCTGTGGATGAAATGGGCACCGCTGTCGCTGTAGAACAGGATATCGCCGTCCTTCAGGTGCTGACGCAGCATCAGGTCGATGAAGTAGGGCTTCCACAGCCAATAGCCGGCCCCGCGGGGCTGGTCCAGGATATGCCGGTTCCGCGAGGCGAAAGCGGCATCGATGTGCTGGCGCCCCATCATCGCGACGCCATCGAAGCCGCCGATCTCCAGGCCGGTCCTGCCGTTGTGTTTCTGCGCCGTCGCGAAGGCCCCGTCGGCGTAATTCAGCAGCACCCGTCTCATCGCTCGCCCTCCCCCTTCTCACAGACGGTTCTCGATCCATTCGGCCAGACGGTAGGCATCGAAACAGAACTCCTCCGTGCCGAGAAAGGGCGCCGTGCTGCGATAGCGGCGATAGGTGTCGTAATCGTCGTCGACGGCCAGGATGGCGTCGATCGCCTCCTCGTCGGAGGAATAGTGCGACACATCGATGAAGCTGCCGGCCGCGACATCCCGCAGGACACCGGGATCGCCCCAGTAGAGCGGCACCGTGCCGGCCTGGAAGGCGTCCAGGATCTTTTCCGTCAGATAG
>NZ_BADK01001128.1 GCF_000333595.1 Azospirillum sp. B506
CCGAACTGCTCGGCTGCGTCGAAAACATCAAGAACGGCAATACCAGCCTAGTCGAAAACATCTTCATGCCGCCTAGCGATGCGGACATCGAGGATGCGGCCTTTCGCGCGTTGCGCGACAGCGGGATCCGCGGCACCGTCGCGCGCGCCACACAGGCCCGTCACTTCGATCCGCAGTTCTGCGAAACCTCGGCTGAGCAGGCCGAGCGCGTCGGACGGCTCGCCGCGGGCTGGCACGGCAGCCACGACGGCCGGCTGCGCCTGTCGATTGGCCCGTTGCTGCCCTGGGTCGTCGATGAGG
>NZ_BADK01001127.1 GCF_000333595.1 Azospirillum sp. B506
GGTTCGGCGCGTTCCTGTCCTTCGGTGGCGATCCGGCTCTGTTCGGCATGGCTCTGTTGGTTTACGGACTCGGCATGCGCCACGGGCTGGATGCCGACCATATCGCCGCCATCGACAACGTCACGCGCAAGCTGATGCAGGAGGGAGAGCGTCCGGTCGCCGTCGGCTTCTTCTTTGCGCTCGGCCATTCGGCGCTGGTGGTGCTGGTGGCGGCGGCGGTCGGCGCCACCGCCGGCTCGCTGGAGCTGTTCCGCAGCGTGCAGGAGGTGGGCGGCTATCTGGGAACCGGCGTGTCGGCGCTGTTCCTGCTGACCATGGCGCTGCTCAACATCCTGGTGTTCCGCTCTGTCTATCGGGCCTATCGCGCGCTGCGTGCCGGCGGTACTCCGGACCATGCGGAAATCGACCGCCTGATGGGTGGGCAGGGGCCGCTGGCAAGGCTTCTGCGGCCTCTGTTCGGTCTGATCGCCCGGAGCTGGCACATGGCTCCGCTCGGCATTCTGTTCGGCCTGGGGTTCGACACGGCGACCGAGATCGCGATGTTCGGCCTCTCCGCCGCGCAGGCGGTCAACGGCTTGCCTTTCGCGACGATCCTGGTCTTTCCCTTGCTGTTCGCCGCCGGCATGCTGCTGGTCGACACCGCCGACGGGCTGCTGATGCTGGGAGCCTATCGTTGGGCGACCGCCAAGCCGACCCGCCGGCTGCGCTACAATATGGGCATCACGCTGCTGTCCGCCCTTCTCGCCGGCTTCATTGGCGGAACCGAGCTGCTGGGCCTGATCGGCGGGCATTTCGGCATCGACGGCGGGGTCGGGGGTCTCTTTGGCCTGTTGAAGGACGGGTCCGACCGGCTGGGCCTGCTGATCGTCGTCCTGTTCGCCGCCAGCTGGGTGGTCGCCCATGCCCTCTACCGGTCGCGTGCGTCGTCGACGGTCCTGAAGGGCGATGCGTGAGCCTCACCTTAACCTTGCCGATTCAGCGTCTCGGAAAAGGAATTCGGCAGAGTCGTCCGCGGGCCGGGCCGCTTATGCCAGTTCCCTGGCTTGTCCAGCGGTGGCGAGGGTGGCGTCAGCCGTTTCCCTGCTCCAGCCGCGTCAGCGTGCGGGCCAGCTCGGAGGCGTTGCGCATGCCCATCTTCTCCAGGACGCGGGCGCGGTGGGTTTCAACCGTGCGGATCCCGATGTCCAACTGGCGGGCGATGGTCTTGTTGGGGAGGCCCTGGGCGACCAGTTCCATCACTTCGCTTTCTCGCGGGGTGAGCAGAGCCATCCGGTGACGGATCTCCGCGGCCTCGACGCCGGCCAGCCGTTCGAGCCGGTCGCGCTCGCAGGCCTCGCGCACCCGCTCGATGAGCAGATCCTCGTCGAACGGCTTCTGCAGGAAATCCACAGCGCCGGCCCGGAAGGCACGGACGGCTGCGGGCACGTCGCCATGCCCGGTGATGACGATCACCGGCAGGGACAGGCCGCGCCGGATCATCTCCTGCTGCAGCGTCAGCCCGTCCATGCCGGGCATGCGGATGTCGATCACCGCGCAGCCCGGCTGGTCGGGACCGGCGGCGGCCAGGAACTCGGCGGCCGATGCACAGAGGCGGACGGTCAGCCCGGCCAGTTCCAAATGCAATGCCAGCGCGTCGCGGACGGCCTCGTCGTCATCGACGATGAAGATGACGGGAACATCAGGCGTCATCGGAGTTGATCCCGGTTTCATGGTTAGGACCAGCGTCATGGACAGGAAGGGTGAAGCGGAACACCGTTTCCCCGTGGGGGCGGCGCTCGCCGGTCAGGGTGCCACCGTGCGCTTCGACGATGCTATGGGCGATGGACAGGCCCAGCCCCATGCCCGTTGCCTTGGTGGTGACGAATGGGGCGAACAGGTTTCGCTCCACCACATCCGACAGTCCCGGCCCGCTGTCGCGCACCCCGACCGCGACGAAGCCCGCCTCCGTGTCGGGGTGGGCGAAGACAACGATGCGCCGCGAGCGGGGATCCGGGGTGTCCATCGCTTCGGCGGCGTTGCGCACGAGGTTGAGGAGCACCTGCTGCAACTGCACCGCGTCGCCGCTGACGGCCGGCAGGCCGGGCGATATCTCGGCCTGGATCGATACGGCATGCTGCCCGGCGACGGGGGTGGCCAGCACCAGGCAATCGGCAATCAGGGCGGCGACCGACAGCGGCGCAGGGTTGCTGTGCCCCTTGCGCACGAAGTCGCGCAGGCTGCGGATCACCCGGTCGGCCCGTTCGGCCTGGATCACCGTCTTGTCGAGGATCTCCCCCAGGCGGGGCGAGGCCTGCTCCAGTCTGGCGATCTTGCGGGCGGCGCGGGCGTAGCTCATGGTGGCCGACAGCGGCTGGTTCAACTCGTGCGCCAGGGCCGCTGCCATGCCACCGGCCTCTGTCAGGCGCGACACGCGGTCGAGAGCCGATTGACGGTCGCGGATCATCGCTTCGACCCGGCGGCGCTCGCTGACCACGGCGCCCAGCAGCAGCGCGGTGACCGCCAGGGTCAGCATGAGAAGCTGGAAATGCGTGGTCCGTGCCGTCTCCACCCCGGTCACCTGGATGGCGACGATCAGCCCGCCCTGGGTGGCGGCCGAGGCGAGGGCCGCCCCCGCCAATCCGTGCCTTACCGCCACCGCCACCGCCGGCAGGAACAACAGGTAGAAATGCTCGTACTGGGCCGAGGCGAGCGGCCCGAAATCCAGCCATAGCGTGATGCCGATGAGCAGCCCGTACACCGCCAGTTCGGCCCCACCCCTCCATGACGCCCGGGGCAGCGTGCCGCGCAGGGTGACCAGCACGACGGGCGTCAACACCGCGATGCCGATGACCTCCCCGACCCAGTATTGCAACAGGGCTCCGGCAAAATCCGACCAGGGGAACAGGCCGACCAGGGTGTGGAGAGCGATATAGCCCGCACCCACCGCCAGCGGCGTCGTCGCCGCTCCGCCGAGCAGCAGCACGATGTCGCGCAGTTTGAAAGGCGGGGGTCGAGGGCGAGCCGACGGCGCAGCACCCAGGCCGCTCCACCGTAACCGGCGGCCAGGATGCCGTTCGCCATCGCCGTCACCCACAGGGCGACTGGCAAGTCGCGCACCGTCAGGTCGGCCACCATCAATCCCAGCCACGCCAGCGGCACGGCGCGGAAGCCGACGAGGATCAGCATCCCCATCATCAGCCCGGCAGGCGGATTCCATGGGGTGATGTTGAGGGGTGCGACCTCATGGATGAAGCTGATCCAGTCCAAGGCCAGATGAGCGGCCAGATAGGCCGGCACAAGGACCGGCAATTGGCCCCAGTGGCCCCGGAGATCCTTCGGCATGTCCTCCCGTCCGATCGATGTGGCGAGCGCGCCTGTAACGATAGGAACCCCCGGGCACGATGCAATCCGTATTAGCCGGCATAGACAGGTCCGGTGGCCTTTTCCGATCATGTGCCGAACGCGAATGCCCGAATGCAGCACGCCCGTCCGGGGCGGGGAGGACAGCCATGACGAACCTGCGACGAATTCTGCTGGCCACCGACCTCGAACCGAAGTCGGATCGGGCGATGGAACGCGCGGTGCAACTCGCCCACCAGTCCGGTGCCGAGCTGACCGCGCTGCATGTCGTCCATGACGGCGACGGTCAATACGCCCACCTGCCCCTCCACCATATCGAAGCGGAGCTGCATCGCCACCTGCTTGCGGTCCCGGGCGCCGCCGGACTGACGATGCGGGCGGTCGCCGTACGGGGGGCCGCGGTGGAACCGCAGGTTGCCGGCTATGCCGGGCTGTGGTGGCCGGATCTGGTCGTGGTGGGCGTCCATGCGGGTGACGGGCTGGCGGACCTGTTCCTGCCGCCCACCGTCGAAAGGATCGCCATCGCCGACGAAACCCCCATCCTGATCGTGCGTGCCAAGCCGCAAGGCCCTTATGTCCGTGCCCTGGTTCCCGTCGATTTCTCGGGGCGGTCGCGCGTTGCGGTGGAGACCGCGCGCCGGCTTTTGAGCGACGGCATCCTCCACCTGCTCCATGTCGCGGATCTTCCGCTCGGCTCCCGCTCCCCGGCGGGACAGTTCACCGCCGGGGATGTCACCCACGAATTTGCCGGCGAGTTCGGTGAGGTGCTGCGGGGACTGGCTCCCGATGGTCCCGCCGTCACCCGCGAGGCACGGATCGGCCACCCGGTTCCGGAGATCGTCCGGGCGGCACGGTACGGGGGCTACGATCTGGTGGTGATGGGGTCGGCGCGGCGTGACGGTCTGATGCGCACGCTGTTGGGAAGCGTCACCCAGGATGTGCTCGCCGACCTGCCGTGCGACGCCCTGCTGGCCGGCGATCCGATTGCAGGCAGTCCGCCATGATGGAGACAGGGATGAGCATCCCGGAATTGTTATCGGCACCCAACGTCATTCTCGACGCCGAGCCGCTCAACAAGGCAGCCCTGCTCGACCTTCTGGCGGCGGAAGCCGGGCAGCGGCTCGGAGTTCCCCAGCAGGAGGTCCTCGGCGCGCTTCAGGCACGGGAGAAGATCGGCTCCACCGGGCTTGGCCGGGGTGTCGCGCTTCCCCATGCCGAAATTCACGATGCCGGTGCGCCGCTCGTCCTGTTCGCCCGGCTCCGTCGCCCGGTGAACTTCGACGCCCGCGACGAGGAGCCCGTGGATCTCGTCTTCCTGGTGCTGTGGCCGGTTGCCGCCCGCAAGGGCCTCCTGCCCGCCATGTCGGAGATCTGTCGTGCCCTGCGGGAACCGCAGACACTGCGCCGGCTGCGCGCCGCCGAGATGCCTGAGGACGTGGTCCGGCTCGTGCTCCAGGCGGTTCCTCCCGACGCGGCCCAGGACGATACGCCCTACGGGGAATGACTGCCGTCGTCGAGACCCCCAC
>NZ_BADK01001126.1 GCF_000333595.1 Azospirillum sp. B506
CTGACCCCGGTCACGCTGTCGCTGTTCTTCAGACCGGTGGCCGTATAGCCGGTCAGGGTCGCCGTATCGCCGTAGGTCTTGCGCGCCGCGTCGGCAGTGACGGTCAGCGCCGCCGGATCGACCGTCAGCGTGCCGTCGGCATAGGTGATGGTGTAGTTCGAGAGGCCGCTGCCCTGGGCCGACGCGGCGGCGATGCTGTAGCTGCCGACCCCGGCGGTGGCCGCCGTACCGCTGCTGGACAGGCTGACCCCGGTCACGCTGTCGCTGTTCTTCAGACCGGTGGCGGTGAAGCCGGTCAGGGTCGCCGTATCGCCGTAGGTCTTGCGCGCCGCGTCGGCAGTGACGGTCAGCGCCGCCGGATCGACCGTCAGCGTGCCGTCGGCGTAGGTGATGGTGTAGTTCGACAGGCCGCTGCCCTGGGCCGACGCGGCGGCGATGTTGTAGCTGCCGACCCCGGCGGCGGCCGCCGTGCCGCTGCTGGACAGGCTGACCCCGGTCACGCTGTCGCTGTTCTTCAGCCCAGTGGCGGTGAAGCCGGTCAGCGTGGCGCTGTCGCCATAGGTCTTGCGCGCCGCGTCGGCAGTGACGGTCAGCGCCGCAGGATCGACCGTCAGCGTGCCGTCGGCATAGGTGATCGTGTAGTTCGACAGGCCGCTGCCCTGGGCCGACGAAGCGGCGATGCTGTAGCTGCCGACCCCGGCGGTGGCCGCCGTGCCGCTGCTGGACAGGCTGACCCCGGTCACGCTGTCGCTGTTCTTCAGACCGGTGGCGGTGAAGCCGGTCAGCGAGGCGCTGTCGCCATAGGTCTTGCGCGCCGCGTCGGCAGTGACGGTCAGCGCCGCCGGATCGACCGTCAGCGTGCCGTCGGCATTAGTGATGGTGTAATTCGACAGGCCGCTGCCCTGGGCC
>NZ_BADK01001125.1 GCF_000333595.1 Azospirillum sp. B506
GCCGCCGTCCTCGCTGCGCTGCACCCAAGGGTGCAGACCCGACCTGCCCGCCGCGAAGGGATCGCCACGAAGGCCGCGATGGGCGCGGCCGATCCGAGAACCGAAGGACGACCCGCCATGGCGAACGACCACGACGCCGCCGAGTTCGAGCCCCGTCACGCCTCCTCTCCCACCGATCACGCCCTGACCGAACTGCAGCTCTACGGCCATCGGCCGTTCCAGGACGATCCCGACCCCCGGCCGCTGCCCGACGAGACCGCCATCCGCGCCGCCTTGGCCGACGTCTTCGACGCCGTGGTGTCGACCCTGCAGGATACCCGCCTCGAGCCCGATCTCGCCGACCTGCTATGGTCCACCGTCAATCTGTTCCACCGCGCTGCCGACCGGGTGCAGCGCGAACTCGACGACAACGAGGACGCCCAGAAGCGCAGCCAGCGCGAGCAGGACGGTTCGGAAATCCGCTCGGTCGAGCTGGAGCGGCTGCTGGCTGAGGGGCTGACCCTGATCGAGCGCCGCACCGCCATGGAGGTTTTTCGCGACCACGCCGCCAGCCTGTTCGAGCAACACACCGGTTCTGGCTGGCGACCGCACGCCGGCTCGCTGGTCAGCCACCGCACCCTGACGGCGTCGCTGATCGACAGCCGGGATTTCCTCGCCGCCAAACGCCGGGCCGAGACCGAACCACTGCTGCCGGCCGGGGTACGGATTGCCTTCACCGGCGGGGCGGAGTGCAACGACCATCACCGCATCTGGGCGGTGCTCGACAAGGTCCGCGCCAAGCACCCGGATATGGTGCTGCTGCACGGTGGCAGTCCGAAGGGGGCCGAGCGGGTCGCCGCCTGCTGGGCCGAGCACCGCAAGGTGACGCAGGTGCTGTTCCGTCCCGACTGGGGGCGCCACGCCAAGGCCGCCCCGTTCAAGCGCAACGACCGTCTGCTGGAGGCGCTGCCGATCGGGATCGTCGCCTTTCCCGGTTCAGGCATCGCCGCCAACCTCGCCGACAAGGCCCGGCGCCTCGGCATCCCGGTCTGGCGCTTCGGCGACGGCGGCGCCTGAGCGCCACCATTCCGGCGATCCGCATCGGCGGATCGCCGGCCTTCCGTAAATCCGTTGTCCCAGACAGCCCGATCGGCGGCAAAGCGCCAGAAGCAGACATACAAATTGACGTTGGGTCCCGCCTGACAGTGGGTTGACATATAGCCACTGGTCGCGAGCTCGGAGAAAACCGTCGGCC
>NZ_BADK01001124.1 GCF_000333595.1 Azospirillum sp. B506
GTGGCGGAGCCCGGGTTCAACCGCCCTGCGGTTCCGCGCCTGGGTCCGTCCGGGCATCGGCGCCTGGTTTGTCGGCGTGCTGGGCCTGCGGTGCCGCCGGTGATGGCAAGCGGTCCCGGTGCCGTGCCGCCGGAACTGGCCGGCGGCGCGCTGGCGCTGGCGCTGACGCTGGTGGCGAAGATCCTGGCGTCGGCCGTGTCGCTGGGGTCGGGCTTCCGCGGCGGCCTGTTCAGCGCCTCGCTGTTCATCGGCGGGCTGTTCGGAGGTCTGCTGGGGCAAACGACGGCCACCTTCCTGCCGGGTCTGGGAATCGACGGCGGCCTGCTGCTGCTGGTCGGCATGGGATCGGTCGCCGCCGGCATCATCGGCGCGCCGGTGACCATGGTTCTGCTGGTGCTGGAGACGACGCAGGATCTGTGGGCGGCGTCGGGCGTGCTGATCGGTGTGGTCCTGTCGACCACCGTGGTGCGGCAGGCCTTCGGCTACTCCTTCGCCACCTGGCGTTTCCACCTGCGCGGCGTGCCGATCCGCGGTGCCTACGACATCGGCTGGCTGTCGGAGCTGACGGCCTTCCGGCTGATGCGCCGGGACGCCAAGACCGTGCCCTCGACCCTGACGGTCGAGGCGCTGCGCCGCCTCTACCCTCTGGGGTCCACCAAGGCGGTCTTCGCGGTGGACGAGACCGGCCGCTATGCCGGCCTGATCGACATGTCGATCATCCACGATCCCGAGCAGGACGCCGCCGCGACCGAAACCCGGGTCGGGTCGCTTGCCTGCAAGGCCGATGCGGTCCTGATGCCGGGCGACGATGCCCGCACCGTGCTGAACCGCTTCGGCAGCGAGGAGGTGGAGGCCCTGCCGGTGCTGTCCTCCCCCACCGACCGCCGGATCATCGGTTATGTGACGGAGTCCTTTGCGTTGCGCCGCTATTCGCAGGCGCTGGAACGCCAGCGCGGCGAGGATCTGGGCGAACGGGGGCTGTGGGGCCGGGACTGATTCGAGAAACGCAAACACCGGTTCCGGGACGCCGCGACGGCTGCCTGCCGTGGCGATACCCCGGAACCGGCGATGCGGTTACGGCCTTGCGACGCGGTTACTGCTGGGTGCCGGTCGTGCCGGTGGCTCCCGGCGTGGGGGTGTCGCTCGGCATCGTGTTGTTCGTCGTGCCCGTGGTCCCGGTGGTGCTGCCGGTCGAGTTGCCGGTGCGGGTGCCGCCGGTGCTGCCGGAGGTCGCCTGACCGTTGCCGCCCAGGTTCAGGGCGGACATCGTCTGCTGGTCGGCGCGGCCGGTGGCGCGCAGGCCGTTGTCGCGCTGGAACTTCATCAATGCGCTGCGGGTGCTGGCGCCCCAGACGCCGTCGACGGTGATGTCGCGGCCGTCGTTGCGGTCGTTCAGCGCCTGCTGCAGTTCGCGCACCTGCTCGTGGCTCAGCCTGGTGCTGGAGGCCATGCTGCCGGAGTGGCCGGCCGACGACCGGCGCGAGGAACTGCCCGAGGTCTCTTCCTTCACTTCGGCGGTGGCCCGGTCGGTCACGCGGTCGGTCTTCTTGCTGAGGCTTTCGTCCATGGTGTTGCCGGCCACCGCGCCGCCGACACCGCCGACAACCGCGCCGACCGGGCCGCCGACGACGGCACCGGCCACCGCGCCCGAACCGGCGCCGGTGGCCGTCCGCGATGTTTCCGTGCTGCCGCAGGCGCTGAGCGCGAACAGGGCGCCGGCCGCGGTGGCGGTCATGACGAGTCTCGAAATCCCACGCATGGTGCCATCCTCTCGATA
>NZ_BADK01001123.1 GCF_000333595.1 Azospirillum sp. B506
ATGCCCGCAAGGCCACATGCAGGTCGAGCGACCGGGCCATCCACAACCCGACGAAGCAGCCAGGACCGATTCCGCGCGCCCGCAGGCCGCGGGCGACCCGGTTGGCGCGTGCGTCCAATTCGGCATAGGTGACGCGCCGGCCTTCATAGACGATGGCCGTGCGATCCGGATGCGCCGTGGCGGTCGCCTGTGGGATGTCGGACAGCAGCTCGTCGCGGAGGAGGGAGGGATCCACCACGCCGCTCTTCTGCTCGGCCGGGCCGCTGATGGTGGTCTATCCCGAAGGCATCTGGTACCGCCCGGAAACGCCGGAGGACATCGACGAGATCGTCGACTCGCATTTGGTCAACAATGCCCCGGTGGAGCGGTTGGTGATGGTGCTGACGAGGTGAGGTGAAGAACGGTAGGCGAGGGGGGAATAGCGGGCTGACGCTTAACAAACCCCACGCCTACCAGACCTGCGGTTGCGGCATTGGGATATGGCGGCATTTGCCCATAATGTGGGCAACCCCCGCCGTTGCCACTCCGAACAGACCCATGACCGACGCCGAAACCGCCGACCTGCTGCCCGCCGAGGCCGATTCGGTCCCCTATGCCGTCGGCTGCTTCCTGGGCGCGATCCTGCTGTTCGCGGCTATGGATACGCTGATCAAGTTCCTGACCGCCGACTATCCGGTGCCGCAGCTGATGTTCGTGCGTTCGCTGGTCGCCTTCCTGCTGGTGGGGGCGTACACCCTCGTGCGCGGCGGCGGGATCGCGGCGATGCGGACGCAACGGCCATTGGGGCATGTCTGGCGGGCCTTCGCCGGGCTGATCTCGATGGGCTGCTTCTTCTATGCGTTCCGCGAGCTGCCGCTGGCCGACGTCTATGTGCTGAGCTTCGCCGGGCCGCTGTTCATCACTGCGTTGTCCGCACCGCTGTTGGGGGAGCCGGTGGGTTGGCGCCGCTGGGCCGCCGTGGTCGTGGGGTTCGGCGGCGTGGTGGTGATGGCGCAACCCTCGGCCGGGGCGCCGCTGGTGCCGGTGCTGGTCGGGCTGTGCGCCGCCTTGTTCTATGCGCTGGCGGCACTCGCCGTGCGCGGCCTGTCGCGGACGGAGACCAGCGCGTCCATCGTGCTCTATCTGCTGCTGACGACGACGGTGGTCAGCGGCGTGCTGGCGGTGCCGGTCTGGACGGCGCCGACCGCCTTCGCCCTCGGGCTGATGGCGCTGGTCGGTGCCATCGGCGCCGGGGCGCAGGTCCTGCTCACTCAGGCATTCCGTCGCGCGCCGCCGGCCGTGGTGGCTCCCTTCGAGTACACCGGCATGGTCTGGGCCAGCCTGTTCGGCTGGCTCGTGTTCGGCGATCTGCCGACCGTGCCGGTGCTGACCGGCGCCATGGTCATCATCGGCAGCGGACTCTACATCCTGCATCGTGAAACCGTGGTGGCGCGTCGCCGGCAGGGCGCTTGACAGGACAGGGCCGGCGGCGACACTCTCGCCGCCTGTTCACGGCTGGGGTGCCCGTGCGGAGGCCGGATCGGCGGCGGCGCGGGCTGAGACCACACCCATCGAACCTGATCCGGGTCATGCCGGCGAAGGGAGCCGACCGGAACCCGACGGACCTGCCGCAAACGCCCCGTCGCCTCCGCGTCGCACCCGCTGCCGGCGCGTGTTGAGGAGTTATCGGTCATGCGGCGCGCGCTTCCCCTTCTGATCGGCCTGCTGGCGGCCACGTCCTGCCTGTCTCCGGCGGCGCGGGCCGACGACACGCTGTCCTTCCCGGTGCTGGTGCCGTTGACCGGATTCCTGTCGCTGGAGGGCACCAGCCAGCGCAACGGCGCCGTCCTTGCGCTGAAGCAAACGCCGGCCGGCGTTGCCATCGCCTCGGAGGTCGTCGACACCGGCACTTCGCCCGAGGCTGCGGTGACGGCACTGGAGCGGGCAGCCGGCAGCGGTACGGTCGGGGCGGTCGCCGCCAGCATGCTCGGCACCCAGATGCTGGCGATGCTGCCGCTGGCCCAGGAGCTGAAACTGCCGCTGGTCACCGTGTCGGGCACCGCGTCGATCACCGAGCAGGACAATCCCTGGGTCTTCCGTTTCTTCCCCGGCGATGCCGTGACCAAGGCCGCCCATGCCCGCTATGTGGTCGAGGAGTTGGGCAAGCGCCAGCCGGCGATCATCTACCAGACAACCGCCTATGGCCAGAGCGGCAAGGCCCATCTCGATGCCGCCTTCAAGGCGCTGGGCGTCACGCCCGTCTTCGAGGAAGGGGTGGATCCGGCGGCCAAGGATCTGCTGCCGGTGCTGACCAAGGCGCTTGCCGCCAAGCCCGACGTGCTGGTTCTGCACCTGCATTCCGGTCCGACCGCGCTGCTGCTGCGCCAAGCGGCGTCCAGCGGTGTGACCCTGCCCATCGTCGCCGGTTCCGCCATGCATCAGCCGAGCACCGCCGCCCTGCTGGAGCCGTCGGAGCTGAAGGGCGTCTGTGCCGAGACCGCGGCCTCGCCGGTGTCCGGCGACACGCCGGAGGTCAAGGCCTTCACCGACGCCTACCGCACCGCCTTCGGCAAGGAGCCGGACGCCTTCGCGCTCGGCCAGTATGACGGCATGACCATGGTGCTGGAGGCGGTGAAGGCCGGCGCCCGGACGCCGGACGCGATCCGCCGGGCGCTGTCGGCGGAGACCTTCAAGGGCCTTGCCATGACCTACAAGTCGGACGGCAAGGGCAACATGGCCCATTCCGCCGTCATCGTCTGCTATGACGGGACCAGCCGCGTGCCGGCGCTGGTGAAGCGGTACGACGACCCCGCGCTTGCGGCGAAGTGAGCGGATGGCGGCGCTTCAACTGCTGGTCAACGGGGTGGCGCTTGGGGCGGCCTATGCCCTGGTGGCGCTGGGCTTCGTGCTGGTGCTGAACGCCACGTCGGCGGTGAATTTCGCCCAGGGCGATCTGGTCATGGCCGGCGGTCTGCTGGCGGTGGCGGTGGCGCCGCTGATCCCGTTGCCGGGCATCGCCCTGTTGCCGGTTGTGCTGGTCCTGATGGCGGCGCTCGGGCTTGTGCTGGCGCTGGCGGCCTATCTGCCGCTGCGCCGCCGGCCGCCGGTGTCGGTCTTCATCAGCACCATCGCGGTCGGCATCATCCTGCAGAACGGCGCCGCCATCCTGTTCGGGCCGGAGCCGCGCGCCGCACCGCCGCTGTTCGGCGACGACACTCTCCATATCGCCGGGCTTGCGGTTCCCGAACAGTCGCTTGCCATCGTCGCGGTGGCGGGACTGCTGATCGGAGCGCAACAATGGGTGTTCGCCCGCACCCAACTGGGCCGCAGGCTGCGCGCCACGGCGCAGGACCCGGAGATGGCACGGGCCTGCGGCGTGCCGGTCACCGCGATGATCCTGGTGACCTTCGCCATCGGGGCCGCCTGCGCCGGAGCGGCCGGGCTGCTGCTGGCAAACCGCTATTTCGTCACGCCGACGTCGGGCGGCGATCTGATTTTGAAGGCCTACATCGCGGTGACGGTGGGGGGCTGGGGATCGGTGCCGGGGGCGGTGGTGGGGGCGCTGCTGATCGCGCTGTTCGAGGTGGGGGTGTCGTCGGTGCTGTCCTACCCGGTGGCGCTGGGAGCCTTGTACCTGACGCTGCTGGCGATTTTGGTGTTGCGGCCGCAGGGGCTGTTCGGCGAAGCGGTGCGGCGCCGTGGGTGAGCGCTCTCCGTCGCGCATTCCCTTGATCGCAGGCGCCTTCGCCCTGGTGGTCTACGCGCTCGCCTTCGCTTCCCCCTATGGCCTGCGCGTTCTGACGGTCGCCGGTGTCTATGCGCTGGCGACCTTGGGCTTCAAGATCGTCTTCGGCCTGGGTGGGGCCCTGTCGTGGGCGCAGGGAGCCTTCTTCGGCGTCGGCGCCTATGTCACCGGCATCCTCGGCAGCCGCTATGGCCTCGGCTTCGAGACGACCTTTCCGCTGTCGATGCTGGTGCCGCTGCTGCTGGCCCTGCCGGTCGGGCTGGCGGTGCTGCGGCTGGAGTCGCATTACTTCGCGTTGGCGACTCTCGGCATCGCCCAGGTGCTTCATCTGCTGGCGGTCAACCTGCCGGAGCTGACCGGCGGCTCCAACGGGCTGGCCGGGGTGCCGGCGGCGGTGCTGTTCGGTTGGCCGGTGCCGCGCGGGCTGCCGATGGCCGGGTTGGTCTGGGGGCTGGTGGCGGTGGGCGGACTGATCGGCTGGCGGCTCGCCCAGGGCCGGATTGGCCGGTCGCTGACCATGCTGCGCGACGATCCGCTGGCGGCGGCGACGCTGGGCCTCGATGTCGGCCGGTTGCGCCTGACCGCCTTCTGCATCAGCGCGCTGTTCGGCGGGGCCGCCGGGGCGCTGGCGGTCCACACCCAGCGCGTTGTCTCGCCGGAGGTGCTGGAGTTCCCGGTGATGGTCTCCATCCTCACCATCGCCATCGTCGGCGGACGGGGACGGATGGCCGGGGCAGTGCTGGGCGCGGTGCTGCTGCTGCATCTGCCGGAATGGTTCCGCTTCCTGGAGCGCGGCTATCTCGTCGTCTATGGCGTCGCACTGCTGGCGACCGTCGTGCTGGCTCCGGACGGGTTGACCGGGCTGCTCGACCGCATCGCCAGGCGCCTGTCCGGCGGCAGGCCGCCTATCCTGGCGGCAGCGACGGAGCCGCCACCACTGCCCAATCCGCCAGACGGGATGACGGTGGAGGGGGTGCGGAAATCCTTCGGTGGCGTCCTGGCGGTGGATGGCGTGTCGCTGGCGCTGCGGCCGGGCACCATCACCGGGCTGATCGGCCCGAACGGTTCGGGCAAGTCCACCGTCATCAACCTGCTGTCCGGGCTGGAACGGTCGGATGCCGGGCGGGTGCGGCTGGGAGGACAGGAGGTCACCGGCGCCCGCGCCGACCGGCTGGCCCGTGCCGGGCTCGCCCGCAGCTTCCAGGCGGCGGCGTTGCCGGCGGGGGCGGGTGTGTTGGAAGCGGTGGCCGCCGCCCGTCTCGCCATCGATCCCGATGCGGCGACGGCGCAGGCGCATGCCCGCTGGGCGCTCGACCGGCTGGGCGTCGGCGCGCTTGCCGGGCAGGGCTGCGATGGATTGCCGGCGGCGTTGCGCCGCCGGGTGGAACTGGCACGCTCCCTGGTGCGCCGTCCGGCGGTGCTGCTGCTGGACGAGCCCGCCGCCGGTCTCACCGACGGCGAGAAGGCGGAGTTGGCCACCCTGCTGCGCGCACTGGCGGGGGAGGGGATGGCGATCCTGCTGGTGGAGCATGACATGGAATTCC
The DNA here is from genome assembly GCF_000333595.1 of Azospirillum sp. B506. Taxonomy (GTDB): domain Bacteria; phylum Pseudomonadota; class Alphaproteobacteria; order Azospirillales; family Azospirillaceae; genus Azospirillum. Next base: position 5,269 of record NZ_BADK01001123.1, read on the forward strand.
TGCTGCCGCTGGCGGGCACGGTGCTGTGTCTCGACCGCGGTCGGGTGATCTATGACGGCCCGGCCAGCGGCGTGCGCCTGGACCCGGCGGTTGCCGCCGCTTACCTGGGCCGGGCGGTGTCGGCATGAGCGCGCTGCTGTCCATCCGCGGCCTGAGCGCCGGCTATGGCGGGGCGGATGCGCTCGACGACGTGTCGCTCGACCTCGCGGCGGGGGAGACGGTGGCATTGCTCGGCGCCAACGGAGCGGGGAAATCGACTCTGCTGAAGGCGCTGATCGGTCTCGTGCCGGCGCGCGGGGAGTTGCGCCTCGACGGTGCCGACCTCGGCGGTCTCGCGACGGAGGCGCGGGTCCGGCGCGGCATCGGCTATGTGCCGGAGGGGCGGCGGGTCTTTCCCGGCATGAGCGTGCGCGACAATCTGGAGGTCGCCGGCCGGTCCGCCGCCCGCGACCGCGCACAGGATGTCGAGCGCGTCTTCGCCCTGTTTCCCGACCTTGCCTTCAAGAGCAGGGAGAGCGCGTGGCGCCTGTCCGGCGGCCAGCAGCAGATGCTGAGCCTGGGGCGCGCGCTGATGGGCCGGCCGCGCCTGCTCCTGCTCGACGAGCCGTCGCTCGGCCTGTCGCCCAAGCTGGCCGACGAGCTGTTCGCCGCCGTCCGCAACATCGCCGAAACGGGCACCGCCGTGCTGCTGGCCGAGCAGAGTGCCGCCCGCGCCCTGACGGTCGCCCCGCGTGCCGTGCTGCTGCGGCTGGGCCGCGTCGTCGGCGACGGGTTGGCGGCAGCAGTGTCGGAGCAGGCCCTGCACGCTGCATTCTTCGGCGGTTAGCACAAATCCCCTGCGTGTCCTGTGCAACAGGTGTCGGCGTCCTGCAACAGGATCGGCGGTTGAGCTTGCGGACCGGGACAGGCGCGGATAGCTTCCCGCCGATAACCATCCATGGATTACCTCGTCATGACCGCCCGCTTCGCCGCATCGCTGTCCGCGCTTCTCCTGCTGGGGGTGGCGTCGGCTCCGGCGATGGCCGAACTGGTGCCGGTCCAGCCGACGATTCCGCCCTCCGCCTATTACGGGTTGCCCGAGCCGGAGGCGGAGATCGTCGTTCCCGATGCGCCGGCCCAGGACACCAAGCCGGGCGGTACCAGGCCGGGTGCCAAGCCGGGCAATCCGTCTGCCGCCGCCCCCGCACCCGCGAAACCGGACGGCCCGGGCGAACTGATCGAAAGCTGGGACGGTGGGGCCGCCAAGAAGAAGGACGGCAGCTTCGCCTATTGCGTGGTGGAGGGGGAATTCACCTCCGGCCATGTGCTGATGTTCGCCCGCAGCCCGAAAGGTGAAATGAACATCGGCATCGGGATCCCGGGAGCCGACCTGCCGAAGGGGGGCGAATGGCCGGTGACCATCGAGGTCGACAAGAAGCTGAAGCGCGAGCGGACCGCCGTCGCCTCCCAGCCGGACATGCTGGTGGTCTCCAACGGCAAGGACGAGGATCTGGTCAACGCCCTGATGGGCGGCAACGAGCTGGTGGTGTCGTCGGCCAGCGACCGCATCGTCTTCAAGCTGGCCGGCACCAAGAAGGTGCTGGGCGATCTGAGAAACTGCGTCGACAAGGGCGGCAACGTCCCGCCGATCAAGGTCGCCGCCGGCCGCCCGGCGGACAAGGAAAAGAAGAACCGCCTGCCGGAAGGGCTGGACAGCCTGCTGACCGCCGCCGGCATCCATGATGCCGAACTGGTGCCGATGGACAATGTCCCGCAGGACCGGCGCCCTGCGGACGTCGCCTGGCGCTTCGGCCCCATCGTCGGCGGCATCCGCGAACGTGCGGTGGCCGAAGGCGCCAAGATCGACGAACTGTCAGACAGCTTCGCCGATGCGATGAAGCAGCGTTGCGAAGGCACGCCGACCCTCAGCCTGAACCAGTCCGAGCAGTCCGGTTCGGTCTGGCTGCGCACCGGATCGGTCGATTGCGCCATGCCGCAGGGCAAGCTGCACGTCACGCTGAATTTCCTGCTGTCGCAGCGCCGGCTGTTCACCGTGATCTTCCACGAAGCCGCCGAACCCGACATTCCGCTGGCCGAGAAGGTGCGCGACAACCTCGCCCAGGTGCTGCGTCGTGCCGGACTCGCTCCGCAACCCACCGCTCCCCAGGCCGGCGCGGAGGCCGCACCCGCCCAAACTGCACCCGCCCAAACTGCGCCGGGACAGGCGGCCCCAGCGCAGCAGGCGCCCGCCACGCCTGCCCCTGCCACGCCTGCCCCGGCTTCGACCCCGTCCGCACAACCGTCGCCGCTGGCGGCCCCACCGCCGGCCACGGTCAAGCCGCAGTCGAAGCCGCCGAAGCCCTGACGGAACTCACGCCCTTCCGGCCCATTGTCCTGTTACGGAAGGGCCATACATCAGCGTGACCATGCCTGACAATTCAGCCTCCCTCGACGGCGTGGGCGACAATGCCCGCGCCGGAAGCGATCCTTATGCGACGCTCGATGCCTCTGCAGCCACCACCCTGTCCGAGCGCTGGAGCGTGCGAAACAGCGCCCTGGCGGTGGTCCTGCTTGCCGCGCTGGTCGGCGGTGCGGTCGGGTTGGCCGTCGGGCTTCTGCATGAAGCGGTGCTGCTGATGCAGACGCTGGCGTTCGATCTGCCGGAGGGCGAACGGTTGGGGCAGGGCGTCCCCGGCCAGTTGCTGACGCTGGGCGTACCGGTGGTCGGCGGGGTGCTGCTGGGCGTCCTGTCGACGCTGGTGCGGCGCTGGCGTCCAACGCCAT
>NZ_BADK01001122.1 GCF_000333595.1 Azospirillum sp. B506
TTGTTGCCGTTGACAGCTCGCGGTAGACCGGTCCCAGCACCGGCACGCCGGCCAGCGCCTCGACCCCCGGTAGATCCACGGCGGGGAGACGGGCCTGGTTTGGCAGCAGCGGCGTCTGACCGCCCTGCTTGAACCAGGCATAGGCCAGCGTCGGCGCCAGCCCGGCGACCAGGATGTTGATCGCCATCCCCGACACCACCTGATTGCCGTTGTGGGTGATGCAGGCGAAGCCATGGACCATCGCCAGCGCCACGCCGGCGGCGATGCCGGCCAGCAGCCCCAGCCACGGGTTCAGCGTGGCCGAGGCGACGGCGGCGGAGAAGAAGGCGCCGGCCAGCATCTTGCCTTCCAGCCCGATGTCGACCACGCCGGCCCGCTCGCAATACATGCCGGCGAAGGCGGCCAGCACCAGCGGCGTCGCCACCCGGATGGTGGCGCCCAGCAGCTGCAGCGCCAGAAGAAGCGCGTCTTCCATCGCTCAGCCCCTTCCGGTTTCGGTTGCGGCGGTGCCTCGGCGGCGGAACAGCGCCTCCACCTGCGGCTTGAACAGATTCTCCATCGCACCGGCGAACAGGATGACCAGACCCTGGATGACCATCACCAGCTCGCGGTTGATCGTGGGGTATTCGAAGGACAGCTGGCCGCCGCCCTGTGCCAGAACCCCGAACAGCAAAGCCGCCAGAATGATCCCGACCGGATGGTTGCGCCCCATCAGCGCCACGGCGATGCCGACGAAGCCGACCCCGCCGGTGAAGTTCAGGATCACCCGGTGCTGCACGCCCAGGATCTCGTTGACCCCGACGAAGCCGGCGAGCGCGCCGGAGATCAGCATGGCGATGACGATGTTGCGCGCCGGGGAAATGCCGGCATAGACCGCCGCCCGCTCGTTGCGGCCGACGGTGCGGAGTTCGTAGCCCCAGCGGGTCCGGCGCAGGAAGATGTGGAACAGCAGGCAGCAGGCCAGCGCCCACAGGAAGGACAGGTTCAGTGGCGAGGCCGGGATGGCGATGCCGAACCAGCCCAGCGCCCGGTCCATCGAGGGCAGCCAGACACCGGGATCGAACTCGCGGGTTTCCGGCGATTGGCTGCCTGGGCGGATCAGCACGTCCACCAGCAGCCAGGTCATGATCGACGCGGCGATGAAGTTGAACATGATCGTCGTGATGACGATGTGGCTGCCGCGCTTGGCCTGCAGCCAGGCCGGGATGAAGGCCCAGGCGGCGCCGAACAGGGCCGATGCCAGCACCGCCAGCAGGGCGACCACCGGCCAGGGCCAGCCGGTCAGCGCCAGCGCCACCAGCCCGGCGCCGAGCCCGCCCAGATAGGCCTGCCCCTCACCGCCGATGTTGAACAGCCCGCAGTGGAAGGCGATGGCCACCGCCAGCCCGGTGAAGATGTAGTCGGTGGTGTAATAGAGGGTGTAGCCGATGGCCTCGGGATATCCCAGGGCCTCCGACAGCAGCAGCGACAGCACGTCTACCGGGTTCTCGCCGATCACCAGGATCACCAGCCCCGACAGCACGAAAGCCGCGACGAGGTTGAGAACCGGCAGCAGCGCATACCCGACCCAGCCCGGCACAGCGCCCGGCTGACCCTTCCCCGACCCGCTCAGCAGCACCGGCGTCTCCTGGATAGCCCCCTGGCGGGATTCTTAACCGCCAATGCTCTGCCGACCAAGCATTTCATCGCGGCAGAATCACGGCGGCGGTTACGGGTTAGAAGGATTACAAAAAGCCTTGCCGCAGCGCAGCAATCTGGCATGCTTCTTACCCATACGAATTTTATGGCTATGGAGCATGCCCGATGCCGCTCGACATTCCGCAGACCTTCCGCCACCACGTTTTCTGTTGCGCCCAGCAGCGCCCGCCCGGCCATCCGCGCGGCAGCTGCGCCGCCAAGGGCGCGCATCCGCTGTGGCAGCGGCTGGATCAGAAAATCCAGGCCAAGGGGCTGGCGGATATTGGCATGGCGATGACGGGGTGCCTCGGCTTCTGCTCGGCCGGCCG
>NZ_BADK01001121.1 GCF_000333595.1 Azospirillum sp. B506
ATCGCGCAGCTGCTCGACCGCACCCAAACGTCCCCGTCCCTCGCGGTGCTGTGCGGCGGCAGCGAGATGGAGCAGCAGGCGGCCATGCTGGGCCTGCCCCGCGCTTCCTGGACCCAACCGGCTCTGACCGCCGTGATCGCGGAGGAGGCGACAGCCCGCCGTCCCGACCTGATTCAGGTGCCGAACTCTCCCAGCGGCGGCCCCTTGCCCTTCATCGCCAATGCCGGGGTGACCCATTACTACGGCGTCGGTGCCTATATGAAGCCGCTGGAGGACGCCCGCCGGGCCGGCGTGCGCTTCGCCAGCGAATGCCTCGCCTTCGCCAACCTGCCGGAAGACGATCCTCTCGGCGTCCCGGCGCTCCACCATCCGCGCTGGAAGGCGCGGGTGCCGCGCGACCCCGGCGCCTCCTGGGACTTCGAGGATGTGCGGGAGCATTATCTGGAGACGCTCTACGCCGTCGATCCGCGCCGCCTGCGCTACGAGGACCCCGACCGCTACCGCCGCCTGTCGCGCGCGGTGACCGGCGAGGTGATGCAGGCGGTGTTCGACGAGTGGCGGCGCGCCGGATCGACCTGTGCAGGCGGGCTGGTCTGGCAGTGGCGCGACCCCTGGCCGGGTTGTGGTTGGGGCGTGGTCGCCGCCGACGGCACACGCAAGCCGGCCTGGTACGCCCTGAAGCGCGCCTTCCGGCCGCTGCGGGTGATCCTGACCGACGAGGGCGTCAACGGGCTGGCCGTTCATCTGGTCAACGACACCGCCCGGCCCGTCGAGGCGCTGCTGCGGTTGACCGCATGGCGCGATGGATCGGTGCCGGTGCTGAAGGCGGAACGGCCGGTGACGCTGCCGGCGCGGAGTACGGTCGCGCTGGCCGCCGCCGAACTGTCCGACCGCTTTTTTGACACGACCTACAGCTACAGGTTTGGGCCTATCTCGCACGACGTGGTGACGGCGCAATTGCTTTCGGCCGAAAGGTGCGCGGAACCAATTGACGAGTCTCATTATTTCCCCAAGGGGCATTCGCTGCCGCGCCAGGATCTCGACCTGACGGCGGTGGTGGAGGCCCCAGGCAGCGGGGACGGGGACGACTGGGCGTTGCGGCTTGCCACCAGGCGGTTCGCCTGTTCGGTGCATGTGGAGGATGAGCGGTTCCAGGCGGATGACGGCTGGTTCCATCTGGCTCCGGGCGTCGAGCGGGTGGTCCGCCTGCGGCCGAGAGCCGGTTCGCAGAATGGTTCGGGGGTTGGGGTTACGGACGGGACGGCATCGGCCGGACGAGTGATGCCGAATGGCGAGGTCCATGCGCTGAACGCGCTGGCGCCCGTCCGCTACAGGGGGAACGCATGAAGCCGACACCGGTGGTGTTCGAGGGTTGTTTCGGATGGCTGCACCCGGC
>NZ_BADK01001120.1 GCF_000333595.1 Azospirillum sp. B506
CCCCTGGCAGGCCGAACGGGAGCGCCGCTGCCTTGCGCTGGCCGGCTGGGCCGAGGCGCGCGGGAAAGGGGCCGACGCCATGGCGGCGGTGATGTGGGTGGTCGCCAACCGGGCGGCCTCGGCGGACCAGCCGTCGCTGCCCTGCCGCGTCATCGTCGCCACCGGCCAATTCGAGCCTTTCGCGGCGGAGCCGGGCGAACCGATGCATCGGAAGAAGGCCGCGGCGGTCACGGCAAAGGGCGCCCCCAAAGCAAAGGCGGCCCGGCCGACGAAGACCGAACAGGCAAAGCTGGCGGCCGATCCCCGCATCGAGACCAAGCGCATTCTTGCGGCGATCCGCCGGCAGGCCGCGGTCATCCGGTCGGGCGGGATGCCGTCCTGGCCAAAGCCGCGCCTTGCCCCCGACAAGGAGGCGCTGCGCGCCGCACGCGCGCTCGCCTGGAACCTGAACGACGATGACTTGCCCGACCCGACCGCTCGCGCCTCGCTGTTCTACAGCCCGCCGGCCCAGGCCACCCTGCGCCGCCAGAAGCCGGATTGGGCGGAGGCAGGACTGCTGACCGCATCCATCGGCGGCCACTCCTTCTACCGCTATCCGACCCCGCCCGAACAGCGGACCGCCACCCAGGTGGCTGAAGTCGGGGAGTAAAGGTTGGGAACCGATGTTTTCCAGAGGCCGTGGGGAGCCGGGTCCGGTCTGGATCCCTGCTCCTGCCAAATGTCGGGTCCGCCGTGACATCCCAAAATTGCGGATGGCTCCTCGGTATTTTCCATCATGCGGAAAGACGGCCCCTGAATTGCTGTAGATCAATCGACCTCATCTGTCGACCTCCTAGGCTGTCCTGGTTCAACGACATCAAGGGGAGAGAAACGATGAAGGCTATCGATCTGATGACGCCGCGTGTCATCACCATCGCTCCGGACGCCACGGTTGCCGAGGCCGCCCGGACGATGCTGGAGAACAAGATCAGCGGCATGCCCGTGGTCGATGCGGCCGGCACGGTGGTCGGGATCATCAGCGAAGGCGACCTGCTGCGCCGGGTGGAGCTGGGGACGGAGCGCCACCGCTCCTGGTGGCTCGGTCTGGTGTCGGGCGGCACCCTGCCGGCGGAGGATTTCATCAAGTCCCATGCCCGCAAGGTCGCCGACGTGATGACCGGCCACGTCACCACGGTGGACGAGAACGCCTCGCCGGAAGAGGTCGTGCGGGTGATGGAGACGCGGCGGATCAAGCGCGTGCCCGTGGTCCGCGGTGGCGCGCTGGTCGGCATCATCAGCCGCGCCAACCTGCTGCGGGCGCTGGCCAGCGTGTCGCCGGAAACCCCGGCGGCCGCTTCCGACGACCGCGCCCTGAAGGAACGGGTGACCGCGGCTGTCCAGGAGCTGAATTGGGACTCGCGCTCCCATGACGCCATCATCGTCCGCAACGGCGTCGTCCAGCTCTGGGGCTTCGTCAGCAGCGGTTCCCAGCGCGACGCCCTGCGCGTCGCGGCGGAAGGCGTTCCCGGCGTGAAGGCGGTGGAAAACAACATCCAGGTCGTCGACGCGGCGGAAAGCGGCGCCTGGGGGCTCTGATCCGGATGGTGGGGACCTGAATGCCGGGCCGGGGGAGACGCGCGATCAGATCTTTCCCGGCAGCCTCGCTCCGATCAGATGGGTCGCCTGCGCCCCATACTCATAGACGGCTTCCTGCACTGCCCGGCCCGACACCGTTTCCGGTGCGGTGCTGGGCAGCGGCATCTCCGCCTCCGGCAGCTTGCCGGTGATGTGGTCGGCCAGGCAGCGGCCGAGCACCGTGCCGGGGGCGATGCCGCGGCCGTTGTAGCCGCTGAATCCGATGACGTTGCGGTCCAGCCGGTGGAAGCGGGGCAGATTGTCCTTGGTCATGCCGATCTGGCCGTACCATTCCGACTCGAACCGCACCGGGCCGAGCTGCGGGAACAGGGCGGCCAGCGAGCGCCGCGCCCAGGCCCGGTGCACCGCCGTCCCGGTCCCGCGCAGGGCGCCGACACTGCCGAACACCAGCCGGCCCCGCCGGTCGAAGCGGTAGGAACTCAGCACCGACTTGGTGTCCCAAACCCCCTGGCGTTCCGGCAGGATCGCCCGCTGCATGGCGTCGGACAGCGGCTCCGTCGCCAGATTGAAGTAGGGCAGATGGACCTGCTCGGTGCGCAGCTGCACCCAGGGTCCGATGCTGTAGGCGTCGGTGGCGACCACCACCCAGTCGGCGGTGACCGAGCCGGTCGGCGTCTTCACCTCCCACATGCCGCCGGTCTGGCTTGCCGACTGGACCGGGCTGCCGGTGAAGATGCGTGCCCCCGCGGCGAGTGCCGCCGTCGCCAGCCCGCGGGCATAGGCCAGCGGCTGGATGGTGCCGGCGCGCAGATCGAGCAGGGAGCCGGTGTAGACCGTCGTGCCGACCTTCTCCGCCGTTTCCCTGGCGTCCAGCAGGCGGACGGGGGCGCCGCGCTTCTGCCAGATGTCCGCCCGCTGTTCCAGCTCGCGCAGGCCCGCCGGGCCGACGCCGCAATGCAGCGTGCCGGCCCGTTCGTCCTCGCAGGCGATGCCATGCTTGGTGATCAGGTCGAAGACGGCGCGCGGCGCATTGCCCAGCAGCTCGATCAGCCGCTCGCCATAGATCGGCCCCAGGGTGCTGACCAGCTGGTCCGGCATCACCCACATGCCGGCATTGACCAGTCCGACATTGCGCCCGGCGCCGCCGAAGCCGATCTCCACCGCCTCCACCACCACGGCGCTGACGCCGCTCTCGGCAAGATGCAAGGCGGCCGACAGGCCGGTATAGCCGGCGCCGACGATCACCACGTCGGCCCGGACCGTGCCGGACAGCGGGGCGGTCGGCGGCGCCGCCGGTGCGGTGCGTTCCCAAAGCCCATGCGACCGCGGATCGTTCAGCATCCCCTGTGGTCCTCTTTCCGTCTGTTTTATGCGCTCGTCATTCCCGGTGGGAAAGATTGACTTGCCTACCCCCTTTGGCCAAGTGTTGTTTGCTCAACCAGTCATTCCATTGCGGAATGAGCCTCCCCGAGACCGAGATGCAGAGCCCGCGCCGCTTCCTTCCCTCCCTGGCCCTTCTGTCCGCCTTCGAGGCGGCGGCCCGCACCGGCAGCATCACCGCGGCGGCCAAGGAGCTGTCGCTGACCCAGAGTGCCGTCAGCCGGCAGATCAAGGCGCTGGAGGAATTGCTGGAGGTCGAGCTGTTCCACCGCGAACGGCAGACCATCCGCCTGACCGCGGGCGGCGACTATTATGTGCGCGAGATCCGCGACGCCCTGCGCAGGATCAGCACCGCCTCGCTGAACCTGCGCGCCAACCCCTTCGGCGGCACACTCAGCATCGCCATCCTGCCGACCTTCGGCGCGCGCTGGCTGGCGCCGCGCCTTCCCGACTTCCTGGCCGGCAACCCCGGCATCACCATCAATCTGGTGACGCGGATGGCGCCCTTCGATTTCCGGCTGGACCCGGTGGACGCGGCGATCCATTTCGGCCGGCCGGACTGGCCGGGCGGCGAGATGGCGCTGCTGCGCCGGGAGACCGTGATTCCCGCCTGCAGTGGCGCGTTGCGCGACCGCTTCGATTTCCGACAACCCGCTGACCTGCGCCTTGCCCCGCTGCTGCACCTGACCAGCCGCCCGGATGCGTGGGAGCGTTGGCTGTCGCAACATGATTCGCCGGCGGACGGCGTCCACGGCATGCTGTTCGACCAGTTCGCCACCGTGTCGCAGGCAGCCATCGCCGGGCTGGGTGTCGCTCTGCTGCCCCTGTTCCTGATCGAGGAGGAATTGCGGTCCGGGCGGCTGGTGCCGGCGCTCGACCTGCCGATGGAGAGCGAGAACGCCTATTACATCGTCTGGCCGTCGGAGCGCGCGGGCTACCCGCCGCTCGCCGCCTTCCGCGACTGGATCCTGGAGGAGACGGCGGACTGCCGCCAGCCATCCCGGTCATGAGCTTTCGTCATGAAGTCGGGGAAAACAATCCGCAATCCCTCGCCGGGGATCGTTGCTATAGCTGGACCCTGTGAAGGACCGCGCAGGTCCGGCCAGCCAACGCGAGCGAGATTTGGAATGAGCGTCCAGACGATAACCAGCCCCGATGCGATCCGCACCCTGTTCTCCACCGCCATGTCGGAGATGTATCGGACGGAGGTGCCGGCCTATCAGACGCTGGTCGGGCTGGTGGAGGAGGTGAACGCGGCGGTGCTGGCCGCCGACCCGGCTGAGCGTCACCGCCTGGCGGCCGCTGGCGGCCTTGCCCGCATCACGGAGGAGCGCCACGGCGCGATCCGCCTCGGCACCGCGCAGGAGCTGTCGACCATGCGCCGGCTGTTCGCGGTGATGGGCATGCGGCCGGTCGGCTATTACGACCTGTCGGAGGCCGGCGTCCCCGTCCATTCCACCGCCTTCCGCCCGGTGGACGAGGAGGCGCTGAGCCGCAACCCCTTCCGCGTCTTCACTTCGCTGCTGCGGCTCGACCTGATCGCCGACGCCGCTCTGCGGCAGGAGGCGGAGCAGGTTCTGGCCGGCCGCAGCATCTTCACTCCCGGTTGCCTCGCCCTGATCGAAAAGGCCGAAGCCGAGGGCGGGCTGGATGAGGAGGATGCCGACCGCTTCGTCGCCGAGGCGTTGGAAACCTTCCGCTGGCACAGCAAGGCGAATGTGCCGCTTGACCTCTACAACCGGCTGCACGATGCCCACCGGCTGATCGCCGACGTGGTGTCCTTCAAGGGGCCGCACATCAACCATCTGACGCCGCGTACGCTGGACATCGACGCGGTCCAGCGGCTGATGCCGGAAAAGGGCATCGCGCCGAAGGCCGTGGTGGAAGGCCCGCCGACCCGCCGCTGCGCGATCCTGCTGCGCCAGACCTCCTTCAAGGCGCTGAGCGAGCCGGTCGATTTCCAGGACGGGGAGGGGTGGCGCGCCGGCGTCCACACCGCCCGCTTCGGCGAGATCGAGCAGCGCGGCATCGCCCTGACGCCGAAGGGCCGGGCGCTTTACGACACGCTGTTGCAGGACTCCCGCCGCATCGTCGCCCCGGCGGCCGATGGCTCCAACGCTGCGCAATATATGGCGGCCCTCCAGCAGGTCTTCGCCCCCTTCCCCGACAGTTGGGACGAGATCCGCCGCCAGGGGCTGGGCTATTTCACCTATTCCCTGACCGAGGCCGGGCGTCGTAGCCGGCCGGCGCCGGGTGCCGATCTGGACGCCCTGATCGACGCTGGCCTCGTCCGCTTCGATCCGGTGGTCTACGAGGATTTCCTGCCGGTCAGTGCTGCCGGCATCTTCCAGTCCAACCTGGGAGACGATGCGCAGCAGGACTTCGCCGCCAGCCCGAACCAGCAGCGCTTCGAAGCCGACCTCGGCGCTCCGGTGCTGAACCCGTTCGAGCTCTATGCCGAGCTAGAACGGGCCTCCATCGCCAATTGCTTCGCGGCGCAGTGACTCAGACGCGGACGGCGGCGGGACGGAAGGCGCCCGCCGCCAGCCAGTCTTCGAACGCCGCGGGGGCCAGCGGCCGGGAAATCAGGTAGCCCTGGCCGAAGTCGCAGCCATGCTGGCGCAGCCACTCATAGGCCTCCGCCGTCTCCACCCCTTCGGCGATGACGAGATAGCCCAGGTCATGGGCGAGGTCGATGGTCGAACGGACCATGATCTGGTCGCTGCGCTCCGCGGCGATGGACCGGATGAAGCGCTGATCGATCTTCACCGCCGTTGCCGGGATGTCCTTCAGATAGGACAGGGCGCTCTGCCCGGTGCCGAAATCGTCGATCTCGACCGCGATGCCCAGGCGGCGCAATTGGAGAAGCTGACGGTCGACCTCGGCCCGGTCG
>NZ_BADK01001119.1 GCF_000333595.1 Azospirillum sp. B506
ATGTTCTATTACTCGATCCAGCCCGGACTGGATCGCTGGAACGGCTCCTTCTTCTGCGGGTCGGCGGCCATTCTGCGCCGCGCAGCCCTGGAGGAGGTCGGCGGCTTCAGCGGCGACACGGTGACGGAGGATTGCGAAACCGCGCTGGAGCTGCATTCGCGCGGCTGGCGCAGCGTCTATCTGCCGCGCCCGCTGATCGCCGGGCTGCAGCCGGAGACCTTCGACAGCTTCATCGCCCAGCGGTCGCGCTGGACCCAGGGCATGATCCAGCTGTTCCTGCTGAAGAATCCGCTGTTCAAGCGCGGGCTGACCATCGCCCAGCGCCTCTGCTACCTCAGCACCATGATGTACTGGTTCTTCTGGTTCTGGCGGCCGATCTTCCTGCTGTCGCCGCTGTGCTATGCCCTGTTCGGGCTGGAGATCTACCGCATCAACCTGCCGGACTTCGCCTGCTTCGTCATCCCGCACGTCTTCGCCGCCGCCTTCCTGTCGCAGTTCCTGCATGGGCGGATGCGTTGGCCGCTGTTCTCGGAGCTGTACGAGTATCTGCAGTCCTTCCACGTCTCGCGCGCGGCGCTGGCGACGATGCTGCGGCCGCGCGACCCGGTGTTCAAGGTGACCGCCAAGGGCCAGTCGGTGGACGAGGACGGCTTCTCGCCGCTCGCCACCCCCTTCATCCTCACCACCCTGCTGCTGGCGGCCGGGCTGGGGATGTGCGCCTGGCGCTATTCCATGTTTCCGGAACACCGCGCCGCCATCCTCCCGGTGGCGGTGTGGTGTTCCCTGAGCTTCCTGCTGGCGCTGGGCGGCCTCGCCGTCGTCTATGAGCGCAAGCGCGTTCGCCGGCAGGAACGCTTCACCGTCGACCGCCCGGCGGTGCTGAAGTTCGAGGACGGCACCAGCATCGACCTGACGGTCGTCGACGTGTCGGCCGGCGGCGTCGGGTTGCTGGCCGATCCGCAATGGCGCGACCTGTTGAGTGAACCCGGCCAGACGCCGGTGCTGACCATCGCCGCGACGGAGACGGAGGCGGCGACCACCACGGGCGTCCGGTTCCACCGCATCGAGATGCGCAACGGCGAACTGGCGGTCGGTGCCGGCTTCGCCCCGCGCCACCGTCAGGACATCGTGGAGATGGCGCGTTTCGTCTTCGGCAACAGCGTCGGCTGGGACATCTTCCTCGACCGCAAGCGGGTGGCGGCCCCGACCTTCTTCGGCGGCCTGCTGTTCTTCGCCACGCGGGTGGTGCCGCGGCTGGGGCATGTGCTCCTGGCTCTGCCGGGCGCGCTGCGCCGCATCCTGACCTTCCAGGCTCCATAACGGCGATGGCGGGCATGGGCACCTTTTCCGGCAGCAGCCGGCTGCTGCGAATGCCGCTGGCTCTGCTGGCGCTGCTGTCCCTGTGGATCGGCTGTGCGGCGCCGGCGCTGGCCGCCGACCGGCGCGTGATCCCGCTGTCGAACCTGCGGGAAGGCCCGCCGGAGGTCACGCTGCATGGCGAGACCGAGACGGTGGCGCTGCGCGCCGTCCTGCCGCCGGTGATCGGGCTGACCAGTGCGGTGCTGGCGCTGACCTACGAGAACGGCATCGACATCCTGCCCGAAAAGGGGGCGATGTCGGTCTTCATCAACGGCTCGCCGGTGGCCGACCTGCCGCTGTCCGCTTTCCGGGGGCCGGTCAATGCCTCCATCACCCTGCCGAGCACTCTGCTCCGCCCGGGCGAGAACCAGATCGTCTTCCAGACCAACGCCCAGCACCGTGCCATCTGCACGGTGCGTGGCACCTACGATCTGTGGGCGCGGGTGAACCTTGCCGCCTCCTCCCTGACGCTGCTGTCGGATGGCGGGGTGCCGGAGCCGGACCTCGCGATGATGCGCCAGCTTCTGGCATCCGCCGACCGGGCGCGGGAACCGCTGGCGATCCTGCATCCAGGCGGCGAGATCGATGCCGATCTGCTTGGCTGGGGCTCGATGGTGGCGCAGTCCTATGGCCTGCTGCTGGGCGACCAGACTCCACGGGTGGTGGCGGTGTCGGCGAAGCCCACCGCCAATCCCCAGGGGGGAGCACCGGGAAGCGGCCCGGGCAGTCTGGCGGGCAGCCCCGCGGCCGTTCCTGCGCCGACCTTGGAGAGTCTCTCCCTGCCGGGCGGCAAGAACATCCTGATCGGCACCCGAGACCGCATCGCCCCCCTGCTGGGCGAGGCGCGCGCCGCCGCGATCGCCGGCCCGTTCCTGGCCGTCTATCCCCTGCCCGCCGGCAAGGGGGCGAACACGGATGCGAACACGGGCGCGGAGGGGAGAGGCCCTGGCGGGGGCTTCGTCGCCGTCGCGTCCGGCCGGACGCAGCAGGAGGTCGATCAGGCGGTCATGCGGTTTGCCGACCTGAGCCGGCCGCTGCCGACGCAAAGCATGATGATCGTCACCGACGCCCGGATCCCGGCCGCCCCGCCGGCCCCGCCGGTGCAGGAGGAGGGGCGCTACCACCTGTCGGAGCTGGGCTTCCAGACGGTTCAGCACAGCGGCTACCGCTACACCGGGCGAATCGGCCTGACCTTGCCGGCCGGCTTCGCGCCGGTCAGCGACCGCTCCATCCTGTTTCACATCAATGCGGTCTTCGAGGGCAATCTTGGCCCCGGTGCGGTCCTGAACGTCCGGGTGAATGGCAAGTCGGCGGGCGCCATGGAGGTCGACAAGCGGTCCAGCGGCGTCATCGACAATGGCGAGATGCCGCTGCCGATGGCGCTGTTCCGCCCCGGCCCCAACCAGATCGAGCTGGAGGCGGAGCTGCCGCCGGCCGGCGGCACCGATTGCGTTTTCGCGGTGCGTCGCCCCACCTTCACCCTGCTGGACAGCTCCAGCATCGAAATCCCCGGATTCGCCCGTCTGGTCACGCTGCCGAATCTCGGCGGCTTCGCCAACACGGCCTTTCCCTATGGCGGCACCGCCGGCGGGGAGGTGGCGCCGCCCTTCGACCTCGTGGTGGTCGGGCGCGATCCAGCCTGGTTCGGTGCGGCCTGGGGCCTGACGGCCAAGCTGGCGCAGCGGGCCGGTGACCTGCTGGCGGTGGTGCCTTACACCGGCTGGGACGGCATGCTGAACGACAATGCGTTGATTGTCGGTCCGGTCGCTGCACTGCCGCAGGCCGTTTTCGCCTCCGCACCGCTGCCGGCCGACCGTCTGGCCGGGCTGCTGGAGGCGGGGTCCCTGATCGCCCAGGCCAAGGCCCGCGGCGAGCCGATGACCGCCGCCGATCGTCGCGCCCTGGCCGACCGGCTGCGGCTGGGCTGGTCCGGCAACGCCGGCCGGCCGGGGCCGGCACGGCAGGGGACGATGCCGCAGGGCGTGGGGTCGCAGGGGGCGCTGCCGCAAGGTGGCGGGCCCCAGGGCATGGGACAGCCGATGGGATACGCCGGATCGGCGCTGGCGGCGGATGGCGGTGCGACGAACCGCTGGCAGCGGATGGCCGGCGATGCCAAGGATCCGGCCGCTGTCGGGCGCGGCTGGATTCCAGACTGGGCGCGGCGGGCGATGGCGTCGGCGGCGCGCTACATCAACCGCTGGGCGGTGGAGGAGGCGCCGGTCGATGTCGTGGCGCTGACCGAGAACGCCGACATGCTGCCGGAGGCGGCGCTGCTGCAATACCGAGCGCCGGGCACCGACCCGCTGACCTGGACGCTGCTGACCGCCGCGGATCCCCGCTCCATCGACCGCGCCATGCGCAGCCTGGGCGAGGCCGGCCTGTGGGACCGGCTGCGCGGCGGCGGGGCGCTGTGGAGCAGTGCGGCGCCCGCCGTCACCACGCTGGAAGCCTCGCGCCCCTACCAGATCATTCTCAATCCCTTTGACATCGGCAACCTGATCCTGATTCTGGCCCGCAACCTGTCGCAGCGGATCGAGCTTCTGTTCGCCCTGCTGCTGGGGACGGCGGTGGTGCTGACGGTCAGCATGCGCCTTCTGCTGAAGAGCGGTCATCAGGAGCGGAGCGGGTCATGACTCCCCCCATCGGATCATCACGGCGCGCGGTCCTGTTCGGAGCGGCTTCCTTCGGTCTCGCCGCGTCCTTGCCGGGCAGCCTGCGCGCGGCTCCCTTCGACGCGGCGGCATGGCGGCGCTACGCGGAGCGGTTCCTGCTGCCGGAAGGCCGCATCGTCGACACCGGCAACAAGGGCATCAGCCATTCCGAAGGGCAGGGGTATGGCATGCTGCTGGCGGTGGCGGGGGGGGACCGCGCCGCCTTCGACCGGCTGTGGGGCTGGACCCAGCGTGTGCTGATGGTGCGCGGCGACGGGCTGACCGCCTGGCGCTGGACGCCGGACGGCGGGGTCGCCGACCACAACAATGCGTCGGACGGCGACATGCTGATCGCCTGGGCGCTGTTGCGTGCCGCCGAGGCCTGGCAGGCGGAGGCCTACCGCACCGCCGCCATCGCCATCGTCAAGGCGCTGGCCGCCGGGCTGCTGGTGGAGCATGCCGGGCTGACCGTCCTGCTGCCGGGGCGCGATGGCTTCCGCAAGGGCGACACGCTGGTGCTCAACCCCAGCTACTGGATTTTCCCGGCAATCCGCGCCTTCGCCGCTCTGCCGGGGGGCGAGCGCTGGAGCAAGCTGGCGGAGTCCGGGCTGGTCCTGCTGTCGAAGGCGCGCTTCGGCAGCTTCCAACTGCCGCCGGACTGGATGACGCTGGACGCATCCGGGACGGTGGGCATCGCCGACGGCTTCAAGAAGCAATACGGCTACGACGCCGTGCGGGTGCCGCTCTATCTGGCGCTGGACGGTTACCGCGATCCCTATTATTTCCGTCCCTTCGCGACGTTGGCCACGCACTTCGGCGGCAAGGCGGTTCCCGCCACCGTTTCGCTGCCGGGCGGCACCACCACCCAGGTCGCGGCCTCGGTCGGCATGCTGGCGGTCTACCGCCTCGCCTGCCGGCTGGCCGGGATCGGCGGCGGCGACGCGGTGACGGTGCCGCCGCTGGCGCCGGACGAGGACTATTACTCCACCACCCTGACCCATTTTTCCGCGCTGGCCGCCCAAAGCCTGGGGATCGATCCGTGACCCGTCCTGTCCTGCTTCCGGTCCTTCTTCTCGCCGGCATCGCCGTGATCGGCGGCGGGAGCGATGTCCGGGCCCAGTCGAACGGCGGCGGCCGCGCCCTTGCCCCCGGCGTGAAGGTCGAGGTGGCGCCGGCCCCCGGCAGCGGCTCCTCCCCCGCCGCCGGCAAGGTCGACGAGACGGCACTGCGCTATTACGCCCGCATCGGCGACGGCGAAAGGCTGGAGGCGGAGATCGCCCGCCTGCGCGCGCTCGACCCCGGTTGGGAGCCGCCGAAGGATCTGTTCGCGCCGCAGCCGACCGCCGCCGGCGTCGACGAGACGCCGTTCTGGACCCTGCTGTCCGCCGGCAAGGTGGCGGAGGCGCGGGCCGCCATCGCCGAACAGCGGCGCAAGTCGCCGTCCTGGCAGCCGTCGGACAAGCTTCTGCAGGAACTCGACCTTGCCGAGAGCGCCGGGCGGATCCGCTCGGCCAGCGACACCAAGCGCTGGCAGGAGGTGATCGATGCCGCCGCCGCCCAGCCGGAGGCGGTGGCCTGCAACCGGCTGGACAATGCCTGGCGTCTGGCGGAGGCCTATGCCGAGCTGAAGCAGACCGACCGCGCCTTCGACGCCTACAAGACCATCGTCACCACCTGCCCCAAGGCCAAGGAGCGGCGCGACACCATCTTCAAGGCGTCGCGCTATCTCAGCCCGGAACGGCTGCGCGAGCTGTCGGCGCTGGGCGCCACCGCCAACCCGGCGACGGGGGAGGATTATTCCACCGTCCGCAGCGCCGAGGCGGAACTGGAGACCGGCCGCCTGCTGGAGCGGTTGGGGAACGCCAAGCCCGGCGCCCTGTCGGCCGCCGACCTGTCGCGCGTCCAGGGCATCGTCCGCGACAAGCAGGATGCCGACGGCGCCATCGCGCTCGGCTGGTATTTCCAGAAGCAGAAGAACTTCACCGAGGCGCAGAGCTGGTTCTCCCAGGCCAACGGCTGGGCGCCATCCGACAAGGCGGCGGAAGGGCTGGTGCTGGCCTACAACGGCATGGGGGACAAGGCGCAGGCCCGCGCCGCCGCCGCCCCGTGGAAGGGCAAGTCGAGCCGCATCGATCAGGCGCTGAAGGCGGTGGACCCGCCGCGCGGCCCCTCCGGCGGTGGACGCAGCGCACCGCAGGGGCCGAGCGAGCTTGACCAGGCGCTGGCCCGCCACGATTTCGCCGGCTGCATTGCCATCATCCGCAGCACCATCGCCAGAAGCGGCCCGACCGCCGCCCTGTTGCAGCAGCGCGGCTGGTGCCTGCTGGAGCTGAAACGCCCGTCGGAGGCCGAGGCCTCCTTCGCCGAGGCGCAGACCCTGGCTGCGCGCGAACCGGCCCCGAAGGCCGCCCCGGCGCCGGCCAAGGGCGGGGCATCGACAGGGGGAAAGGCGGGCGACCGCAGCCCCTCCGCCGCGGGCCTGCCGCAGACGGCGACTCCGGCGCAGGAGAACGCCTATGGTCAGGCGATTGCCCGGCTGGCGACCGGCGACGTCACCGGCCTGACCCGCGATCTGCCGCGCACCAACCTGACCCCGGCGCAGCGGGCGGAAATCCGCGCGTCCCTGATGGCGACGGAGGCGGGGCGGGCGTTGGAGGACAAGCGCTACCGCGATGTGCTGCGCCTGCTCGATGCCCGCAAGGAGCTGGAGCCGGAGCCGCGGAACCTCGGCATTCTGCGCGGCTGGGCGCTCTACAACCTGATGCGCTATGACGAAGCCTACGCCCAGTTCAAGTCCATCGACGACCGGCTGAGCACCGAGGACTCGCGCGAAGGCCTCACCACTGCCTGGAAGACGATTTACCATGAATGGTAAGGGATCCCCGATGCCCTGGTCGCCGATGCGCCAGATGCCGATGGCCGATAGTCGGATCTGCAGGACTCCGGGGCGGGCCATGCTATGGGCGGCACTGGTGGCGGCCACGCTGCTGACCTCCGGCTGCGCCGGTTGGGTCCGCGACAACCTGACCCAGTCGCCCACCCCCTGGCGCCGCATCCAGCCGGCCGCGCTGCCGGTGACCCTGCCGGAAAGCCGCGACTTCCCCATCGTCGCCGCCCGCATGCGCGACACCGGGGCGATCTACAAGACCTACACGGTGGCGCTGGGCAACCCGACCACCCTGCCGGGCGAGAACCGCCTGACGATCGACGTGCAGACGCTGCCGGACAGCCTGTTCGGCGCCCTGGTCCAGCCGCCGCGCGTCTTCCCGGTGCCGCTCTACACGATGGAAACGCTGACGGCGACGACCCGGCGCGAATTTCCGGACATGAAGATGAAGGTCGCCGACACCGCCCGCCGCAACCATTACGGCGACTACGACTACGTCACCGCCCAGGATGCGGTGAATAGCTGTGTCCTGGCGTGGCAGCTGATCACCGACCACAAGCGGATGCTGCCGGAGCGGATCGAGGCGGTGCGGCTGGAATACCGGGCCTGCGGCGTCGGATCCAACATCCGCGCCCTGTTGGCGCCGTTCGACAGCCTGACGCTGACCCTGCCGGAGACGATCCTGGAGGCGCAGGATCTGGATGGGATGTAGCCGGGCGGGCGGGACATCCGCCCGTCTTTGCTGTATTCAGGAGCCCGACTGCCGCCCCTGATTTCAGGATCCGCCCGCGATGACCACCGTATCCGAAGCCTTGCGCATGGCGGTCGGCCTGCACCAGGGCAACCATCTGGCCGAGGCGGCGGATATTTATCGGAAGATCATCCAGGCGGCGCCCGGCGTGGCCGATGCGTGGCATCTGCTGGGCGTTCTGCAGCACCAGTCCGGCGAATCCGCCGATGCGGTGCGGCTGATCGGCGAGGCGATCCGGCGGGATCCGCTCTGTGCCGCCTATCGCGACAATCTGGGATCGGCGTTGCGGGCGGTGAAGCAGGCGGAACGCGCCGCCCGTCAGCACCGGGCGGCGATGGCGATCGATCCCGCCTGGGTCAAGCCGTTCGGCAATCTGGCTGGCGCCCTGACCGACCTTGGCGACGGAGCCGCGGCGGCCGTGGCGCTGGGCCGGGCCTTGCGGCTGGCGCCGGATACCGACTCCTACCTGCTGCGGCTCGGCGACTGCCTCTATGCCCAGGATCGCACGGCGGAGGCGGAGGAGCGATACTGGCGCCTGGACGCGCTCCAGCCCGGCCGGCCCGACCTCCTGTTCCGGCTCGGCCTGTGCCGGCTGGCGGCCAGCCGCTTGATGGCCGCCACGCTCGCCACCGCCCGGAGTCTGGTGGACCGGGAGGCGCTGGGGGAGGCCATCGACGCCTTTGGCCGTGCCGCTGACGGGGGCCATGACGATGCTGGCAGGAACCTGTTCGGCACGGCGGTCGTGGCGATCCAGACCGGGGTGATGGCGGACGCGACGCTGGAGCGGGTCGCCGCCGCCGCCCGTTCCCGGCTGATGACGGAGCCGCGGGACAGCATGGCCCTGTCGGTGGTCTGCTACGGCCTGTACCGGCGCGGCCGGCTCGACCTTGCCCGCCGTTATTTCCGCAAATATGCCCGTCGCTGGACCGCGCAGGAAATCGCCGCCGATTTCGAGATGCTGTTGTGGTCGATGGTGCGCAGCGAGCCTGACTTCTTCGACCGTCTGGCCGCCGAGCCGCCGGCATGCTTCGCCCGCGCCGTCCGCCGCATGCCGGTCGCCCCCAAGGCCGACGGCCGGCCGATCCTGCTGGTCGGCTGCGACGGCGACTACTGGCGCCGCTTCGGCGCCGGCTTCCTCGAAAGCCGGAGCGAAACGGCGGCGTCCTGCGCCCTGCATGTCCATGTCGTCAACCCGCCGGACGACATCGAGGCGGAACTGATGAGGCTGGCGGGGGAGGGCGGCCTGCCGCTGTCCGTCTCCTTCGAGACCGTCGACCTCGGCGCGCTGCCGGAGCCGGTGCGGCTGACCTATTTCGCCTCCGCGCGTTTTGCCGTGACGCAGCAGCTTCTGCGCCAGGGGGCGGGGCCGGTGATCCAGGTCGATGTCGATGCGCTGCTGCTCGCCGACCCCGGCCTCGCCATGGCGGAGTGGCGGGATTGGGACGTGGCGGTGATGCAGGACCGGCGGGGCCGCGGCCCGACCCGTGATTTCCTGGCCGGATTCCTGGCCTTCAACCGGACCCCGGCCGCGCAGCGCTATCTGGACCTCGTCGTCGCCTATATCGGCCGGCATTTCGACGAGGGGCGGGCCTTCTGGGGGCTGGATCAGGCCGCGCCCTTCTGCACCCACGACCATCTGGTCCGCAGCGGCGAGGCGCCGGCCCTGATCCGCTTCGACTTCGAGGACTTTCCCTTCCTGCACTTCCTGGAGAAGTGAGGCCGCCTTACGCCGCCTGGGCCGATGGCTCGCGCATCTGCTGTTCCAACGCCCGCCAGCGCGGCTCGACCGCTTGGAGCGCGCGGTGCTTGACCGGTCCGAAACCGCGGATCTCCTGCGGCAAGGCGGCCAGCTCCACCGCGGTGGCGAGCCTGTCGGCCGACAGCCGCTCGGCGATCTCCGCCACGGTCGCCTCGTAGCGGGCGATCAGGGCACGCTCCCTCTTCCGTTCCGCCATATAGCCGAACGGGTCGAGCGCCGTGCCGCGCAGCCGTTTCATCGCCGCCAGCCCGCGGAACACCGGCAGGATCCAGGCGCCGAGCGCCATCTTGCGCGGCTCGCCGTAACCGTTGGTCTCACGCGACAGCAGAGGAGGGGCGAGGTGGAAGACCGGCTTCCAGTCACCCTCGAAGCGGTCCTCCAGGCTTTTGGCGAAGGCCGGGGCGCTGTGCAGCCGGGCGACCTCATATTCGTCCTTGTAGGCCATCAGCTTGAAGGCGCTGCGCGCCACCGCATCGGCCAGCGCGCTCGATCCGGGAGCGACGCGGGCCTCCGCCTGCCGCGCCCGCTCCACCAGCCTGCGGTAACGGTCGGCATAGGCGCTGTCCTGATAGTCGGCCAGGAAGGCCGCCCGCCGTTCGACGACGCCGGCGAGGTCGCTGGCCGGCGTTTCCTCCCCCGCTCCCAGGCTGGCCAGCAGGTCCGGCCGGTGCGCGGCGAGGCGGCCGAAGGCGAAGGCACGCAGGTTGGCGGCGACGCCGGTGCCGTTCAGCTCGATGGCGCGGGTCAACGCCTCCAGCCCGACCGGCAGCAGCCCCTTCTGGAAAGCGACACCCATCAGGAAGACATTGGCGAGGATGCTGTCGCCGAACAGGGCGGTGACCACCCGGTTGGCGTCCACCACCTCGACCCGCTCCGGCCCGGCGGCGCGGCGCAGGCTGCGCAGCAGCGATCCGGCATCGGGCAGCTTGGCTCTGTCGCGGGTGAAGGCGCCGGTGGGGGCGACATGGGCATTCGCCACCACCCGCGTCCGGCCCAGCCGCACCGTCTTCAGCGCGTCCGGCGAGGCCGCGACCACCGTGTCGCAGGCCAGCACCAGTTGCGCCTGTTTCGGATCGATCCGCGCCTGATTGAGCCGTGTCGCGTCGTTCGCCACCCGCAGATAGCTGTAGACCGCACCACCCTTCTGCGCGAAGCCCATGAAGTCCAGCACCGAGGACGCCTTGCCCTCCAGATGCGCCGCCATCGCCAGCACGGCGCCGATGGTGACGACGCCGGTGCCGCCGATGCCGACGATCAGGATCTCCGCCGGGTCGTCCGTCCCGGAAAAATACGGCAGCGGCAATGCCGACAGATCGTCGGCGAAGCGGGCGGCCACCCTGTCGGGGTTCGGCTTGCGCAAGGTGCCGCCGACCACCGAGACGAAGCTGGGGCAGAAGCCGTCGGCGCAGGAGAAGTCCTTGTTGCAGCTGGACTGGTCGATCTGCCGCTTTACCCCGAATTCGGTTTGCTTCGGCTGCACCGACAGGCAGTTCGACTTCCTTCCGCAATCGCCGCAGCCTTCGCAGACCAGATCGTTGATCACCATCCGCCGTGCCGGGTCGGCCATGGTGCCGCGCTTGCGCCGGCGCCGCTTCTCGGCCGCGCAGGTCTGCTCGTAGACGATGGCGGTAACGCCGGGGATCTCGCGCATCTCGCGCTGGACGGCGTCGAGGTCCTCGCGGTGATGCACGGTGGTGAAGGGGGCGAGGCCGGACCGGCTGTCGTGTTTCTCCGGAGCGTCGCTGACCACGGCGATGCGGGTGATGCCTTCCGCCGCCAGCTGGCGGGTGATGGCGTCGACGGAGATCGGGCCGTCCACCGGCTGGCCGCCGGTCATGGCGACGGCGTCGTTGAACAGGATCTTGTAGGTGATGTTGACCTTGGCGGCCACCGCCTGCCGGATCGCCAGCAGGCCGGAATGGAAATAGGTGCCCTCGCCCAGATTCTGGAAGATGTGCGGGCGCTTGCTGAACGGCGCCTGCCCGATCCAGCTGACGCCCTCGCCGCCCATCTGGCTGAGGCCCACCGTGTCGCGGTCCATCCAGGACGCCATGAAATGGCAGCCGATGCCGGCCATCGCCTTGCTGCCCTCCGGCACCCTGGTCGAGCTGTTGTGCGGGCAGCCGGAGCAGAAATAGGGCGTGCGCGGCAGGGCAGGGGCGGCCGGCGCCTCGCCCGGCAGCAGCTCGGCCAGCCGGCCCGAAAGATCGCGTTCCGGGAAGCGGTGGCGGATGCGCTCCACCAGCGCCCTGGCGACGATCCAGGGGCGAAGCTCACCGGTGGCGGGTAGCAGCGGCGCGCCGAACTCGTCGGTCTTGCCGACCACGGCGCGCGGCCGCTCGCCGGCCGGCAGGTGGAACAGCAGCTCCTTCAGCTGCCCTTCGACGACGGGGGCCTTCTCCTCGACCACCAGAATTTCCTCGGCCCCCCGCGCCGCGGTCAGGGCGAAGTCGGGTTCCAGCGGCCAGGACAGACCGATCTTGTGGACCGACAAGCCGATCTCCGCCGCCTCCACCGGGCCGATGCCCAGCAGGCGCAACGCCTCCATCAGGTCGAGATGGGCCTTGCCGGTGGTGACGATGCGCAGCCAGCCGCCCCCACCGGAGGTGCCGCCCAGGATGCTTCGGTCGATGCGGTTGATGCGGGCGAAGGCTTTTGCCGCCGCGACCTTGGCCGCCAGCCGCTCCTCGATGGCGAGGCTGGGCAGGTCAGGCCAGCGGTAATGCAAGCCCCCCGGCGGCGGATCGAACGGCACCGGCAGGAACCCGCGGTCCGGCGACGGCAGCCGGACGGTGGCCGAGCTTTCCACCGATTCAGAAATCGCCTTGAAGCCGACCCAGGCGCCGGAAAAGCGCGACAGGGCGTAGCCGTAGAGGCCAAAATCCAGATACTCGCGCACGCCCGACGGGTTCAGCACCGGCATCGACCAGGCGATCATCGCAAGGTCGCTCTGGTGTGGCATGCTGGAGGATACGCAGCCATGGTCGTCGCCCGCCACCGCCAGCACCCCGCCGCGCGGCGAGCTGCCATAGGCGTTGGCATGCTTCAACACGTCGCCGGAGCGGTCCACCCCAGGCCCCTTGCCGTACCACAGACCGAACACGCCATCGACGGTCGCTTCGCCCGAGGATTCGACCTGCTGGGTGCCCATGACGGCGGTGGCACCCAGATCCTCGTTCACGCCGGGGACGAAGGTGATGGCGTGGGCGTCCAGATGCCGGCCGGCCTGCCACAGCGCCTGATCCAGCCCGCCCAGCGGCGACCCGCGATAGCCGCTGACGAAGCCGGCGGTGTTCAAGCCTGCCCGCCGGTCGCTCTCGGCCTGGAGCAGCAGCAGACGGACCAGCGCCTGGGTGCCCGACAGATAGACCTGGCCTTCCGCCCGGCCGTACCGGTCGTCCAGGCAATAGCTCCGGTCGATCTCCGTCCGCCCCGCCCGCAGGCCCGTCGGCATGCCGTCCATCTCTCATCCCCTGGGATTTCCATCGTTGGAGACAAGTCTGCGCCTTTCGCAGGCAAATGGTTTTGCGGGTTGGCCGGGGATCGGGGCTGTTCGGAAAATCCCGTTGCTGATTGTTGGCTTTGTAAGCGAAATATTTGCGCGGTTCCGGTGCGTTCGGGCGGGATTACCCCCGCAGAGCTGCGAGCCGCTCCGCCCGCATCAGCGCGGCTCCGCGTTCGGCGATCATCACCGTCGGCGTGTTGGTGTTGCCGGAGGTCAGCGTCGGCATCACCGACGCGTCGATCACCCGCAGGCCGCGCAGGCCGCGCACCCGCATCTCCGGATCGGTGACGGCGGTGGCGTCGTCCTTGCCGCCCATCCGGCAGGTGCCGACGGGATGGAAGATGGTTGTGCCGATGTCGCCCGCCGCCCGCGCCAGTTCCTCCTCGGTCTGGAAGCTGGGACCGGGCTTGTATTCCTGCGGGTGGTAGGGGGCGAGCGCCGGTTGCGAGGCGATGCGGCGGGTCAGGGCCAGCGCCTTCGCCGCTTTCGCCCGGTCGGCCGGGTCGGACAGGTAGCAGGGGGCAATCGCCGGATTTTCGCGGTGATCGGCCGTGATGATGCGGGTCCAGCCGCGCGACGCCGGGCGCAGGTCGCAGACCCTGGCGGTGAAAGCCGGGAAGCCATGCAGCGGATCGCCGAACTTTTCCAGCGACAGCGGCTGTACGTGATATTCCGGTCGGGCCGTCTCAACCTGTGGCGATGACTTGGCAAAGACGCCGAGCTGGCTGGGCGCCATGTTCAGCGGACCCTTGCGGAACAGGGCGTATTCCAGCCCCATCATCGCCTTGCCGAGCAGGCTGCCGGCCCGCTTGTTCAGCGTGACGATGCCGTCGACCTTGTAGATCATCCGCAGCTGAAGATGGTCCTGCAGATTGGCGCCGACATCCGGCGCGTCCAGCACCACCGGAATCCCGAGTTTCTTCAGATGCTCCGCCGGACCGATGCCGGAGCGCTGGAGGATCGCCGGGCTGCCGATGGCTCCGGCTGCCAGCACCGTCTCGATCTTCGAGGTCGCCCGCGCCGGCTCGCCCTTGACGGTGAAGCGGATGCCGGTGGCGCGGCCGTCGGCGGTCTCCACCCGGTCGATTGCGGCATCGATGACGAGCTTCAGGTTGGGGCGGTCGAGGGCAGGGCGCAGGAAGGCCTTGGCGGCGCTCCAGCGGATGCCGCCCTTCTGGTTCACCTCGAAGCTGCCGACGCCGAGATTGTCGCCACGGTTGAAATCGTCGTTGCGCGGGATGCCGGCCTGTTGCGCCGCCTCGGCGAAGCGGTCGAGCAGGTCCCAGCGCAGCCGCTGCCGCTCCACCCGCCATTCGCCGCCGCTTCCGTGCATCTCGTCGGCGCCGCGCCAGTAATCCTCGCTGCCCTTGAAGACCGGCAGCACCTCCTTCCAGCTCCAGCGGCTGTCGCCGGTGATTGTGGCCCATTCGTCGTAATCGCGCGCCTGCCCGCGCATGGCGATCATGCCGTTGATCGATGAGCAGCCGCCCAGCACCTTGCCGCGGGCGTAATGGATGCTGCGGCCGTTCAGCCCCGGCTCGGCCTCGGTCTTGAAGCACCAGTCGGTGCGCGGGTTGCCGATGCAGAACAGATAGCC
>NZ_BADK01001118.1 GCF_000333595.1 Azospirillum sp. B506
GGCAGCTTCGACAGCGCGCGCAGCCGGACCGAGGCGGCCAGAGCCCTGACACCGGTCCATTCGCCGGCATCGGCGAACTGGGTGGCGCGCTTGCTCATCAGCCCGTCCATGGCGCGGCGGAAATTGCCGCGCAGTTGCGGGTCGGCCAGCGCCGCGCGTGAGGCGGCGGCGAAATCCGGTGCGTTACCGTCCATGGATGCGCTCCTTCAGGAACTGGGCGATGTGCTGGCCGCGCGCGGCCTTGGCGCCGGCCTCCAGCGCGCCGCCGATGTTCAGCAGGCAGCCGCAGTCGCCCGACACCACGCGGGCGGCGCCGGTGCCCTCGATGTCCGCCACCTTGTCGCCGACCATCGCGGCGGAGATCTCCGGATGGCGCACGGCGAAGGTGCCGCCGAAGCCGCAGCACTCCTTCTCCCGCTTCAGCTCCACCAGCTCGACATTGGCGAGCTGGCGCAGCAGGGCCTTCGGCTCCTCGACCACGCCCATCTCGCGCTGGGCATGGCAGGAGGCGTGCCAGGTGACGCGCACCGGCTCGCCCTTGTCGGTGAGCTGGACGTCCAGCACATGGACCAGGAACTGGGTCAGTTCCCAGACGCGGGAGGCCACCTGCACCGCCTTCGCCTCGTCCGGCTCGCCACGGAACAGGTCGGGCCAGTGCTTCTTCATCATGCCGGCGCAGGAGCCTGACGGCACGACGATTGGGTCGTCGCCGGGGAAAAGGTCCAGCTGGGCACGGGCCACCTTCAGCGCCTCGGCCCGGTAGCCGGAATTGTAGGCCGGCTGGCCGCAGCAGCTCTGGCCCTGCGGAAAGACGACGGACAGCCCCTGGGATTGCAACAGCTCGATTCCTGCCATCCCGGCATCGGGGAAGAACAGGTCGACGAGGCAGGTGCCGAAATAATAGACGCGGGTGGGTTTGTGGGTCGCGGACATCGGGCGCTTCCTCAGGAATATTCTTATCGGCTGGCGTCGTTCAGAAGGCGGGTTCCGCCACCCGCGCCGTCGCCTCCACCTTCGCCGTCGCACAGGCGTCGACCAGATAAGTGATGGAGCGGTAGGGCACGCCCGCCTTGTCGGACAGGCCGATCTCGCAGGTCCGGCTGGTGGAATAGCCCGACGCGCAGCCCTCCGGCACGGCGGCCGGAAGGTGGCGCAGGGCATGGGCGTTCAGTTCCGGCGTGGTGAAGCCCTTGTCGCCGGCGAAGCCGCAGCAGCCGACATCCGGCGGCACCACCACCGTCTCGGCGCAGGCCTTCGCAACCGCGGTCAACGCACCGTCCAACCCCATCCGGCGGGTCGAGCAGGTCAGGTGCAGCATCACCGGCTCCGTGGACTTCGCGATGTCCAGACGGGGCAGGGCGAACTCGCTGAGGAATTCCGCCACGTCGAGGATGCGCAGACCGGCGTCGGTCAGCCGCTTCTTCAGGCGCAGGGCGCAGGGGCTGGTGTCCATCACCACCGGGTAACGGCCCCCCCGGCTGGCCTTCTTCAGAGCGGCCAGCATGGCGTCGGCCTTGGCGTCCGCCGCTTCGATCAGCCCCTTGCTCTCCAGCGGCATGCCGCAGCATTGGCCGTCCGCCGCCTCCGGATAGAGGATGCGGAAGCCGGCCTTGCGCATCACCGATTCGACGACCTCGGGCAGCGGGCGCTGCTGCGGGTCGGCGGCCGCGGGTCCCATGGTCCGGCTGACGCAGCTGGGGGCATAGACCACGGTCGGCACGTCGTCGGCGGCGGAAGCGGCGGTGTCCGGGTGCGGCGTGAAGGTCGTGGCGGTCGGCAGGTTGCGGGGCAGGGCCGGCAGGGCACCGCCGCTCAGCAGGCGGGCCGCCGCCTGGGTGGCGTCATGCCCAATCGTGCGGCGGGCGAGGTCAGCCAGCCGCAGGCCGGTGCGGGCGAGGCCCAGCGTCCCTTCCATATGGTCGGCGACCAGCGCCCCCGCCTTGCGGGCCAGGGCGCCGCGACGTTCGCCGCGCATGGATTTGATCAGAAGCCCGGTCTCGATCCCCACCGGGCAGGCGGTGGCACACAGGCCGCAGGCGGCGCAGGTGTCGATGCCCTGGTACTCGTAGGCGGCGCCGATCTCGGCCAGCCGCGGGGCGTCGCCGCCGGCAGCCTCTAGCCGCGCCATCTCGCGCCGGCCGACGATGCGCTGGCGCGGCGACAGGGTGAAGCGGTGGGAGGGGCAGGTCGGTTCGCAGAAACCGCACTCGATGCAGGTGTCGACCAGCGGATCGGCGGGGGGCAGCGGCTTCAGGTTCTTCAGATGGGCCTCGGGGTCGCCGTTCAGGATGACGCCGGGGTTCAGCAGCCCCTCGGGGTCGAAGAGGTCCTTGATCTCCTTCATCAGCCCATAGGCCTGCGGTCCCCATTCCATCTCGACGAAGGGAGCCATGTTGCGGCCGGTACCGTGCTCCGCCTTCAGCGATCCGTCGTAACGGCTGACCACCAGCGCCGCGACATCATCCATGAAGCGGCGGTAGCGGTCGATCTCCGCCTCGGTGTCGAAAGCCTGGGTGAAGACGAAATGCAGGTTCCCTTCCAGCGCGTGGCCGAAGATGATCGCCTCGCGGTAGCCGTGGCGCTCGAACAGCGCCTGCAGCTCGCGCGTGGCCTCGGCCAGCCGGGGCAGGGGGAAGGCGACGTCCTCGATGATGACGGTGGTGCCGGTCTGGCGGATGGCGCCGACCGCCGGGAACAGGCCCTTGCGGATTTTCCAGAAGCCTTCGCAGGCCTTGGCGTCGGTGGTGAAGCCGGTGTCGCCGATGGTGACGCAACCGGCCAGCACCGCGGCGATCTCCGCCACGTTGGCGTTCAGTGCCGCAGCATTCTCGGCGCGGGTCTCGACCAGCACGGCCGCCACTTCCGGACCGAAACTGCGGATCTGCGGCGGCATGCCCGGTTTGTCCTGGATGGAGCGGAGCGAGGCGCGGTCCATCAGCTCCGCCGCATCGACCGGGGCGGCCTTCAGCAGGGCGACCGCGCGGCAGGCCTCGCCGATGTCGGGGAAGAACAGAAGCGCGCTGGCCTTGTGCGGATGGTCCGGCACTGTGCGCAGCGTGATGGTGGAGATGAAGCCCAGCGTGCCTTCCGACCCGATCATCAGGTGCTGGAGGATGTCGACCGGATCCTCGTAATCCACCAGGGCGTTCAGGCTGTAGCCGGTGGTGTTCTTGATGCGGAACTTGTCGCGGATGCGGGTCGCCAGAGCTTCGTCGGCGCGGGTGCGGGCGCCCAACACCGCCAACCGGTCGAGCAGCGCGCCATGGCTGTCACGGAAGCGGATGCGGCTGGCCAGATCGGCGCTGTCCAGCACCGTGCCGTCGGCCAGAACCAGCCGCATCGACTCCAATGTGCGGTAGCTGTTCTGGGCGGTGCCGCAGCACATGCCGCTGGCGTTGTTGGCAGCGATGCCGCCGATCCTGGCGGTGGCGATGGAGGCAGGATCGGGACCGATCTTGCGCCCCAGCGGGGCGAGGCGCCGGTTCGCCTCGGCCCCGATCACGCCCGGCTGCAGGGTCACGGTGGCCGCATCCGGACCGATGCTGCAGCCCCGCCAGCCATCCCCCAGCACCACCAGCACGCTGTCGCTGACCGCCTGCCCCGACAGGCTGGTGCCGGCGGCGCGGAAGGTCACCGGAACCTTGTGCCCGCGGGTGATCCGCAGCAGCCGCACCACCTCGTCCTCCGTCTCCACAGCGCGACGATCTTGGGGATCAGCCGGTAAAAGCTGGCGTCGGTGCCGTAGGCCAGCGTGCCCAACGGG
>NZ_BADK01001117.1 GCF_000333595.1 Azospirillum sp. B506
CGTCGAGCGCTCGGCCGCAAGCCGGCGGTGGCGGTGTCCCGCCCGGCGGCGGTGCGTCCGGCTTGACCGGGACCGGCCTGATTTGAATATGCGACCCGCGCCGCCCGGCGGACGCGGGTCATCGCCAGCTCAAGAAGGGCGGCGTCGGTGATTTCGGCTCCATCCAGCCGATGCCTCCCGCGCCGCCCTTCGCATTTCTCCACCCGGTGGCCAAGGCGCCTGAGATGCAGGATCGCCTCGTAGAGCCGGGTTGCCGGCTCCGCCGTCGGACGGGCCGTCATGGATGCACCACCAGCACGACCAGCCGCTTCGGACCGTGGACGCCATAGGCCAGCGTCTGTTCGATGTCGGCGGTCTTGCTGGGGCCGGACACCAGCAGCACGTTGGTCGGCATCGCCGGCGCCCATCCCTGGTCGCGCATCGCCTGCAGGAAGGTGTCGTAGAGGGCGTCCGCACGCAGCAGCGCGATGTGGATGTGCGGGACCAGCGACAGGGTGCGCGGTTCCTCGGCCGTCGGCCACAGGATCAAGCTGCCGGTCTCGGCGATGGCGCCGCGGGTGGTGGTGAGGCCGGCTTCGATGGACTCGAACAGCTGGGACTTGAGGGCTTCGAGCGGACGGTCGTAGGGGATGACGGTGGTGGAGTCGGAGTCCCATCCTTTGACCAGCCTCTTCCCGGCTTCCGTCTCCGGCGCATAGAGCAGCGACCCCACCCCCTCGCGCGCCAGGAACTCACGCAGTACCGTCGGCCAATTGGTTTCGGTCGCGTCGAGAAACTCGGTATGCACCGCTTCCATCAGACGGCGGAGGCGGGGCAGGCGCTCCTCGTCCGTCCACTGCTTCGCCTCGATCGGCGTGAAGTCCGAGGCGGGTGGAGTCAATGGGTGGGCGTCGCGGGTGGCGCGCAGTCTCGCCAGGATGGAGGTGCGGGCGTCAGACATCGGGAACCCCTTTGGCGCGGGCGAGGTCGTGCAGGGTGCGGCCGGAGAACCGCGGCTTGGTGCGGACATTCGTCCA
Organism: Azospirillum sp. B506; assembly: GCF_000333595.1. Taxonomy (GTDB): domain Bacteria; phylum Pseudomonadota; class Alphaproteobacteria; order Azospirillales; family Azospirillaceae; genus Azospirillum. The sequence goes on from NZ_BADK01001117.1 coordinate 1,017, forward strand.
CTCCTTCAGCAATGGCAGCGACGAGGGGGCCGCATTGCCCAGCTTGCTCATCGCCGCCGTGGCGATGCGGTAGGCGGTGGGGGAGGCGTTCATCGCCGCCCAGCCGCTCCATACCATCGCCTCGGCTTTGCTGGCCTTGGCGCCGCCATCCTTCACAGCACCGCCGGGCTTCACCGCCTCGACCCGCAGCCGCCCCATGATCTCGACGATGGGAATCTTCACCGGGCAGATCTCGACGCAGGCGTTGCACATGGTGCAGGCGTGGGGCATGGCGCCGCGCTTGGCCAGCCCCTCGATCTGCGGCACCAGGATCTTGCCGATGGGTCCGGGATAGGGCGCTTCATAGGCGTGGCCGCCGACCTTGGTGTAGACCGGGCAATGGTTCATGCAGGCACCGCAGCGGATGCAGCGCAGCGTGTCGCGCAGTTCCGGGTCGGCGTAGATGCTGGAGCGGCCATTGTCGAGGATGACCAGATGCACCTCGCGCGGGCCATCCTTCTCGCCCGGCTTGCGGGGGCCGGAGATCATGTTGACGTAGGTGGTGATCGGCTGGCCGGTGGCGGAGCGCGGCAGCAGGCTGATGACCGGCGGCACGTCCTCCAGCTTTTCCACCACCTTCTCCAGCCCCATGAAGGCGATGTGGACCGGCGGCACCGTGGTGCACATGCGTCCGTTGCCCTCATTCTCGATCAGGCAGAGGGTGCCGGTTTCCGCCACTGCCGCATTGACGCCGGACATGCCGACGTCGGCGGCCTGGAACTTGGCGCGCAGAACCCGGCGGGCGAGGTCGGTCAGATAGGCCGCATCCTCCCGGCTTTCGGCATCCTTGATCTTGCGTTTGAACAGATGGGCGATCTGTTTGGTGTTCAGGTGGATCGCCGGCATGATGATGTGCGACGGCATGGTGCCGTCCAGCTGCACAATGTATTCGCCGAGATCGCTTTCCAGAACCTCGATGCCGTCCTTTTCCAGGACGGCGTTCAGGTGCATCTCCTCCGTCACCAT
>NZ_BADK01001116.1 GCF_000333595.1 Azospirillum sp. B506
ATGGTGATCGGCCTGACCTGCCGCACGGTCATGCCGGACAAGAAGCCGTTCGACCTGTATCAGGACTTCTCGGTCAAGAACCGCGCCCTGCTGTCCAGCTCGGAAGCCTCGCTGATCAGCTACTACAAGCGCTCGGGCGCCGGCGGCAACGCCACCCGTCAGTTCGACATGTTCCGCACGGAACTGGCGAACGAGATCAGCCGCCGCGCCGCCACCATCGGCATCCCGCAATACTGCGCCAACTTCGTCGACCGTTCGGTCGCCGCGAAGGATCTGACGGCCGACGACCTGCGCACCCTGACGAGCGACGAGAAGGGCGCCGGCCTGATGCATCTGGCCAGCCGTCCGCTCTGCGACGTGAAGGTGGTCAGCAATCCGGACCCGGTCTTCGCCGTGGCCTCGGCCGCGCCCGCTCCGGCAGCACCCAAGGCTTCGTCCGCCAAGGCAAAGCCCGCCAAGGCCGCCGCGCCGGCCAAGCCGAAGCAGAAGGTCGCCGCCGCCCCGGTCAAGCAGTCCGTCGCCGTCCGCTGACGCTGCCACGGCCTGTGTCGTCTGGCGAAACGCCCTGCCCGCATCCGCTGGCAGGGCGTTTCGCGTTTCCGGCTTTCAAAGAGGTTTCGCTGCGACTGACGACGCATGCGGACAACACAAATCTGTCTTGCAAAAATCCGTCAGGCTGGTACTACCGAAATATCAGGAGGGGCGCTTGCCGGACGGCCCGGCCGGATCGCAGGAACCGCCTCCGAACAGGAAAAATCATGGTCCGTCAGACCAATAGACGGAACTCCGGATGATACGGCATTCCGTTTGGTGACTGGACGGGCTGCACCAGACAGGGGGCTGCTGTTGCGAGACCGGTGTGCCGAGTGTGCCCGTGCCGCCGCACCCTGCCTTTGCGCCGCGCCGAAGGTGGGATGAGGATATGGACTATTTTCTTCAGCAATTGATCAACGGGCTGTCGCTTGGGGCGATCTACGGCCTGATCGCGATCGGCTACACGATGGTGTACGGCATCATCGGGATGATCAACTTCGCCCATGGCGAGATCTACATGATCGGTGCATTTGTTGCACTGATCACCTTCCTGGCCATCGGCGCGCTGGGCATCACCTGGGTGCCGCTGGCGCTGCTGATCATGCTGGTGGCGTCGATGCTGTTCACCAGCGTCTATGGCTGGACGGTCGAGCGCATCGCCTACCGGCCGCTGCGCTCCTCGCCGCGGCTGGCGCCGCTGATCTCCGCCATCGGCATGTCGATCT
>NZ_BADK01001115.1 GCF_000333595.1 Azospirillum sp. B506
CCCTCCTTTCCGAAATCCCCCTTCCCCCCCGGGAGAGGGTCGGGNTAAGGGGGATGCACTGCGTGTGCGTGACTCGTCGCGCTACGTCCTCACCACCAATCTAATTCTCGCCACGGTTCCCCCTCACCCTAACCCTCTCCCCAGGGGGGAGAGGGAACGGTAGCCCTCCTCACCCCCCAAGTTTTTCCTTCAAGAACTCGTTCACCCGCCGGATCGCGTCCGAGCGGGCGTCTTCGTCCGTGCCGACATGGGCGGTGCCGCCGGGGGCGGTGGCGAGGTCCTTGCGCTTGCGCACCGGGGCATCCGGCGAGTCGAAGCCGTGATAGGCGTCGGGATAGACCACCAGATCGACCTTGTCCTTGACCCCGTCACGCCCGGACAGCTCGACACAGCTCCCCGGCGGGGTCCAGTCGTCCTTGCCGCCGACCAGCAGCAGCAACGGACCGTCCGGTTGCCAATCCCCGGTGCTCAGCGCCGCCTTGCAGCCGGGGTAGAAGGCGACGGCGGCACGGAATCCGCCCTCCTCGGTCCCGGCCGGTCCATCCTCGCCGGCACCATAGGCGGCCATCACGGTGCTCGCTCCCTGCGACCAGCCGATCAGACCGACACGCTCATGGTCGACCTCCGGCCGCTTGCGCAGGTAGGCCAGCGCCGCCCAGGCGTCGCGCTTGCGCTCCACCGTGGCTCGGACGGTACGGTCCTTCAGCGCGGTGGTGCAGACCTCCTCCACATCGCGCGGGCCAAAGCTGTCGACCATCAGCACCGCATAGCCCTGACGCTGCAAATGGGTGGCCCACCAGATATGGCGCGGCGTCACCCGGCCGTTGCGGGCATAGAGACCGCCGCAGCCATGCAGCATCACCACCGCCGGATGCGGGCCATTGCCCGCCGGGCGCAGCAGCCGGCCGTTCAGCATTGTCGCCGCGCCACCGGTCAGATCCCCGTCGATGGACGGAAAGCGCACGATCTCCTCGGCATGGACGCCGACCGCGGCCTGTGCCGGCTTCGCCGACAGGGTGAGCCCCCCAACCGTGATCCCCCCGACACCGGCACACAGCGCCGCCCCCAACACAGCCGCAAGACCGCGGGTGGAAGCCTTCATTCTGCAGCGTCCCCGACTTCCGGCGCCGGCCCCGACGGCGGCGCTCGCGGTTGCAATATTAAACCTCTGCGATGCGGAAGACCATGGGCGCCCGGCAATTGTCCCCGATGGCGTTCCCCGCGGACCGCAAAGGCTGCCCTGCCGCCGCGTTTGCGCTAGGCTGCGGAACCATGAGCACCCTCGCCCCTCCCGTTCCACCCCGTCCGTCCTTCAGCGCCTTCTGTCTCTACTGGCTGCGGTTGGGGCTGACCAGCTTCGGTGGACCGGCCGGGCAGATCGCGATGATGCAAAGCGAGTTGGTCGACAAGCGCCGCTGGATCGACCAGACCCGGTTCCTGCATGCGCTGAATTTCTGCATGCTGCTGCCGGGGCCGGAGGCGCAACAGCTCGCCACCTATATCGGCTGGCGGATGTATGGCCTGCGCGGTGGCCTGGTGGCGGGCGGGCTGTTCGTTCTGCCAGGGGCACTGGTGCTGCTGGCCCTGTCCTGGATCGCGGCAGCCCATGGCGACACCGGGCTGGTCGGCGCGTTTGTCGACGGCATCAAGCC
>NZ_BADK01001114.1 GCF_000333595.1 Azospirillum sp. B506
ATCTTCAGCCGGCTGTCGATGCCGAGATGCGGATCGGGCTGCTCGCGCAGGCGGGCGATCGGAACCGCCACGACCTCGCTGTCCTCGACCGCACGCACCGCACCGGAACGCGGACCGCTGTCCAGCAGCGAGACCTCGCCGATGGATTGTCCAGCCGTCAGCAGGGCCAGCCGGTGAAGGGCGCTTCCCTCCTCAGCCACCCGGCACATGGCGGTAGGCCAGCACGCGCGTCGCCGGCCCGCCTTCGACGTCGGCCAGCGGGAGCAGAAGCTCGACGAACTTCGCCCCCGGCAGCATCGGGTCGTCGCGCACCAGCAGGCAACGCGGCTCGCCGCTTTCCAGGCAGGCGCGCAGGTCGGACAGCCAGCGCCGCGCCGCCTGCTCCGGATGGCAGTCGCTCACCCGCCGCGTCGTCGGCCGCTCGGCCAGCCGGCGCTGCAGGGCGCGGCCACAGGACTTGTAGACGAAGTCGCTGCCGTCGGCGGTCGGCTCCATCAGGGCGATGCGCGGCACGCTTTCGCGCACCTGCGATGTGTCGATCTCGGTCGCCAGCGGCATGCGGCGCTTGCGCTTGAGCCGGAGCCAATGGGTGTAGAGCACCCGGACCTGTGGCGACTGCTCCACATCGATCGGGTCGGCCCGGCAGGGCGGCGGCGGCAGGTCCAGCACCGGCGTCGCAACCGGCGCGTCGGCGAAGGCGGCAGCGGCAGGCACCGGCTGGGAGACGGGCGGCATCGGCCGCGAGGCCGCGGCGGTGACCGGCGTGTGGGCCTGCCCGGCCGGCGTGTGGCCGATCCGGCCGCCATGCTTCTTCAGCATCGGCAGCGGTGCCCAGGCCGTGCAGGTGTGATAGCCCTTGGTGATGCGGCGGTAGTCCTGGCTGCTGGCGGTGCGGCACTCCCCCTCGACCCCATGGCGGGCGACATACACCAGCGTGTTGTCCTCCGACAGCGCGCGCTCGCCACCCCACGAGACGCAGGCGGCGCAAGCGCGGCTGTCCTTGGCGAAGGCGTGGCTCATCGGGGCGTATCTCCAATGGGTATGCGGAACGGGAGAGTGGGAATTGATGCGTCCCTTTCCCCATCGGTTCAAGGCCCGCATGGGCCGGAGGTGCCGTGCCCGAGATTCAGTCATGCGAGGGTGACATCCATGCCACCCCTTCCCCCCCGGCCCCGAACCCCCTATAAGGGGGCCTTGCACGACATGCCCATCCCCGCTCTCCGTCTCCGGTCCCCCGGCGCCGGGGGGTTTTCGGCTGACCACACTTCAGAGAAGCGGACCCATGCCCAAACGCACCGACATCAAATCCATCTGCATCATCGGCGCGGGTCCGATCGTCATCGGACAGGCTTGCGAGTTCGACTATTCCGGCGTTCAGGCGTGCAAGGCGCTGCGCGAGGAAGGCTACCGGGTCATCCTCGTCAACTCCAACCCGGCCACCATCATGACCGACCCGGGTCTGGCCGACGCCACCTACATCGAGCCGATCACCCCGGCCGTCGTCGCCAAGATCCTGGAGAAGGAGCGTCCGGACGCGCTCCTGCCGACCATGGGCGGCCAGACCGCGCTGAACACGGCGATGGCGCTGTCCGACGACGGCACGCTGGAGCGGCTCGGCGTGGAGATGATCGGCGCCAAGCGCGACGTCATCGCCAAGGCCGAGGACCGCATCCTGTTCCGCGACGCCATGGACAAGCTGGGCCTGGAATCGCCGAAGTCGCGCATGGTCCGCACCCTGACCGAGGCGATGGACGCGCTGGAGTTCGTCGGCCTGCCCGCCATCATCCGTCCCAGCTTCACGCTGGCCGGCACCGGCGGCGGCATCGCCTACAACCGGGCGGAGTTCGAGGACATCGTGCGCGGCGGCCTGCGCGCCAGCCCGGTCGGCGAGGTGCTGATCGAGGAATCGGTGCTGGGCTGGAAGGAATATGAGATGGAGGTCGTGCGCGACGGCGCCGACAACTGCATCATCGTCTGCGCCATCGAGAACATCGACCCGATGGGCGTCCACACCGGCGATTCGATCACCGTCGCCCCGTCGCTGACGCTGACCGACAAAGAATACCAGATCATGCGCGACGCCTCGATCGCCGTGCTGCGCGAGATCGGCGTCGACACCGGCGGCTCGAACGTCCAGTTCGCGGTCAACCCGGCCAACGGCCGCCTGATCGTCATCGAGATGAACCCGCGCGTGTCGCGCTCCTCGGCGCTGGCGTCGAAGGCCACCGGCTTCCCCATCGCCAAGATCGCCGCCAAGCTGGCCGTCGGCTATCGCCTGGACGAGCTGACCAACGACATCACCGGCACCACCCCCGCGAGCTTCGAGCCGACGATCGACTACGTCGTCACCAAGATGCCGCGCTTCACCTTCGAGAAGTTCAAGGGGTCGGAACCGCTGCTGACCACCTCGATGAAGTCGGTGGGCGAGGCGATGTCGATCGGCCGCACCTTCCAGGAGTCGGTGCAGAAGGCCCTGCGCTCGATGGAGACCGGCCTGACCGGCTTCAACGAGGTGAAGATCGGCGGGGAGGAGAACCCGGACCGCACCGCCATCCGCGGCGCGCTCGCCACCCCGACGCCCGACCGCCTGCTGGTGATCGCCCAGGCCTTCCGCCACGGCTTCACCGTGGAGGAGGTCCAGGCCGTCTCCAAATACGACCCGTGGTTCCTGGAGCAGATCAAGGAGATCACCGACCGCGAGGCGGCGATCCGCGCCGGTGGCCTGCCGACCGACAAGGCCGGCTGGCTGAAGCTGAAGCAGATGGGCTTCTCCGACGCCCGCCTGGCCGAGCTGGCCAAGACCACCGAGGCCGCGGTCGCCACTGGCCGCCGTCTGGCCGGCGTCACCCCGGTCTACAAGCGCATCGACACCTGCGCCGCCGAATTCGCCTCCGCCACCCCCTACATGTACTCGACCTACGAGACCGATGGGACCGGCGAGGCGGAGTGCGAGTCCGACCCGACCGACAAGCGCAAGGTCGTCATCCTCGGCGGCGGTCCGAACCGCATCGGCCAGGGCATCGAGTTCGACTATTGCTGCGTCCATGCCGTCTACGCCCTGCAGGAGGCCGGCATCGAGACCATCATGGTCAACTGCAACCCGGAGACCGTCTCCACCGACTACGACACCGCCGACCGCCTGTATTTCGAGCCGCTGACGGCCGAGGACGTGGTGGAGCTGGTGCGCGTCGAGCAGCGCAACGGCACCGTTCTGGGCTGCATCGTGCAGTTCGGCGGCCAGACCCCGCTGAAGCTCGCCGCTGCCCTTGAGGCCGCCGGCATCCCGATCCTGGGCACCTCGCCCGACGCCATCGACCTGGCCGAGGACCGCGAGCGCTTCCAGAAGCTGCTGCATGAGCTGAACCTGAAGCAGCCGGCCAACGGCCTCGCCCGCTCGCTGGAAGAGGCCGAGGCGGTCGCTGCGCGCATCGGCTTCCCGGTCGTCATCCGTCCGTCCTACGTACTGGGCGGCCGGGCGATGGAGATCGTCCACGACATGGCCGGGCTCCAGCGCTACATGGGCACCGCCGTGCAGGTGTCGGGCAAGAACCCGGTGCTGATCGACAGCTACCTGCAGGACGCCATCGAGGTCGATGTCGACGTCGTCTGCGACGGCACCGACGTCTATGTCGCCGGCGTGATGGAGCATATCGAAGAAGCCGGCATCCATTCCGGCGACAGCGCCTGCGCCCTGCCGCCCTACACGCTGCCGGCCGACACCATCGCCGAGATCAACCGCCAGTCGGACGCGCTCGCCCGCGCCCTCAAGGTGGTCGGGCTGATGAACGTCCAGTTCGCGGTCAAGGCCGGCACCGTCTACATCCTGGAGGTCAACCCGCGCGCCAGCCGCACGGTGCCCTTCGTCGCCAAGGCCACCGGTACCGCCATCGCCAAGATCGCTGCCCGCGTCATGGCGGGGGAGAAGCTGTCCTCCTTCACCCTGAACGGCCCGACCCCGCCGCACACCGCGGTCAAGGAAGCGGTCTTCCCCTTCGCCCGCTTCCCCGGCGTCGACATCGTGCTGGGGCCGGAGATGAAGTCGACGGGCGAGGTCATGGGCCTCGACCACAACTTCGCGCTGGCCTTCGCCAAGGCGCAGCTCGGCGCCGGCGTCACCCTGCCGGTCAAGGGCAGCGTCTTCGTCTCGGTCAAGGACCACGACAAGCCGGCGCTGGCGGTGATCTCCAAGAAGCTGCACGAGATGGGCTTCCGCATCCTGGCGACCTCCGGCACCGCCAAGGTGCTGAGCGAGGCCGGCGTACCGGCGGAGACCATCAACAAGGTGGTGGAAGGCCAGCCGCACATCGTCGACGCCATGATCAACGGCGACGTGCATCTGGTCATCAACACGACGGAAGGCGCCCAGGCGCTGTCCGACAGCTTCAGCCTGCGGCGCACCGCGCTGACCTACAACATTCCGTACTATACGACGGTGGCAGGAGCACGCGCGGCGGTGGAAGCGATTGCCGCACTCCGGAACGGCAGCCTTGAAGTCGCCCCGTTGCAGTCGTACCTTAGCGGATCGTATTAAGGACGGACGACGGCGCGGCGGACCTCCTCCGCGCCGTCTTTGTCCCTAATGTCGCTCTCTGGACAGGTCGAACGACTGCAAGCGGTGATGGACCGAACATGGAAAAAGTTCCGATGACAGCGGCGGGCTTCAACCGCCTCCAGGAGGAATTGAAGCACCTTAAGATCACCGAACGCCCGGCGGTCATCAAAGCCATCGCGGAGGCCCGCGAACATGGCGACCTTTCGGAAAACGCCGAGTATCACGGGCGCGCGAACGTCAAAGCTTTATCGAAGGCCGTGTGCTGGAGCTTG
>NZ_BADK01001113.1 GCF_000333595.1 Azospirillum sp. B506
TCACCAAACAGAACCCGCGCGCCGCCAAGATGCACGAGACCTACCTGTTCACCGGACAGAACACCTGCATCGACTGCCACAAGGGCATCGCCCACCACCTGCCCGACATGCAGGGGATCGAGCCGGGCTGGAGCATGAAGACCAGCCAGAAGTAAGGATCAGCGTGCTGCAACAGCCCCGTCTCCGGAAGGAGCGGGGCTGTTTCCGTTTCACGGGAAACGCCGCCGGCCCCGGCCCGGTCGATGGCATGGGGGGACGATGGCGTCAGGGCAATTCCGACCGGACAAACACCAGCAGGCGGATGTCGCGGTCGGGAACGAACCCGTCGATCGTCGATTCGAAGGTCGTCGGCCCGGTCTTGGTCAGGCCGTTCCAGCACAGCGACAGGATGTTGTTCGCGGCCCCCTTGTCGAGGGTCAGGTGGAAGCGGCCGATGGGACCGCGCCAGTTGCGGGCCGTGGTCAGGATATATTCGATCTCCGCAGCGCCAAAGGGCATGGCCGGCGGCGGATGCTTGGCCTGTGCCGCGGCCAGGGTTCGCCGTGCCGCACCGTCCAGGCAATAGCGGTCGCCCACCACCCCATCCGCCTTTCCGTCCGTCTCGCCGACAAGGCGCCCGACCACGCCGCGCCCGTCGATCTCCCTCACGTCGTCGATGAGGGCGCTGCCGAGAAAGGTCCGGTAGACATGGCGCACGCGCACATCCCGCCCCGGCGGAAAACTCTGCGTCCAGAAATAGCGGGTGCGCAGCGTCCATTGCGGGGTGTTGTCGTCCTCGCCGTTCCGGATCAACCCGGCATCGCGCAGCCGGGCCAGCGCCGCCGGGTCCAGTTTCCGCGCATCGTCGTCATAGGCGCCCGGCGCCCAGGGCGTCAGGGCCAGCGCCCCCGCCGCCTTGACCGCCGCCGTCACATCGCGGCCCTGGAAGATGGCCCGCCGCTCCAGGGAGGGCTGCACCGGCCGGTCGTCGATCCACAGGCGAAAATCGAGGAAGTCGTCACCCTGCTTGGGAAAATTCCAGGCCGGCGCCGTCAGGCCCTGCGACAGGTCGAGATCCGGCAACGGAAAGGCCACCAGTGTTTCGACCGGACGGTCGCTGACGTTGCGGAAGACGTAGGAGACGCGGATCTCCTCCAGCCCGATCCACAGATCCTCCGACCGCATCTCGACGGCATCGGTCCTGGTCAGTTCGATCCCGCCAGTGCCCTGGAAACCGGTGCTGTCGTTGGCCGACACGCTCCCTTTCGCCATCGGCAGAAGCAGCGCCGCCAGCAGGACGGCGCAAATACCCCGGCCGCATCTCGTATCCGCCATCCTCCGCTCCCGCAATTCCGTCGTCCCCACCGGCCACCGGGCGGCAGTTCACCCCAGCATCGCCACCACAGACAGCGCCAGCAGCGTCACCAGCACCGCCTCGCCCAAGCCCACCAGCCCGCGCAGACCCAGCGCGATGACCCAGGTGGCAAGATCGAAGCGGTGGCGGACCTCCTTCAGCAGGCGCTCCTGGATGCCGGCAACGGTGCGGCGGGCCGACAGGCTGGCGATGCCGCCGACCAGCGCCACCAGTCCGGTGCCCAGCACGAAATAC
>NZ_BADK01001112.1 GCF_000333595.1 Azospirillum sp. B506
GCGGATCGCTGTAGAGCGGCAGCACCGAAATTTCGAGGGGCGAGTCGCCAGCCGCCGCATTCCCGTAGATGTCGGCGATTTGGAATTGCAAGTCGATATAGGCTTCGCCCATCTCCAGCATCCAGTCGGCGGGAGCGCCGGGCTCGCGGATCAGATCGAACCGATACCAGTGGATATCGCGGGTCTGTCCGGCACCACGGAAATCCTTCTGTGGCTCCAGCCGTCCATCGGCATCGGCCTTCAGGACGGCAGCCAGGTCGAGCTTGCGGCTGGAATCGATCAGCAGACCGAAATGACCGGCCAAACCGGCGTCGGCGGTGGATGGCCCCAGCCGCAACGGTTCGATCCCCGGACCCGCCGCGATCGCGCTGCCTGGCAACCATAGCAGAATCGCCAAGAACAGGACGATCAGCCCCGCCACCCGGCAAAGACCGGGAAAGGGCGCCGCCGCGAGAGCTTCATTGGACCGGCCGCTGCCGTTCCGTCGGGACGGCAGTCGGTCTTCTCCATACCCGCGGTCGTTCGCGTCCTTGGTCATCGCGAGGGATCGATAAAGCTAAAGTTTTAGGAAAAGATTAAGTCGGTATGCATTTCGTCCTTACGCTCCTCTACCCGCGTCAGATGCGTGACGGCGACAGCTTGAACTCCACCACGGTGTCGGTCGATGCAAGGGCGCCGACCAGCGCCATCGGGTCGGGATCGCCCTTCCCCTGCAGCACCAGCTGGCACTCGAACTGACCGCTGCCGTTGGCAAGATGGAAGGCCCAGTCGACGACCTCGAACCCGTGCGTCCTGGCCTGCGCCCGCAATTCCTCCGGCGGCGGCGCCTTGTCGCGGGGGAAGACCAGCGTCAGGTGGACCACCGACTGGTGGGGCAGCAACCGTTCGAGCGGCCTCAGCAGGCTCATCACCAGGATGCTCAGCGCCGCGGCCGCAATGGCCACCGCATAGAAGCCAAGTCCGATGGTGATGCCGATGGCGGAGGTCGCCCAGATCGAGGCTGCGGTGGACAGGCCGCGGATCGACAGCCCCTCGCGCATGATCACCCCGGCGCCGAGAAAACCGATGCCGGTGACGATGCCCTGGATCACCCGCGTCGGATCGCCGGTCGCGACCACCCCGTGCGCGCCCCCCTGCGTCCCAATGCCGCCATACCACATGGACGGATAGGCATTGATCACCGTCAGCGCGGCCGACGCCAGACAAACCAGCCCGTAGGTTCGCATCCCGGCGGCCCGCCCATGATAGCTGCGCTCGTACCCCAGCAGCAGCCCGACCGCCAAAGCTCCCAAAAGATGAAGCAAAATCAGCCCATTGGTCGCCAGTTCGGCCGGCGACCAGTAAGAGCGCAGCAAATCCATGACCCAATCCATTCCCGACCTGAAGGCGTCCCGTGACGACATCCGCAGCAGTCTAGCGCAGCCGGAGCCGCCAAGCCCGCACGGCGAAAGGCACCATTCCGCCACAGGGCGCAAACGACCCCGCTTGACCTGTGTCAATTCCAGCCCATCGGAAAGTACCGATACTAAGGACCAAAGACCGGTACCTAAGGACTATCCGAAAGGGTTGATGTCCGGGGCCGGCTCAAACCATTCCCGCTCCGACCGAGAGTGCCGCCATGAGGCCCATGACCTCCCCCGTCCTGTCCCATCCGTCCGACCGGAAGGCGACCGACTCCGCGCCGGCCCCGACCCGCCGGGCCGAAGGGCTGATGTTCCTGTGGCTGGCGGTGCTGGTCTGGCCGGTGATCGCGGTCGGCACCGTCGCGGCCTACGGCTTCTCGATCTGGATGTACCAGATCCTCACCCACTGAGTTCCCGCCCCCGAGGACCGTCATGCCCCGCGCCCCCGAAGTCCATATCTCCAGCCTCGTCATCCAGCACAGCCCCGACCGCACCGACGCGCTGCGCGAGGCGGCGGCATCGGTCGCCGGGCTGGAGTGGTGCGCGGCGGAGAACGGCAAGGCGGTGGTGACGCTGATCACCGCCAGCGCCGCAGAGGTGGTGGACCGCATTGCCCTGCTGAACGCCATCCCCGGCGTCCACACCACCACCATGGTCTACCACCATTACGAACCCGCGGACGCGATCGACGCAGCCTGACGGCACCGACTGAATGGTGTCCTGCCGGCGCGCCGCATCCGCCCATTCCCGACCGAATTCCCTCCGGAACTGGAGTTCCCCGCATGTTTCTGTCCCGCCGCGATTACCTGAAGGCGCAAGCCGCCGCTGCCGCCGCCGCGGCGGCCGGAATTTCGCTGCCCGCCTCCGCCGCCAACATCCTGACCGGCGAAGGCGCCAAGCTGACCTGGTCCAAAGCCCCCTGCCGCTTCTGCGGCACCGGCTGCGGCGTGATGGTCGGCGTCAAGGACGGCCGCGTCGTCGCCACCCACGGTGACGTGAAGGCAGAGGTGAACCGCGGCCTGAACTGCGTGAAGGGCTATTTCCTGTCCAAGATCATGTATGGCGAGGACCGGCTGAACCAGCCGCTTCTGCGCATGAAGGACGGGAAGTTCGACAAGGAGGGCGAGTTCACGCCGATCGGCTGGGACGCCGCCTTCGACATCATGGCCGAGAAGTGGAAGGAGACCCTGAGGAAGAAGGGTCCGACTGCCGTCGGCATGTTCGGTTCCGGCCAGTGGACCATCTATGAGGGCTATGCCGCCTCAAAACTGATGAAGGCCGGCCTGCGCTCCAACAACCTCGACCCGAACGCCCGCCACTGCATGGCGTCGGCGGTGGCCGGCTTCATGCGCACCTTCGGCATGGACGAGCCGATGGGCTGCTACGACGACATGGAGCAGGCCGACGCCTTCGTGCTGTGGGGCTCCAACATGGCGGAGATGCACCCCATCCTGTGGACGCGCGTCACCGACCGCCGCCTCAGCCATCCCGGCTGCAAGGTCGCGGTCCTGTCGACCTACGAGCACCGCAGCTTCGACCTTGCCGACATCGGGCTGGTCTTCACCCCCGGCTCCGATCTGGCGATCCTGAACTACATCGCCAACCACATCATCAAGACCGGCCGGGTGAACAAGGAGTTCGTCGAGAAGCACTGCAACTTCAAGCGCGGCCGCGACGACATCGGCTATGGCCTGCGTCCCGACAACCCCTTGGAGAAGAAGGCGAAGAACGCCGACAAGGCCAATGACTCCGACCCGATCAGCTTCGAGGAATTCGCCAAATTCGTCGAACCCTACACGCTGGACAAGGCGCATGAGCTGTCGGGCGTGCCGAAGAACCGGCTGGAGGCGCTGGCCGAGCTGTATGCCGATCCCAAGGTGAAGGTCGTCTCCTTCTGGACCATGGGCTTCAACCAGCATGTGCGCGGCGTCTGGGCCAACAACCTCTGCTACAATATCCATCTGCTGACCGGAAAGATTTCCCAGCCCGGCTGCGGTCCCTTCTCGCTGACCGGCCAGCCGTCCGCCTGCGGCACCGCGCGCGAGGTCGGCACCTTCTCCCACCGGCTGCCGGCCGACATGGTGGTGACCAACCCCGAGCACCGCCGCCACGCCGAGGAAATCTGGAAGCTGCCGGAGGGGACCATCCCCGACAAGATCGGCTACCACGCCGTCCAGCAGGACCGCATGCTGAAGGACGGCAAGCTCAACGCCTACTGGGTCATGTGCAACAACAACATGCAGACGGCCCCGAACACGGCGAAGGAGACCTTCCCCGGCTACCGCAACCCGGAAAACTTCATCGTCGTCTCCGACCCCTACCCGACCGTCACGGCGCTGGCCGCCGACCTGATCCTGCCCACCGCCATGTGGGTGGAGAAGGAGGGCGGCTATGGCAACGCCGAGCGCCGCACCCAGCTGTGGCGCCAGCTGGTCGATGCGCCGGACGGCGCGCGCTCCGACCTGTGGCAGATGATGGAGTTCTCCAAGCGCTTCCGCATCGAGGAGGTGTGGCCGGAGGATCTCCTGAACAAGAAGCCGGAACTGCGCGGCAAGACGCTGTACGAGGTGCTGTTCCGCAACGGTCAGGTCGACCGCTTCCCGCTGTCCGACCTCGACCCGAATTACAACAACCAGGAGGCCAAGGACGCCGGCTTCTACGTCCAGAAGGGGCTGTTCGAGGAGTATGCCTCCTTCGGGCGCGGCCACGGCCACGATCTGGCGCCCTTCGAGCAATACCACCAGGAACGCGGCCTGCGCTGGCCGGTGGTGGACGGCAGGGAGACCAAGTGGCGCTACCGCGAGGGATCCGACCCGTATGTCAAGGCGGGCGAGGGCATGCGCTTCTACGGCAACAAGGACGGCAAGGCCAATGTCTTCGCCCTGCCCTACGAGCCGCCGGCCGAGGCGCCCGACGCCGACTATCCGTTCTGGCTGTCGACCGGCCGCGTGATCGAGCATTGGCACAGCGGGTCGATGACCATGCGGGTTCCCGAACTGCGCAAGGCCTTCCCCAACGCCGTGGTGTTCATGCACCCCGACGACGCCAAGGAGCTGAACGTCCGGCGCGGCCAGGAAGTCCGTGTCACCTCGCGGCGCGGCGAGGTGCGGGTGCGGGTCGAGACGCGCGGGCGCAACAAGCCGCCGCGCGGTCTGGTCTTCGTCCCCTTCTTCGACCAGACGGTCCTCATCAACAAGGTGACGCTCGACGCCACCGATCCGATCAGCAAGCAGACCGACTACAAGAAATGCGCGGTCAAGATCACGCCCGTCGCGAACGCCTGAGGAGTGCCGGCATCATGAAGACCCGTTTCCTGATCGCCGCGCTGGCCCTGCTGGCCGGCATCCCGGCCCTGACCATCGGCGTCGCCACCAGCGGCGTGGCCGCCGACAAGCCTGCCGCCAACGCCACCGGCACCGTGGGGGGGATCAAGGTCCCCTCCACCAACCACCCGATCACGCTGGATGTCCCGGCCGAGGCGACCCACCGCGAGATCACCGACGACCAGAAGCGCGTGCGCAACTACGCCGACCAGCCGCCGCTGATCCCCCATGCCATCCGCGACTATCAGATCGACCTGAACATCAACAAGTGCCTGACCTGCCACGACCGCCGCAACACGGCCGGCTCGCAGGCGCCGATGCTGTCGGTCACCCATTTCCAGGACCGTGACGGCCAGACGCTGGGCACGGTGGCGGCGCGCCGCTACTTCTGCACCCAGTGCCATGTGCCGCAGACCGACGCCCAGCCGATCGTTCCCAACAGCTTCCAAGACTTCGACTCGGTCCTGGGCCATGCCCAAGGCGGCCAGAAATGAAAATCCGCGACGCAGTGCTGTGCCTGTGGCGGCTCTTCGCCCGCCCCAGCGTCCATTTCGGCCTGGGCTTCCTGACGCTGGGCGGCTTCATCGCCGGCGTCGTCTTCTGGGGCGGCTTCAACACCGCCCTGGAGGCCACCAACAAGGAAGCCTTCTGCATCAGCTGCCACGAGATGCGGGACAATCCCTATGAGGAGCTGAAGCAGACCATCCACTTCACCAACCGGTCGGGCGTGCGCGCCAGCTGCCCGGACTGCCACGTCCCGCACCAGTGGACCGACAAGATCGCCCGCAAGATGCAGGCGTCGAAGGAGGTCTGGGGCAAGATCTCGGCA
>NZ_BADK01001111.1 GCF_000333595.1 Azospirillum sp. B506
GCGCGCAGCCTGGAGCCGACGGCGGTTCCCGCCACCGGACCACGGTTGCCCCGGCCGGACTCCACGGCCGGTCCGCGGATGGCCGTGGAGGGTGCCGCCGGCAGCTACGTCGCGGCGGTCGCCCTGACCATGACCAACCCGGTCACCCTGTCCTTCTTCATGATGCTGGTGCCGGCCATCCCCGGAGGCTCCGAGCCGCAGACCGGATGGGTGGAAGCCCTGCCATTGCCGGTCGGCGTGTTCATCGGATCGGCGCTGTGGTGGCTGGTGCTGAGCGGCGCGGTCGGGCTGGCCCGCGCCCATGTCACGGCCCGGACCATCGGCCGGATCAACCGGGCCTGCGGACTGGCCATCGTCGCGCTGGCGCTGTTCATCGCCGTCAGGCCGGGCAACTGACGGCGGAATGCCCCCAAAGAACCGCAAACAGGGGCCCGCAAAACCGACTTCGCAAGGAGGAGCCCCAAAATGGGGAAGGCCGCGAACCTGTTCCGGTCCGCGGCCCTCAGAATGGTGGGCGGTACTGGGATTGAACCAGTGACCCCTACGATGTCAACGTAGTGCTCTCCCGCTGAGCTAACCGCCCACTTTATAGACCGGCGGAGAAGCGCATGGCGTCGTTCCGTCCGGCGTGGGCGGGTGTATACCGACCTCCTTGCCGACGCGCAAGCCCTTTCATCGGCCAAAGCGCTTTTTTTATCGGTTGGCGGCAGAGCGGCGGCCGGTCCCGTGACAGACGCCCCTGTGTCCATTACATCATTCGACCATGGACGCCTCCTTCGACGCGCAACGCGATGCCGGCGCCGGTGCCGATCCGGATGACGACACTCCGCTGCCCAACGCCCCGGCCTTCGAAATCCTGGCCCCGCAGAGCCAGAGGCTGCCGCTCGTCCTGGCATCGCCACACAGTGGGAGCGCCTATTCCGCCGCCTTCCTGGCCTCATCCCGCCTGGATGCCCGCGCACTGCGCAAGTCGGAGGACTGCTTCGTCGACGAGATTTTCGCTTTCGCCCCCGGCATTGGCGTGCCGCTGATCCGTGCCCTGTTCCCGCGCGCCTATCTGGACGTCAACCGCGAGGCCTACGAGCTGGACCCGGAGATGTTCGCCGATCCGCTGCCGGCCTATGTCAACACCCGTTCGCCCCGGGTGGCGGCAGGGCTCGGCACCATCGCCCGCGTGGTCGCCAACGGAGAGGACATCTACAAGGGCAAGCTGCGCTTCACCGAGGCGCTGGATCGCATCAGCCGCTGCTACACTCCCTATCACACTGCGCTGCGCCAGCTGGTGGACGCCACCCGCGACGCCTTCGGCCACGCCCTGCTGATCGACTGTCACTCCATGCCCTCGGGCAGCGTCACCACGACCGGACGGGGCGGCGGACGGGGCGGCAGCCATCCCGACATCGTGCTGGGCGACTGTTTCGGCAACGCCTGCGCTCCCGCGGTGATCGACGCGGCGGAGGATTATCTGCGCGGGCTGGGCTATGCCGTCAGCCGGAACAATCCGTATGCC
The DNA here is from genome assembly GCF_000333595.1 of Azospirillum sp. B506. GTDB lineage: Bacteria > Pseudomonadota > Alphaproteobacteria > Azospirillales > Azospirillaceae > Azospirillum. The sequence goes on from NZ_BADK01001111.1 coordinate 1,511, forward strand.
GGCGGTTACACCACCCGCCATTACGGCCGGCCGCGCCAGGGCATCCACACGCTTCAGATCGAAATCGCCCGCGACCTCTATATGGATGAGGCGGCACTCACCCGTCTGCCCTACCTGGACATTCTGGCCCGCCACATGACCGAGCTGGTCGACGCGCTGGGTCTGCTGCCGTCCGACGGGCTGGGTCCGCCCTGACCCACGGGCGCCGCTTCAAAGACACCTCCTGCAGGCGCCATCACGGCAAAAAAAGGCCGCAGGCGGACCTGCGGCCTTCAGTCTAGGGAGGAAACGCCCAAGAAGTGCGTTACGCCAACGTCCACGCCGAGGCGTGACCGTTGCCGCACTGCACAATATGGACGCGCGGCAGGCAGGCTTCAAGGATAAAAATGAATTTCACATACATTACATTATGTTAACCCATCTTGGAGGTATCGCGAACCGGATAGCGCTCCCTGAAATTTGCTGCATCGCAACATAACCGTTCGTGGAATGGCCCGCCCAAAAGGACAAGGGTACCCGACCTTCGGACCGGGATCCTGACCGTGGCGGCCGCTGTTCGGAACCAAGCCCGCCCCCGGTCGTTTCGCACTGGTCCCCCAACGGGTGCCGGCCAAGGCGGCACCCATGTTTTCGGACTGCGGAACGCCCTGCCGGCGGCCCATAAGGAGAAGAACATCGTGAGCAGGCTCGTCGTCGTATCCAACCGGGTGGCCCTGATGGAAGAGGGCAAGCAGGCCGCCGGCGGTCTCGCCGTCGCCATCCTGGCGGCCTTGAAGAAGACCGGCGGCATCTGGTTCGGGTGGAGCGGACAGGTCGTCGACGGCGAGTCGCAGGCGGAGCCGACCCGGACGGAAGCCGGCAAGCTGACCTACGCCACGCTCGATCTGGGCCGCCGTGACCACGAGGAATATTACAATGGCTTCGCCAACCAGACCTTATGGCCGCTGTTCCATTACCGGCTGGGCCTGATCTCGGTGAACCGGCGCACGCGCGAAGGCTATTCCAGGGTCAATGCCTATTTCGCCGACAAGCTGGAGCCGCTGCTGCGCCCGGATGACATGGTCTGGGTCCACGACTATCACCTGATCCCCTTCGGCGACGAGTTGCGCCGCCGCGGCTGTTCGCAGCGCATGGGCTTCTTCCTGCACACGCCCTTTCCGCCGCCGGAACTGCTGACCGCCCTGCCCAACCACCGCGACCTGATCCGCGAGCTGTGCGCCTACGATCTGGTCGGCTTCCACACCGCAACCGACCTGCGCGGCTTCTGCGACTACATCCGCACCGAAACCGACGGCACCGTGGAACAGCGCGGCGCCTATGGCACGGCGATGATCCGCGCCTTCGGCCGCACCCTTCTGGCGAAGGTCTTTCCCATCAGCATCGACACCCCGGCGCTGGAAAGCCTGGCCCGCACCGCCGGCCGTTCGCGCCAGGCCGAACGGCTGCGCGAAAGCCTGGTCGGCCGCCGCCTGATCATCGGCGTCGACCGGCTCGACTATTCCAAGGGCCTGCCTCAGCGGTTCGCCGCCTTCGAACAGCTTCTGGAAAGCTATCCGGAGCATTGCAACCGCGTCTCCTTCCTGCAGGTCGCCCCGCCCTCGCGCGAAGACGTGCCGGAATACATCGCCATCCGCCGCGAGCTGTCGGAGATGGCCGGGCGCATCAACGGCCGCTTCGCCGAGTTCGATTGGCAGCCGATCCGCTACCTGAACCGCAGCTTCGGCCAGCGCGTTCTGGCCGGCTTTTACCGGCTGGCCAATGTCGGGCTGGTGACGCCGCTGCGCGACGGCATGAATCTGGTCGCCAAGGAATATGTCGCCTGCCAGGACGCGGACAATCCGGGCGTGCTGGTGCTGTCCCAGTTCGCCGGAGCCGCCCATGAAATGGGCGAGGCGCTGATCGTCAACCCCTTCGACATCGAAGGCGTCGGCGATGCGCTGCAGCGGGCGCTGACCATGCCGCTGGGCGAGCGCAAGGAACGCCACGCCGCCCTGATGCAGACCTTGCGGCGGCAAGACATCAACTGGTGGCGCGAAAGCTATGTAGACGCCTTGACCCGGGCACCGTATGACTTTCCGGTCACCTGAGCATCCGCTCGGCCCACCACCACCGCAGATCCGGATCCATGGCCGCCGACCTCTCCCCCGCCATTCCCGGCACCGCCGGTAACACTGCCCCGATTCTCGTCGCCGACATCGGCGGCACCAATGCCCGCTTCGGCCTGATCGACGGCCGGATCGTGCGCGACACCCGCGTGCTGCGCTGTGCCGATTACGCCTCGATCGAGGATGCGGCCACCGCCTATCTGGCGGCGGTCGGGCTGGCGGCGGCCGGCACCCCCGGCCGGCCGCGCCGCGGCGCCTTCGCGGTGGCCGGGCCGGTCACCGGCGACGCCATCGCCATGACCAATCTGGTGTGGCAGTTCTCGGTCAACCGGGTGCGCGATGCCCTGGGGCTGGACGGGCTGGCCGTCATCAACGACTTCACCGCCGTCGCCCTGTCGGTGCCGCGTCTGGCCGACGAGGACCGGCGCCAGATCGGCGAAGGCACGCCGCAGGCCGGTGCCGTCGTCGGCGTCCTGGGGCCGGGCAGCGGGCTGGGCGTGTCCGGGCTGGTGCCGGGCGCCAACAACCGCTGGACCGCGCTGTCGGGCGAAGGCGGCCATGTCACCATGGCGCCGATCAGCGACCGCGAGAGCGCCGTTCTGGGCCAGTTGCGCAAGAGCTTCGAGCATGTCTCGGCCGAGCGGGTGCTGTCCGGTCCCGGCCTCGTCAACCTCTACGGCGCGCTGTCGATCCTGGATGGGCGGGAGCCGGCGGCTCTCACGCCGGCGCAGGTGGCCGACAATGCGTTGAACGGCAGCGAGGCCCATTGCGTCGAAGCGGTGGAGATGTTCTGCGCCATGCTGGGCACCGTCGCCGGCAACCTCGCTTTGACGCTGGGCGCGCGCGGCGGCATCTACATCGCCGGTGGCATCGTGCCGAAACTGGGCACGCTGTTCACCCACTCCCGATTCCGCAAGCGCTTCATGGAGAAGGGGCGCATGCGCGACTTCCTGGCGCCGATCCCCACCTACGTCATCACCCATGAACTGCCCGCCTTCCTCGGCCTCGCCGAGGCCGCCGGGTCGGAGTAAGGCCGGACAAGCGGGGAACCACCGGAAGGATGCGGCCGATTGCGCATCCCATCGGTGGTTCCCCCTATTGCCCGACTTGTCGCTTGAACAGGCGGGTCGCCCTCCACATGGTTGTTCCCCGCTCTTTCGAATTTGCATCGGAACACCATGCCTGCCGACCTCCGTGTCCGTTTCCTGCACCCATCGGGCGCCATCGGCCCCGGCAAGATCGCGCTGCTGGAAGCCATCGACCGCACCGGTTCGATCTCCGCCGCCGCGCGGTCTCTGGACATGACCTTCCGCCGCGCCTGGTTCCTGGTGGAGACGATGAACACCGCCTTCCGCGAACCGGTGATCCGCACCAGCGTCGGCGGACGCGAGGGTGGCGGCGCCGGCCTGACCCCGCTGGGCCAGGAGGTGGTCGCCCGCTACCGCCAGACCCAGGAGGAGGCGCGCAAGGCCGCCGAACCTCACCTGCGCTGGCTGGAGGGGGTGCTGAAGGATAACACGGGCGGGGAGACGGATGCCGGGACGGAGCCGCCAGCCGGTTGAGTCCGGCCCATTTGGCGGACACGTGATCGGCCCCGGCACCGCAAGTCGCCGCCAAAACCTGCCAAGGCACTGACGTCCGTTTTTTCTTCCATGCGCGCGATGCAGCCCTGGGCAACAGGAAGCCCGATGGTGCGGCGCGGCAAGGCACCATACATATGGCCCTGTTGCAGCTCGGCTCCAGCGTGACCGAACGGCAACAACCGTTTTTCCCATCCTCCTCCCGCATCCGGACGGGCCGCCACCGCGGCGCCGCACCGCCATGCCTTTGCCCGAGCCGATCACCCGCCATGCTGTCCCTCCCCCTGCCCATCACCGTCGCCGACGCCTTCGGTGCGGCCGCCTTCGCCGGTTCGTGCCTGTGGCCGCTGATGAAGAAGCGCCGCGCCCTGCTGGCCGGGCAGGCCGCCACCAACCTGATGTTCATCACCCATTATGTGCTGCTGGGGGGCACACCGCCGCCGCGTTTTGCCTGTTGTGGTGGGCCAGGCGCTGGCCGCGCTGCCGGAAGGGCGCAGCCGCTGGCAGACCGCGATCTTCGCCGCCACGGTGCCGGCCATCGCCGCCATCGCGCTGTTCACCGGTCCGGCCTGCCGTCGGCGCTGTCCAGCCTGGGCATCACCTTCTCCACGCTGGCCCGCTGGCAGTCGGACGCGGTGCGCATGCGCATTCTTCTGCTGGTGGCCGGCGGCTTCTGGGTCAGCCACAACGCGCTGGTGATGTCGCCCTTCGCCATGGCGTCCGACGCCTTCTGCGCCGCCGCCAACCTGCTGCGGCTGCGCGGCCTGCTGCGCAAGGGCGAGGCTCCGGCGCCGGTGCCCGCAGCCAATGCGAATGCGCTGCCCTCCGGCGCTGCCGCCGCCTGAACCGGCTTCGCTGGAACGGGCTAACGCCTCCGGACGGGGTCTCCCTGTCCGGAGGCGGTCGAATTGGGCACTGGCGCACCGGCACCGTCGCGCCTAAAAGAGGCCTCGTGCATCGCAACGGCTGCGACGAAGGACCGCCCACTCATGCTGAAGCGTCTTTACGACTGGACCATGGCCAAAGCCGCGTCGAAGGATTCGACCGCCTGGCTGGCCGGGGTGTCCTTCGCCGAAAGCTCCTTCTTCCCGCTGCCGCCGGACCTGCTGCTGGTGCCGATGGTCATCGCCAACCGCAAGGCGGCATGGAAGCTGGCGACGATCTGCACGCTGGCCTCGGTGGTCGGCGGCATCGCCGGCTACATGATCGGCTATTTCCTGTATGAGACGATCGGCCGCTGGGTGATCGAGTTCTACCACCTGACCGACAAGTTCGAGCAGCTGCGCCTGACCTTCGTCGAGTACGGGGCTGAGATCCTGATCATCAAGGGCATGACGCCCATCCCCTACAAGCTGCTGACCATCACAGCCGGCGTGGCGCATCTGCCGCTGTGGGTGTTCATCGGCGCCTCGATCATCTCACGGTCGATCCGCTTCTATCTGGTGGCGGCTCTGCTGTATTTCTTCGGGCCACCGATCCGCGCCTTCATCGAAAAGCGGCTGACGCTCGTCACCAGCGTGTTCGCGGTGGCGCTGATCGGCGGCTTCCTGGTGGTGAAGCTGCTGTAAGCCGCCACCTCTTTCCAGACAGACAGGACCTCCATGCCTCCGCGCGGGCGCCCGCCCCATCCCAGCCGCCCCCGCTCCCGGACGGCCGCCCCCGTTGCCCTGTCCGCCCCGCCCTCGAAAGCTGCCGAGCCCACCGACCAGCGCAAGCTGTTCCGCGTCGCCGGGCTGGCCGCCGTCTCCGCCCTGTTCGTCCATGAACCGGAACGGGTCGAGCGTCTGTTCTTCGACGAGCGGCTGAAGCCGGCGGTGGGTGCCTTCTGCAAGGCGATGGCGGTGGCCCGGAAGCCCTACCGCATGGTGGAGGCCGACGAGCTGGCGAAGGTCGCCGGCACCGTTCTGCATGGCGGGGTGGTGGCACTGATGGCGCCGCGGACGCTGCCGCTGTTCGACACCGAGGTTGCCCGCCGGGCGGCCGAACCGCTGCTGATCCTGGACGGCGTCGGCAACCCGCACAATCTCGGCGCCATCCTGCGCACCGCCGCCTTCTTCGGCCTGCCCCGCGTGCTGGTGTCGGACCATCCCGGCCAGGCCCTGCCGTCGGAAGCCGCCTATCGCGTGGCCGAAGGCGGCTTCGAGTGGGTGACGCTGGAGCGCGCCCCCACCCTGCCGGCCGTGCTGAAGCGGCTGCGCGCCAGCCACCGGGTGTTCGGCACGGCGCTGGACCAGACCCGGCCGACCGTCGATGCCGGCGCGCTGACGGGATGGCGCGGCAAGCAGGGTGCCAAACCACCGGCGGTCGTGCTGGGCAATGAGGAGGACGGCATTCCGCCGGCCACGCTGGCGGCGTGCGAGGCGGTGCTGACCATCCCCGGCAGCGGGCGCGTCCAATCGCTGAACGTCGCCGCCACCGCCGCCATCCTCATCCACGCTCTGGCCGCCGGGTAAGGCTGCGGTCAGCCAAGCGCCATTATCCGAGCGCCGCGATCAGCACCACCGCCACGACGGCGACCGAAGCGAGCGGCAGCAGTTCCACGCCGTTGCGCGTCCAGCTCGGCGCCCCGCCATGGTGGCCGCCAGCATGGCCGTTGGCGATGTCGTCGGCCCAACCATGGCGCGACGGCACAGCGCCGGGGGCCGACACCGCCGGGGCGGCCGGATTCGCCATGTCGACGACGCCGTCACCACGGTGATAATCGGCGGCCTGCCGCGCCAGCGCCGGGTTGGGGCGGCCCTGCATCAGGCGCGAGTCATCCAGCTCGACCTCGACCCCGGCGGCCTCGACCCGCTCGATCACCGCGGCGGTCTCCTCCGGCGTCATGCTGTCGACGGGCAGGATTCCGCCCAGCGCCTCGGCGCTCAGCCGGTTGCCGTTGCGGCGGCCATGATCGATCAGGGAATGGATCAGGCGGTCGTCGGTGGTGCTGGCCATGATGGCTCTCCTTCTTTCAAAATCCTCAAGGGATACGGGATCAAACGCGCGGAACCGCCCGAAGGTTCACCGGCCCGCCATCCCCGCCCCGCGCGTCCCCTGCGCCACCTTGCCGCAGCCCGGCCGCCACCCGACATAAGAGGTCCCTCCAACGGATCGTCATGATGGGAGACCCGACCATGCTGGGGCATTTTCTGCGCAAGCCGGCGACGCTGCCGACGCCGGAGGAGGCGCTGCCAGGCCGCAGCCAACCGATCCCGGTTCCCGAACAGCATTACATCAACGGCCATCGCCTGACCGGCCCCTACCCGCCGGGTCTGGAGATCATCGACCTCGGGCTCGGCTGCTTCTGGGGGGCGGAGCGCAAATTCTGGCAGGTTCCCGGCGTCTGGGTGACCGCCGTCGGCTACCAGGGCGGCCACACCCCGAACCCGACCTATGAGGAGGTCTGCTCCGGCCGCACCGGTCATACCGAGGTGGTGCGCGTCGTCTACGACCCGGCGATGGTGACGGTCGAGGATCTGCTGCGCGTCTTCTGGGAATCGCACGACCCGACCCAGGGCATGCGCCAGGGCAACGACGTCGGCACCCAGTACCGCTCCGCCGTCTACACCCACGGCCCCGCGCAGCAGGCGGCGGCGGAGGCCACGCTTGCGGCCTATCAGGATCGGCTGGCCCAGGCCGGCTATGGCCCGATCACCACCGAGATCCACGAGGCCCCGCCCTTCTACTTCGCCGAAGGCTATCACCAGCAGTATCTCGCCAAGAATCCCAACGGCTATTGCGGGCTGGGCGGCACCGGCGTCACCTGTGCGGCGTGAGTGACGCCGCAAGATGAAGCGCCGGTAAAGGACGGGGTATGGCGCCCCTGCAGGGCCTGGCCCTTGCGGTTGCGCCACACCGGCCCTTGCGGGTATGGTTCGGGCGGCTCTTGAAAGCTCCGGCGGCGTCAGACCGTGGGAGCGCCGCCCGTCCAGCTGCGATTGTCATGACCAAGGAAAGAACCGAGCTGGCGACGCCGTCTCTCAGCGGCCTGCTCGAATTCTGGCTCACCAAATCCGTCGCCGGCCGGCCGCCGGTCCCCAGCAGCATCTCCCCGGCCGATCTCCGGCCATGGAAGGACAACATCGCCGTCTTCGAGGTGATCGGGGAGGAAGCCGGCACCTTCGTCTATTCCTATTACGGCAAGGCGCTGGTCGCCGCCTTCGGCCAATCGCGCCTGGGCGCCACGCTGGACGATCTGCCGCCGGAACAGCGGGCATTGCTGCAGCCGGAATACGAAACGGTGCGCCGCGAACGGCTGCCCGTGGCCCGTATCCATACCGCCGTCTTCGGCGGACGCACCCGCAGCTTCGAACGGCTGGTGCTGCCGATGTCCAGCGATGGGATCGGCATCGACAAGCTGCTGGTCGCCGCCTACGAAATGACCCCGCGCGAACTGGCGGCGCGTCCTCCGCTGTACGCCCCGGGACCAGGTGGCTTCTCCTCCGGACCAGTCCCCCTCACCGTTCAGAAGCCGGGAGCCTCGGCATGACCCCGCGTATGCCGCATCTCGCCGCCCCGCCCACCCAGGCGGGCGTGGTGACCGCCGACGAGTTCAATCTGTGGTGCGCGCTGAACGGCCGCCCCTTCAACCTCGTCCCCAACCCGCGCACCGACGGCCGCGTGATGTGGGATGTCGAGGTGCTGCCCGGCACGCCGCGCGCCGGCACGGTCTATTCCACCAACCTGTCGGACGAGGCGCTGGCGGTGGTCGCCGGCTTCGCCTTCCTGTCGGGTGTCGAATGGGCCTATGAGGCGCGCGACCCGGCGGAGGCCGAGGCCCCCGCCGCCCCGTGCGAAGCAGCCCCGGCGCCGGACACAACAGCCCCCGCCGCCGCGCCGCCGCCGCCCTGCGCACCGGCCACTCCGGCTGCTCCGGTGGACTATCCCACGGTCTATTCGTTGCCCACCGTCTCGCTTCTGCAGACCCCGCCGCCGCGGCCGGTTCAGCAGCATGACGAGGCGGTGCTGGCCCGCAACGCGCGGATGTTGGAAACCGTCCTGAAAAACTTCCGCGTCCGCGGCGAGATCATGGATGTCCGCCCCGGCCCGGTGGTGACGCTCTACGAATTCGAGCCGGCCCCCGGCACCAAGTCGGCCACCGTCATCAACCTGACCGACGACATCGCCCGCTCGATGAGCGTGGTCACCGCCCGCATCGCCATCGTCCCCGGCCGCAGCGTCATCGGCGTCGAGCTGCCGAACCCGGTGCGCGAGATGGTCTATCTGCGCGAAAGCTTCGACCACGACGCCTTCCGCAACACCACGGCCCAGCTCGCCATCGCGCTCGGCAAGGACATCAGCGGCGAACCGGTGGTGGCCGACCTCGCCCGCATGCCGCACCTGCTGGTCGCCGGCACCACCGGTTCCGGCAAGTCGGTGGCGATCAACACCATGATCCTGTCGCTGCTCTACCGGCTGCCGCCGGAGCGCTGCCGCTTCATCATGGTCGATCCGAAGATGCTGGAGCTGTCGGTCTATGACGGCATCCCGCACCTGCTGACCCCGGTGGTCACCGACCCCAAGAAGGCGGTGGTGGCCCTGCGCTGGGCCGTGCGCGAGATGGAAAGCCGCTACGAGGCGATGTCCAAGCTCGGTGTGCGCAACATCGAGGGCTACAACGCCCGTATGGCGGAGATGATCGCCAACGGTGAGAAGATGCCCCGCCGCAGCCCGGCGCCGGGCGAGCCGGAGAACGTCTTCGACCTGACGCCGTCGGAACCGACGCCGCTGCCCTACATCGTCGTCATCGTCGACGAGATGGCCGACCTGATGCTGGTCGCCGGCAAGGAGATCGAGGCGGCGATCCAGCGCCTCGCCCAGATGGCGCGCGCCGCCGGCATCCATCTGATCATGGCGACCCAGCGCCCGTCGGTGGACGTCATCACCGGCACCATCAAGGCCAATTTCCCCACCCGCATCAGCTTCCAGGTCACCAGCAAGATCGACAGCCGCACCATCCTCGGCGAAGCCGGGGCAGAGCAGCTGCTCGGCCAGGGCGACATGCTCTACATGCAGGGCGGCGGCCGCATCACCCGTGTCCACGGTCCCTTCGTCTCCGATTCGGAGGTCGAGGAGATCGTCCAGTATGTGAAGGCGCAGGGCGCCCCCAACTACGTCACCGCCATCACCGAGGAGGAGGAGGAAGCCGCCGCGGTGGAGGATGAGGACGGCGGTTCGGCCGCGACCGGCGACGACCTCTACATGCAGGCCGTCAACCTCGTGGTGCGCGAGGGAAAGGTATCGGTCAGCTTCATCCAGCGCCAGCTGCAGATCGGCTACAACCGCGCCGCCCGTCTGGTGGAACGGATGGAAACCGAACGCGTCGTCGGTCCCGCCAACCACCAGGGCAAGCGGGAAGTCCTGCTCTCCCCGTCGGGCCTGTCGGCGAAGCGCGCGGGGGTGTGATCGATCCTTCCTCCCACAGAGCGGGAGAGGGCAAATAAGCAAGAGGTTCCCCATGGACCCCAAACCGCATTTCGAGACCCTCGCCCGCTACAACCGCTGGGCCAACGGCCGCCTTTACGAGGTCGCGGCCCAGCTGTCCGACGCACAGTATCGCGAGGACCGGGGAGCCTTCTTCGGCTCGCTGCGCGGCACGCTGAACCACATTCTGGTCGCCGACCGGCTGTGGCTGGAGCGGATCGAAGGTGCCGGGCCGAAGCCGTCGTCGCTCGACGAGATCCTGCATGACGATTTCGCCAGCCTGCGCACCGCCCGCGAGGCGGAGGACGAACGCATCCTGCGCGTCCTGGCGGAGACTCCGGCGGAGCGCTTCGGGTCGATCCTCGCCTACCGCAGCACGGAGGGCATGCCTTATGAGCTGCCCTTTTCCCAGATCGTCACCCATATCTTCAACCACCAGACCCATCATCGCGGACAGGCCCACACCCTGCTGAGCCAGTTCGGTCTGGCGGCTCCGTCCATCGACTTCGTCTATTTCGTGCTGAACCTGAAATGAACCAGCCGGGACGCGGACCCATCACCGACCTCGCCGCCCTCGAAGCCCTCTACGGCGAGGCGGCGGCTCCCTCCATCGCCAAGGAGGTGGCGGCGCTGACCCCCGGTTATCGCGCGCTGATCGAGGCGTCGCCCTTCTTCGTCCTCGCCACCAGCGGGCCGGGCGGGCTGGATGCCTCGCCGCGCGGCGACGGGCCGGGCTTCGTCCGGGTGGCCGACGACCGCACCCTGCTGGTTCCCGACCGCCGCGGCAACAACCGCATCGACAGCCTGCGCAACATCCTGGCCGACCCGCGGGTGGGGCTGCTGTTCCTGGTGCCGGGGCTGAACGAAACGCTGCGTGTCAACGGCCACGCCGTCATCGACGCCGATCCGGCGCTGTGCGAGAGCTTCGCCGTCGATGGCAAGGCGCCGAAATCGGTGCTGGTGGTCACCATCGAGACGGTGTTCTTCCAATGTGCCCGCGCTCTGCTGCGCTCCCGCCTGTGGGATCCGGCGGCGCAGGTGCCGCGGGCAAACCTGCCGTCGGTGGGGGCGCTGCTGGCGGAGGCCAGCGCCGGACGCGAAGGTGGCGATGCCTATGACCGCGCGCTGGCAGAGCGGATCCCGAAGACGCTCTATTGAACCGACAAGGGATCCATCCCTGACGTGACGGCAGCCGCCGCTCCCTCCGGCTCGCCCACCGCCGGCAACCGGATGGTGAAGACCGACCCGACCCCGAGCGTGCTTTCCACCGCCAGCGCACCGCCATGGGCAGTGACGATCCGCTGTGTCATGTAGAGCCCCAGACCGGACCCCTTCGTTCCGCGCGACGACGAGGCGCGGAAATAGATCGAACCGATCCGCTCCACTTCCTCCGGACTCATGCCATGGCCCTGGTCGGCGACGTGAATGACCAGGTCAGGCCCGGCCATTTGCGCCGTCACCCTCACCACCGCATGGGGCGGCGAATAGCGCAGCGCATTGCGCACGAGATTGGCGACCGCCACCCCGAGGAAGGGCAGATCGACCCGCACCAGCCGGCCGGCCGGCCCGGTCGTCACCGTCAGTCTGGTCCCGTCCTCCGCCTCGACCAGCCCGTCCAGCGCCTCGTCCAGCAGGAGGTCGAGCGGCACTGCCTCCGGCTTCAGAGCCAGTGCCCCCTGGTCGAGCGCATCGGCCGACAGGAACAGTTCCACCAGATCGGACATGCGCCGCGTGGTGTCGATGATGCGGGCCACCCGGGACTGGATCGCCGGCGCCCGCAATTCGCCCGACAGCTCGATCATCTGGGCCGCCCCCTGGATGGCGGCCAGCGGGGTGCGGAATTCATGCGACAGCATGGCGACGAAGCTGCGCTGCTCCTCCGCCCGCTTGATGGCGAAGGTCGATTCCTCCTGCGCCCGCACCCGCTCCCGCTGCAGGTCACGGATGCGCAGCGCCAGACCTGACCCCAGGCACAGCATCGTGCCCAGCACGGCGATCTGGTAAGGATCGGCGAACAGCAGATCCACCGGCAGGGTTCCACGCACCGTGAACTGGGTCATGGAGTTGCCGGCAATCGCGATCAACCCGCTGGCGGCATAATAGCGGGCGCTGGTGTCGGCGGGATTCCTGACCGCCTGCACGATCGCCAGAACGACCCCGACCAATGTCCCGACCGTGGCGACCATCAGCACCACCGGATTGGTGATCGAATAGGTCCAGGAGATCGTGGTGGTGAGCGACAGAAGCGCCATCCAGCGGATACCCACATAGATCCGGTGCAGGCGCGGATAACGGACCCGCAGGTCGAGGATGCGGTCCCACATGGACGCCGACGCGGCGACTCCGAGAAAGGCGCTGCTGCCCACCGTCAAATTCTGCAACCACCCCGGCATATCGGGCAGCAGGACAGACGCCACGCCGGTCGAGAACAGATAGAAGACGAAGACGCTCGCGGCATAGCCGGTGAAGGCCAGCAGAGCCCCATCGCGCAGAAGGAACCCCAGCGACACATATCCCATGATCAGGACCGCCAGAACACCGAAGAACAGGCCCTGGAACAGCAGGTTCGTCATCTGGAAGCCGGCATAGGCCGGCACCGCATAGACCGCCGCCCGCAAGGTGATGGAGCTGACCGAATCGATGCGCAGATAGAGGGACAGCGGTATGCCCTCGGGCAGGGCCAGCAGCGTGGTGTGCAGCCGGGTTTTCAGCGGCCGCTGGCTGAACGGCACGAAATCGCCCATGCGGATGAGGCGGTAGCCCGCCGCATTGCCGGACATGGCTGGATCGGGAACATAGAGGTCGAGATGGTCGATATAGGCCTCGCCCAGTTCCAGGATCCAATCGGCCGGTGCGCCGGGTTCGCGCAGCAGATCGAACCGGTACCAATGGATGTCGGGTGTCTGGCCTGCCCCCAGGAAGACCGTCTGCGGCTCGAACTGTCCCCGCGCGTCGGCCGCCAGCACATCGCCGAAGCCGAGCGCATGCTCGCGGTCGATCAGGCGGGCGAAATGTCCGGCAAGCGATGCCCGGCCGGTCGAGGCCGTCAGCCGCAAGGGTTCGGCAGCCTGCACCGCGGCCGGCGACTGCTGCTGCGCCCACGCCGCGGCCGGCAGAACCACCGCCAGGAACCACAGAACCAGCCCGAACAGCCGCGTGGAGCGGCAGAGGGCGGCGAAGCGGCCTCCGTCCCTGCTCACAGACCCCATGCATCGGTTGCTTCCCCGGTCGACGATCGCCTCCTCCACCCGCTCCCGGCAGAGCTTAAGCCATTGGGCAACACGCCGAAAGGCATAGGATGAGAGGCCAGGCGGCAGAGATGCCGGAACTGCCACCAGGACGGGTTCCGACAGGATAAGGGAGGCCGCTATTCCTGGGTGGTGTCGGCCACCGACAACCGGATGGTGAAGACGGAACCCCGGTCGCGCACGCTCCGCACCGACAGGGTTCCGCCATGGGCGGCGACGATCTTCTGCGCCATGTAGAGTCCCAGCCCCGACCCCTTGGTCCCGCGGGAGGACGAGGCGCGGAAATAGATCGAGCCGATCCGCTCCACCTCCTCCGGGCTCATGCCATGGCCCTGGTCGGCGACATGGATCGTAATATCGCCTTTGCCATCGCTGGCGGTTACCCGGACCGGCGTGTCTGGCGGCGAGTAGCGCAGCGCATTCTGAATCAAGTTGCCGATCGCCACCCCCAGAAACGGCGCATCGACCAGAAGCGGCCGGCCGGGAGTGTCGATGGACAGGACCAGCCGCTCTTCCGCCTCCGTCCCGCTCAGACTGCCCAGCACCTCGTCCATCAACTGGCCCAGCGCCACCGGTTCCGGCTTCAACGCCAGCGCCCCCTGGTCCAGCGCATCCGCCGAAAGGAACAGATCCACAAGCTCCGCCATCTTGCGGGTGGTGCCGCGGATGCGGTGCAGGCGGGTCAGCACCGATGGCGCCTCCACCGCCCCCGACAGCTCGATCATCTGGGCGGCACTGTCGATGGAGGCCAGCGGGGTGCGGAATTCATGCGACAGCATGGCGACGAAGCTGCGCTGCTCCTCCGCCCGCTTGGTGGCGAATGCCGATTCCTCGCGGGCGCGCAACCGCTCCGACTGCAGCCTGCCGATGCGCAGGGCCAGACCGGTGCCCAGCACCAGCACCGCCAGCATCGAAGAGATCTGGTAGGGATCGGCCACGGCGAGATCTGCGGGCAGCACGCCGCGCAGGGCCATCTGTGTCAGCAGGAAGCCGACAAGCGCGACCAGCGTGCTGGCCAGATAGAAGCGCGGACTGAGGTCGTCGGGAGTCTGCCAGGCCATCCTCGCAGTCAGCACCAGCGCGATCACCACCACGACCAGCGCCGACAATGTCACCACCGGACCGGTCAGGGCATAGAGCGGCGTCGCCGTCGTCGGCAACGTCAGCACGGTCAGCAGGGCCAGCCCCTGGTAACAGCGGCTCAACCACGGCGCACGGTTCCGCAGATCGAGGATATAGACCCACATGGTCAGCGACGTGGCGAAGCCCAGGAAGCCGCTGCTGCCGACCATGAGGTTGATGAACCAGCCCGACATGTCCGGCAGCAGGGCGGCGGCAATGCCATTGGCGAACAGGTAATAGAAAAGGACGGTGGCGACATAGCCGGTGTAGGTCAGCAAGGCCCCGTCGCGCAGAAGCAGTCCCAGTGCGACATAGCCCAGGACCAGGATGCCCAGCACCCCCAGGAACAGCCCCTGGAACAGCAGATCCCCGGTCTGATGGCCGACATAGGCGGCAGGCGACCAGACCCGCGCCGACAGACGGATGGCGCTGATCGAATCGACGCGCAGATAGAGCGAGACCGGCTTTCCCTCCGGCAGGGTTAGCGGCAGGCTGTGCAGCCGCGTCTTCATCGGCCGCTGGCTGAAAGGGACGAAATCGCCCATGCGGACCAGCCGGTAGGCCGCCGGATCCGGCGGTCGCCCCTCCCCCACTCCTGCCCCCGCTGTCGCCGCTTTCGGAATGAACAGGTCGAGGTGGTCGATATAGGCTTCGCCCATCTCCAGCATCCAGTCGGCGGGAGCGCCGGGCTCGCGGATCAGATCGAACCGATACCAGTGGATATCGCGGGTCTGTCCGGCACCACGGAAATCCTTCTGTGGCTCCAGCCGTCCATCGGCATCGGCCTTCAGGACGGCAGCCAGGTCGAGCTTGCGGCTGGAATCGATCAGCAGACCGAAATGACCGGCCAAACCGGCGTCGGCGGTGGATGGCCCCAGCCGCAACGGTTCGATCCCCGGACCCGCCGCGATCGCGCTGCCTGGCAACCATAGCAGAATCGCCAAGAACAGGACGATCAGCCCCGCCACCCGGCAAAGACCGGGAAAGGGCGCCGCCGCGAGAGCTTCATTGGACCGGCCGCTGCCGTTCCGTCGGGACGGCAGTCGGTCTTCTCCATACCGCGGTCGTTCGCGTCCTTGGTCATCGCGAGGGATCGATAAAGCTAA
>NZ_BADK01001110.1 GCF_000333595.1 Azospirillum sp. B506
GGCGAGCCCAACTCAGAGCGCCATGACGTCCGAAAACGCACCCCTGATCGCCCCGGAACCGCGCCCCGGCTCCAATCTTCCGGAATTCACCGTCGGCGACCTCGCCCGCCGGCTGAAGCGCAGCATCGAGGAGGAATTCGGCTTCGTCCGCGTCCGCGGCGAGATCAGCCAGCCGAAGAAGCACAGCTCCGGCCACTGCTACATGCGGCTGAAGGACGACACCGCGGTGATCGAGGCGGTGTGCTGGCGCGGCACCATGGCCAAGCTGGCGGTCCGGCCGGAGGAAGGGCTGGAGGTCATCGTCACCGGGCGCATGACGACCTACCCCGGCCGCTCGCAATACCAGCTGATCGTCGAGTCGATGGAGCTGGCCGGCGAAGGTGCCCTCCTGAAGATGCTGGAGGAGCGCAAGCGCCGTCTGGCGGCGGAGGGTCTGTTCGACCCCGCCCGCAAGAAACGCATCCCCTTCCTGCCAGACGTGATCGGTGTCGTCACCTCCCCCACCGGGGCGGTGATCCGGGACATCCTGCACCGGTTGAACGACCGCTTTCCCCGCCACGTCCTGCTGTGGCCGGTCGCCGTCCAGGGCGAGCGCGCGGCGGCCGAGGTGACGGCGGCCATCGAGGGCTTCAACCGCATCCGGCCGGATGACCGCATTCCACGACCGGATCTGATCATCGTGGCGCGCGGCGGCGGCTCGCTGGAAGACCTGATGGCCTTCAACGAGGAGAATGTCGTCCGTGCCGCCGCCGCCAGCACCATCCCGCTGATTTCCGCCGTCGGGCACGAGACCGATACCACCCTGATCGACTTCGCGTCCGACCTCCGCGCCCCCACCCCGACCGCCGCCGCCGAGATGGCGGTGCCGGTGCGCGGCGAGTTGCTGGCCCAGATCCTCGACGACGAGCGCCGGCTGCTCGCCAGCGCGTCGCGCGCGGTGGAGGATCGCCGCAACCGGGTCGAAGGGCTGGCGCGCGGCCTGGGCGATCCCCGTGCCCTGCTGGAGGGTCATGCCCAGCGGCTGGACGACCGGGCGGAGCGGCTGAACCTCGCCGCCTCGACGCTGTTGGAACGCCGCCGCACCCGTGTCGGCGAGTTGGCGGCCAAGCTGCGTCACCCGCGCGAAAAGCTGGCCCAGGCTGAACAGAAGCTGGCGTCGGAGGCCCGCGCCCTCGACTCGGCCCTGCGCCACACTGTGACCACCGCTGGCGGACGCTTCGAGCGGGTTGCCGGCCGGCTGTCGCTGACCCCGGCGCGGGTGCTGCTGGCCGATGGCGAACGCCGCGTCGCCGACCTGACGCCGCGCCTCGACCGCAGCCATGCCAAGGGGCTTGGCGACAAGGCGGCGAAACTGGCCTCGCTCGGCCAACTGCTGGAGAGCTACAGCTACAAGGGCGTTCTGGCCCGGGGGTTCGCCCTGGTCGAGGACCGCGACGGCCGCCCGGTGACGCGCGCCGACCAGGCGACGCCGGGGCTGGCGGTCAACATCGTCTTCGCCAATGATGGCAAAGTTGCCGCAACGGTCGATGGTGGCACAAAGGTAG
>NZ_BADK01001109.1 GCF_000333595.1 Azospirillum sp. B506
CAGCCATGTTCCACGGTTCCATCGTCGCCCTTCTGACTCCCCTCAAGGGCGGGAAAGTGGACGAGAAGGCCTTCCAGTCCTTCGTGGAGTGGCAGGTCGCCCAGGGCACGCACGGTCTTGTGCCCTGCGGCACCACCGGTGAATCGCCGACCCTGTCCCACGAGGAACACAACCGCGTCGTGGAGCTGTGCATCGAGGCGGCCGGCGGCAAGGTTCCGGTGATGGCCGGCACCGGCTCCAACTCGACCGAGGAAGCCATTGCCCTGACCCGCCATGCCAAGCAGGCCGGCGCGCAGGCGGCGCTCGTGGTCACGCCCTATTACAACAAGCCGTCTCAAGAGGGTCTGTACCAGCATTTCAAGGCGATCCATGACGCGGCGGATTTGCCGATCTTCATTTACAACATTCCGGGCCGCAGTGTCGTGGATATGTCTGTGGCGACGATGGCGCGGCTTGCAAAGCTGCCCAACATCGTTGGCGTGAAGGACGCGACCGCCGATCTGTCCCGCCCGTCCCGCCTGCTGCAGGAGGTCGGCCCCGACTTCATCCAGCTGTCGGGCGAGGATGCCACGGCGCTGGCCTTCAATGCACAGGGCGGCGTGGGCTGCATCTCCGTCACCGCGAACATCGCGCCGGCGCTGTGCTCCGCCATGCAGACCGCCTGGGCCAAGGGCGACCTGAAGGAGGCCTTCCGCCTGCGCGACGTGCTGTCGCCGCTGCACGACTCGATGTTCGTCGAGACCAGCCCGGCCCCGGTGAAGTTCGCGGCCAGCCTGCTCGGACTCGGCAGCGATGAGGTGCGCCTGCCGCTGGTTGCGGCGTCCGACACCGCCCGTTCCGCCGTGCGTGGAGCCATGACCAAAGCCGGCCTGTTGTCCTGAGCGACGCAACGGGCCGTAGAGGAGAGCGATTTGGCGACGCGCGAGGAAGCAAAAAAATATGCGGCGCAGAACCGCCGCGCGCGGTTCGACTTCTTCATCGATGATGTCCTCGAAGCCGGAATCATGCTGACCGGCTCCGAGGTGAAGTCGCTGCGCGGCGGCCGCGCCAGTGTGAACGAGGCCTATGCCGGCCTGAAGGGCGGGGAACTGTACCTGTTCAATGCGTACATCCCCGAATATCTCCAGGCCGGCCGCATCGATCAGCATGAGCCGAAGCGCCCGCGCAAGTTGCTGGTCCGCCGCCGTGAGCTGGACAAGCTCGCGGCCGGCATCAAGCAGAAGGGTGTTACCCTCGTGCCGATGTCGGTCTATTTCAACGACCGCGGCTATGCCAAGGTCGAGATCGGTCTCGCCACCGGCAAGAAGAAGCACGACAAGCGCGAGAGCGAGAAGGAACGCAGCTGGCAGCGCGACAAGGCGCGGCTGATGCGCGACAAGGGTTAATTCGTTGGCACGTCTCGACAACCGGGCCACGGACCGCGACTCCACGGTTGCGGCCGTGGCCGCCGAAGCCCTGTCCGAGATCCGGCCGCAGGGCCGGATTCTGGTTGCCTTCGACAGCGATGGCGCCATTGCCGAGGCTCTGCGCGATGGCGGGGCGGAGGTGGTGGTCTGGAACCGGCTCGCCATCGGCGGCCAGGTTGCAACGCCCTGGCCGGCCGAAGGACCGTTTGACGGCGCCGTGTTGCGCCTGCCGCGCGGCTGGGCCGGATTCGAAATGGCCCTGCATGCGCTGGCCTCACGCCTTGCTCCCGGTGCTCCGCTTTGGATCGCCGGCGGCAATGACGAAGGCGTAACCAGCGCATCCAAGCATCTCGACGGGCTGGCGGAAGAGCCTGAAACGCTGATCATCAAGCGGCGTGCCAGACTGCTGCTGACCCGCCGCACGATGCGCCGGCCCAGGGAGCGCTGGAGGACTGGCGCCGGACCGTCCCCCTGATGCTGCCGGACCGGACGCTGGAACTGGTTTCCTATCCGGCCTGTTCGCCCATGGCCATCTGGATACCGGGACGGAATGCCTGTTGAAGGTGTTGCCGGATGTGGCGGCGGGCACCCGCGTGCTCGATTTCGGCTGCGGTGCCGGGGTGATCGCCCGGGCCGTGCGTGAACGCCAGCCTGACGCACCGCTGACCCTGCTGGACATCGATGCGGTCGCCCTGCACGCCGCCCGCCAGAATGTGCCGGATGCCGAACTGGTGCTGAGTGACGGCCTCGATGGGCTGGGAACCCGGGAGCGTTTTGGCCTGATCCTGTCCAACCCGCCGCTTCATCGCGGCAAGGATGAGGATTTCGGCATGCTCGACGCGCTGGTGGCGGGGACCAAGCAGTATCTGAAGCTGCGCGGCACGCTGGTGGCGGTGACCCAGCGGACGGCCGGCATCGGCAAGCTGTTCAAGACTGCCTTTGGCCACAGCGACATGCTGCTGGAAACCACGCAGTTCCAGGTCTGGTCCGGGACTCCGAAGTAGGTGATGCAGGTGTGGGGAGCCGTCGACGAGCGACGACTCCCCACCTCACCATCACACATTCACACCCCGCATCCCCTCGGCCGTATAGCGGTCCCCCGCCGCCACGCCCGGCGGCAGAGCGTCGCTCAGCGCCTTCACCTCCACCGCGGTCAGCGTCACCTCAGCGGCGCTGACATTCTCCTCCAGATACTTGATCCGTTTGGTGCCCGGGATCGGCAGGATGTCCGGTCCCTGGGCCAGCAGCCAAGCCAGCGCCACCTGGCCCGGCGTGCAACCCTTTTGCGCCGCCAGTGCCTTCACCTGTTCGACCAGAGCCAGATTGCGGTCGAAATTGTTCCCGGAGAAGCGGGGCGCGATGCGACGGAAATCGTTCTCGGCGAACTGGTCGGGGCTGCTGACTGCACCGGTCAGCATGCCGCGCCCAAGTGGAGCGTAGGCGACCAGCGAGATGCCCAACTCCCGGCAGGTCGGCAGGACCGCCGCTTCGACATCGCGGGTCCACAACGAGTATTCGCTCTGCACCGCGGCGATGGGGTGGACGGCATGGGCACGGCGCAGGGTGGCGGCTGATACCTCCGACAGACCGAGCGCCCGGACCTTCCCCGCCTTCACCAGATCGGCCATGGCGCCGATGGTCTCTTCCACGGGAATCTCCGGGTTGATGCGATGGGCGTAGTAGAGGTCGATGGTCTCCACCCCCAACCGCTTCAGCGAGGCGTCGCAGGCCTGGGCCACATAGGCCGGACTGGTATCGACCCGGCGGGAATATTCGCCGGGCTGGCGGACAATGCCGAACTTGGTGGCGACCGTCACGCGGTGGCGCTTGCCGGCCAGGAAGCGGGCGAGCAGCGATTCGTTGTGGCCACTGCCGTACATGTCGGCGGTGTCATAATGGGTGACGCCGAGCTCCAGCGCCCGTTCCAGCGTGGCGAGCGACTGGGAATCGTCGGTCGGTCCGTAGAACTCTGACATGCCCATGCAGCCGAGGCCGATTTCGGAAACCGAGAGAATGTTGCCGATTTTGCGCT
Organism: Azospirillum sp. B506; assembly: GCF_000333595.1. Classification (GTDB taxonomy): domain Bacteria; phylum Pseudomonadota; class Alphaproteobacteria; order Azospirillales; family Azospirillaceae; genus Azospirillum. The sequence continues at coordinate 3,439 of NZ_BADK01001109.1, forward strand.
GTTTCATCGCTTTACCCCTCCCGTGCCGCGGCCGGGCGGATTACCCTGGGGGCCTGCGGCAACAAATACACTACACTGTGCAGTGTACTTAGAGGGGGGAGAATGTCAACGTCTCAGGCGGGGTCTCAGGCGGGAAATGCCGCGCGCGGATCGGTGAAGCGCGACGCGGTGGTGGAGGCGGCGACCCGCGCCTTCCTGACCCATGGCTACGAGGCATCGTCGATGGACGCCATCGCCGCCGACGCCAACGTGTCGAAGCGCACCGTCTACAACCATTTTCCGGGAAAGCGGGAGCTGTTCCAGGCCGTGGTGTCCGGCCTGTATGAAGGTTTCCGCAGTGCCGACGGCCAGAGCCTCTTGCGCCATGACCAGCCACCAGAGCAGGCCCTGCCGATCTTCCTGCGTTCCCTGCTGGTCCACACTGGCCGGCCGGAGGTGCGCGGCCTGTTGCGGCTCGTGATCGCCGAGCATCAGCGCTTCCCCGAGTTGTCACAGGATTATCTAGAGGGGGGAAAAAGTCAGGCCTATGCGTTGCTCGACGATTACATTGCCGCCCAGCATGCGCGCGGACGGTTGAACGCGCCAGACCCGCATGTGGTGGCAACACAATTGCTGGGCGGCATGAAGGAGGTGCTGTTCTGGCCGACCATGCTGGGCTTGCCGGTCACCGCCGACCCGGAACGGGTGATCGCCGATTCGGTCGCCGCACTGCTCCGCGCCTATGGCACTGCGCCCGTCAGCGTACCCGCAGGTCCGACGGGGTGACGCCCATCGCAGGCCCTTTAAGATCAAGGGCCGCAGTTGGCTCTGCGGCCCCGAGCGGGTGCAGATGCTCCTGAGCTGATTATCCCTGCCTGAGCAGTCTGGCGGCGTCCACCGCGCCATAGGTCAGGATGGCATCGCAGCCCGCACGCTTGAAGCCCATCAGCGTTTCCATCAACGCCTTGTCGTAGTTCAGCCAGCCATTGCCCGAAGCGGCGCGCAGCATCGCGTACTCGCCGGACACATGGTAGGCGAAGGTCGGAACCGCGAACTGGTCCTTCACCCGGCGGATGATGTCGAGATAGGGCAGGCCCGGCTTAACCATCACCATGTCGGCGCCCTCCTGCAGGTCGCAGGCGACCTCACGCAGGGCTTCGTCAGTGTTGGCCGGGTTCATCTGGTAGGTGGTCTTGTCACCCTTCAGGAAGCCGCCGGAATTCACCGCGTCACGGAACGGGCCGTAGAAGGCGGAGGCGTATTTGGCGGCATAGGAGCAGACACGGGTCAGTTGATAACCCTCGACGTCCAGCTTGTCGCGGATGGCGCCGATGCGGCCGTCCATCATGTCGGACGGGGCGACGATGTCGACACCGGCCTCCGCCTGCGACAGTGCCTGACGGATCAGCACCTCGACGGTCTCGTCATTCTGGATATAGCCGTCGCGCAGCAGGCCGTCATGCCCGTGGGTGGTGTAGGGATCGAGCGCCACGTCGCCCAGAATGCCGATGTCGGGGGCGGCAGCCTTCACCGCGCGGATGGCACGGTTCATCAGGTTCTCGGGATTGTAGGATTCCGCCGCGTCCTCCGACTTGCCCTCGGAACCCACGACCGGGAACAGGGCGATGCAGGGAATGCCCAGCGACCCGGCCTCCGTCACCGCTTCGCACAGCAGGTCAATGGTCATGCGTTCCACACCGGGCATGGAGGCGACCGGCTCCCGCCGGTTCTCGCCCTCGATCACGAAGACCGGCCAGATCAGGTCGTCGACGGTCAGCGTGTTCTCGGCGACCAGACG
>NZ_BADK01001108.1 GCF_000333595.1 Azospirillum sp. B506
GCCGATGCACATGCGATCGGAAGATCCGATCATTCTGAAAGGATGTCTTGAATGCCGGGAAAAGCACTGGCGGCCGGCGGCCCCGTCCGCCGGCGCATCGCGGTGAGCATCGCCATCGGCCTTGCCGTCACCGCTGCNTATGGTCTTCAGGGCGGACTTCTGGCGCTGCTGCTTGCGCATGCGTTCGGCGGTGGTCCCGACCTGCGCACCATGCCGCTGCTTCTGGGTCTGGGCGCCATCCTGCTGGCGCGCGCGCTGCTGTTGTGGGGGGCGGAGATCGCCGCCCAGGCGACGGCGCGAACCGTGAAGGAGGAATTGCGCGGCCGGCTGCTGCGGCACCTGTTCGATCTCGGTCCGGGCGTGACGCTTCGCCGGCAGACCGGTGAGCTTCAGGCGATTCTGGTCGGCGGTGTCGAGGCTCTGGAATCCTATCACAGCCGCTATCTGCCGGCTCTTTGCGTCGCCGTTCCCGGATGCGGCGGCATTCTCGCCGTCATCGCCGTCGTCGACTGGCCATCCGCCGCCCTGCTCTGCCTGTTCGTCGCCGGCTTTCCCGTGCTCGACCGGCTGTGGTTGCGGTGGCGGATGCCGCGGACCTCCGGGATCTTCGCCGCTCTGGGTGCGCTCGGCGCCTATCTGCTCGACAGCCTCCAGGGCATCGTCACGGTGAAGGCTTTCGGCGCCTCGGCACGGCGACGGACGGTGCTGGCGGACCATGCGGCCGCGTTGCGGCGGGAGTCGATGTCCACCCTGTCGGTCACCCTGATGCGAACCGGCCTGACCGGCTTCGTCATGCTGTCGGGCGTGGCGCTCGTTCTCTCGGCAGGCGCATGGCGCGTGGCAGCCGGTGCTCTCGATCCCTTCGCGTTGCTGGTCACGCTTTTCCTGGCGCGGGAGGCGTTCCGGCCGCTCGAACGTCTGGAGCGCGAGTTCCACAGCGCCTGGGCGGCCGGAGGCGCCGCCGCCCCGATCCTGGATTTCCTGGCGCTGGCGCCGCCGGTGCGCGAAGCGGATCGACCGCTGCCGGCACCGCCCACCCACGACATCCGGTTCGAGGACGTCACCTTCGGCTATGCGGATGGGGGGGCACCGTCGCTCGATGCCGTATCCTTCCATGTGGCGGCGCACGAGCATGTCGCACTGGTCGGACCCTCGGGAGCGGGCAAGTCCACCGTCGTCGCCCTGCTCCTGCGCTTCTTCGATCCGGGCACCGGCACGATCCGCATCGGCGAAC
>NZ_BADK01001107.1 GCF_000333595.1 Azospirillum sp. B506
CCATTTCTTCCAGGTCGCTGACCAACAGTTGGGTCACGGCGCGCAGGTAAGTGCGGCGACGCTCGTTGTGGCCGCCCGTGGCGCCGTCGCCCGTCATGTAGTCCGATGCAGGGCGGTTGCCGGCACCTGGGCCGGTGCCGTTCAGGTCTTGG
>NZ_BADK01001106.1 GCF_000333595.1 Azospirillum sp. B506
CGATTCCCAACAAGGACCATGTCCTGCAGCCCGGCATGTTCAGCAACGTGACCGTCGTGCTGCCGGCCATGCCCAACCAGGTGACCCTGCCGGAGACGGCGGTGGACTACTCGCTGTATGGCGACAGCGTCTACATCGTGCGTGACGGCGCCGGCCCCGACGGCAAG
>NZ_BADK01001105.1 GCF_000333595.1 Azospirillum sp. B506
GGTAAAGCGCCCTACACGTGACGAGAAGAACTCGTTTAGAGCATCAGAATCAGAGGTCCATGCATCACCAGCAAAGACACATCTGTTCAGCAAATCGGACGCAAGAAATATCTTATAGTGGTCAACGTTGATCATCTTTACCATAGTCCTGGCACTGACTGGGATCAGCCTCAGAAAGATGAACAAATCCAGCAGCAATAAGAAGACATCATCGGAGACCGACGCCCGAGGCAAGCAAATTATTCAATGGAACGCCAGCATCATTTCGCACACACAACTGGATGAGTGATCCTATATATCTCAAGACCTGTCAAATGTCTGGGTTATCTATGACGTACACAATTACACCGAGAACGCCTCGATGGCATTGAAGGCAAGGATGACAGCACAAACTTCCGAAATATAAATCAGATGCCAGATGTCACTCGTTCCACCTGAAAAAGAAAACATTGCAGGATCTGACCGCCTTCCCCGAATGAAAAATCCGCATCAACAGATCAGAACGATCCACGAAAGTTATCGGGATGAGGAGAAGTACATCTAAAGGTATGAATCCCAAAAAGTAGCGCTCTACTGGATGCAGGCAACCACGCGACTGTACGGGAACTAGATACCTGCAGGTT
>NZ_BADK01001104.1 GCF_000333595.1 Azospirillum sp. B506
GCGTTCCATGCCGCCCAACCCCGATTTCTGACACCATCCCCCCCGCTGGCAGCTCTCTGGCCTCTTACTCCCAACTTCGATGGACAGCCCATCGACTTTCCCGGACTGGTTGATTATGCAACTACCCAAGGCCGATATTTCCGTCTGGTATCCAGTCCAAGCTCAGCGAATACGGACCTGGACTCATTGGTGCCCACGTTCCTGTACCATGTTTTCCCGATTCTCACGACCATACCCGTTGAGACGAACCATCCCTACGCCTTGGTGCTCAATCTCGGACTCTCTGCGAGGATTCAGCTTGCCCACCCCGTCGAGATCGCGCATTCTCGCACTCTCTTTGGCCTCTGATGACTCCACTTTCACCGTTCCTGCGTCTCCCCTGGTCGAATATCCGCTTCCTATCACTGGAACATGTGCTGATACGGTCCACCAACCTTGTGTGTCCTCCGTTCCACGTTCCGTGCTCTAGCTCTGTTCGTCGTCCTGTACTACACCGATAGCGACATCGCAGACTAAACCAAATACCTCTTCAGATTCTTCGACATGGCAATTAAGTCTCTCCGCCGCTGGACCGTCTTCCCGGTTGGCACGCTGCCGT
>NZ_BADK01001103.1 GCF_000333595.1 Azospirillum sp. B506
GCTTTCGCCGCCGACAGCGGTTCGATCTCCGGCAGCCCGGCCGCCAACAGCGCCGGCTCGACGACCAACTCCAATCAAGCCAATCCTCCCTGCACGTCGAACAACCAGCTCGGCTGCGGCAACATGGGCGGCGTGGACGGCAACAGCGGCGCCACCAGCGGTTCGTCCTCCGGCGGGGCATCGATGGGCAGCGGGTCGATGACCGGTTCCGGCTCGTCCAGTTCGACCGGCGGCACCGGTGGCAACAGTCTGGGCAACAGCGGCTCGATGGGCACCGGTTCGGACGGTCCGGTCGGCACCCAGCAGCCGTCTGGGTCGATGGGCGGTTCGGTGGGCGGTCCGACAGGCGGCTCAACGGGCGGCTCGTCCTCGGGCGCCGGCAGCACGGCCCGCTGATCCCCGGTCAGCTGACAATCCCCTCTCCCCCGGGGGGGGGAGATTTTCCCGCTTACCCCTCGCGGACCAGCAACGCCACCGGCAGGTCGGCGTACAGCGCCGCCGCCATCACCGCGTCGCCGCCCTCCAGCTCCGCTCCGGTCAGGCGATTGCGCCAGCGGGTGCCACGCGGCAGCGGGATGGCGGTGTTGCTCCAGTCCGGAGTTTCGCCCAGCTGACCCACCAGACGCTGCACCGCCACCACCACCGTGTCGTCGCCATTGCGGCGGGCATAGGCCACCACATGGTCGGCACGCTCGCCGGTCGCCTCCAGCGGCAGATAGTCACCGGCACTGAAAACCTCCGGCAACTCCGCACGGACCGCAAGAGCCTGCCGGGTGACCGCCAGCTTCACCGCGCCGTCGGTCCAGCGTTCCAGCAGGCCGGCGACGGCATTGCGCTCCACGACACCTTCGACCTCCTTCAACAGCGTGCGGCGGGCCTCATAATCCACCGGCAGCCGGTGTCGGGATCGACGAGG
>NZ_BADK01001102.1 GCF_000333595.1 Azospirillum sp. B506
ACACCGGCGGCCGGCGGCGCAGCGGCAAGATAGGCCGCCAGCGCCAGCACAAGCCCGAGCGCCGCCATCAGGACCAGCACAACCGGCAACAGGGCGATGCCCGGCAACGGGATCAGCGGCGCCACCGCCACCGCCAGCAGACCCCGCGACAGCTCCTCCGACACCGTGATGCCGCTGTTGAAACCGTAGCGCAGCACCACGTTGCCGAACACCAGCACCAGCATGCCGGCCAGACAGGCCACGATCGCGACCTTCAGAACGAAGACATACCCGTCGATGACGCGGCCCATCCGATCCTCCCCTTTGCTCTTTTCGTTCAGGATCCCGTCAGCTCATTCCGCCGGCAGGGCCGCGATCTTGGCGCGGAAGGCGTCGGTGCCGGCGACCACCTTGTCGAGCACCGCGTCGAGCGCCCAGAAGCGTTCACGCACGTCGTACTGGATCACCCGGCAGCGGATCGACCCGAAGGTGCCGAGGCGCTGGTGGTACATCTTGGCGAAGGCCGGATAGCCCAGGCTTTCCGACACCGCAGCCACCACCAGGAAGGTCGCCAGCTCGTCCGCCAGCTCCGGATGGCGGTCGCCATGCAGCCGCATCCAGCGGTAGAGATCCGGGTGGATGTTGGTGAAGACGCCGGTGAAGCCCGGCGACCCCGCCCGCATGGCGTCGCGCGCGATGGCGGCGTTGGCGTTGATGATGGCGAGGCCGGTGCCTTCGGCGATCTTCAGCCGGCGCTCGACCGTCGGCAGATCGCAGCTGACATCCTTCAGCAGGACGAAGCGGCCGCTGTCGATGCAAAGCCGCAGTTCTTCGTCGGTCAGCAGCCGGCGGTAGGGCGCCGGGCATTCGTAGAGGCCCAGCGGGATGCCGCGCGGCAGCCGCTCCAGCAGGTGCGACAGGTGGTGGCGGAACGCCTCCGTGCCCTCGTTCTTCGGATCGAGGTGGTTGGTCACCAGCACCAGCGCGTCGCCGCCGGTGGCGGCCATCGCCGTCAGTTCCTCGACCTGGGCGTCGAGATCGTCGCTGATGTGGCCCGACACCACCACCGGCACCCGGCCGGCGACGGTGGCGACGACGAATTTCGCCAGATCCACCCGTTCGGCCAGCGACAGGAACTGCATCTCGCTCGACTGGCAGACGGCGAACAGGGCGTCGGCGCCGTTGGCCAGATACCATTCGATCAGGCGGGCCAGCCCCGGATAATCGATCTCGCCGGCATCGGTGAAGGGAGTCAGCATCACCGGAATGATGCCGTCAATGCGCTGCGCCATGGGAACTCTTCCAATCGGGAGGGGATGCGAAAACAAATGCGACAAAAAGGGGAATGGGAGGCGCCGAACAGCCGGTCAGGCGAGCGCCAGCCCGCCGAGCGCCCCGTCGGTTTCCTCCGCCACCGGCAGGCTGGCCTGACCGCCGGCCCGGGTGCAGGACAGCGAGGCGGCGCAGGCGGCACGGCGGATCGCCGCGGCAAGCGGCCGGCGACGGTCGAGTTCGGCCGCCAGCACCCCGACGAAGCAATCGCCGGCCCCGGTGGTGTCGCGCACGGCGACGGCGGGGGCGGGCTGGCGGCCGCTGCCGTCGAACGACGCCCACTCGACGCCGTCGCCGCCCAGGGTGCGGATCACCGTGCCGCCGAGCACGGAACGCAGCGACGGGGCGTCGCCGGCGCATCTCAGATGACTGCCCAGCCACGCCGCCTCGTCCTCGTTCACCACGAGGATGTCGACGGCCTTCAGCACCGGCAGCGGCAGAGCGGCGGCCGGGGCGAGGTTCAGGATCACCCGCGCGCCGAGCCAGCGGGCGCGCAGGATCAGCGAGGCGGTCTCGCCGGGATCGGCCTCCATCTGCACGATCAACGTCGTGCCGACGGACAGAAGCGCGTCCTCGACCTGTTCGGCGCGCGCCCGCAGGTTGGCCCCACCGGCGACGACGATCTGGTTGCGCCCGGCGGCATCGGTGCAGACGGCCGCGGTGCCGGTCGCATGGCCGGAGTTCTTGCCGGCCACCGCCACGCGGGACAGATCGACACCGGCGCCGCGCAGGCCGCTCAGCGCGGTTTCCTTCAGCCCGTCGTCGCCGACGGCCCCGACCATCGTCACCGCGGCACCGTCGCGGGCGGCGGCGACCGCCTGGTTCGCCCCCTTCCCGCCGGGATGCAGGTCCAGCGACCGCGCCAGCAGGGTCTGGCCGGCAGCGGGCAGATCCTGCATGGCGAAGATCATGTCGAGATTGATGGATCCGAAGACGACGATCATGGCTCCGCTCCGCTGACTTAGCTCCCGTTACTTGGGCTCCCGGTTACTGGGCGGCGCGCGCCTTTTCGATCTCGGCCTGGGCCTGCGCCATCAGGGCGGGATCGACCTTCTGCGCGAACTTCTCGACCACCGGGCGGATCTTGGTGCGGAACTTCTCGATCTCCGCCGGGGCCAGCTCGGTGACGGTCATGCCCTTCGCCTTCAACTCCTCCACCGCCTTGCTCGCCTGCTCGCGCGAGACGCGGCGCTCATAGTCGCGGGCCTCCAGCGTGGCGTCCTGGATCAGCTTGCGCTCGTCCTCGTTCAGCTTGGCCCAGAACTTGGCGCCGACCAGCACCGCCTGCGGGTTGTACATGTGGTTGCTGAGCGTCAGGTACTTCTGCACCTCGTTCAGCTTGGCGGTCAGGATGCTGGGGGCCGGGTTCTCCTGGCCGTCGACCGTCTTGCTTTCCAGCGCGGTGTAGACCTCCGGGAAGGGCAACGGCACGGCGTTGGCGCCCAGCGTGTTGAACAGGTCGATGTAGATCGGCGACTGCACGACGCGGATCTTCAGGCCGGCGATATCATCGACCGTGGCGATCGGCCGGCGGCTGTTGGTCAGCTGGCGGAAGCCCAGCTCCCAATAGCCGAGCCCGACCAGCCCCTTGGCCGACAGCTTGTCCAGCAGGGTCTTGCCGACCGGCCCGTCCATCACCGCGTCGGCCACCTTCGGCGACTCGAACTGGAACGGCAGGTCGACCATCACGAAATTGTCGTCCAGGCTGGACAGCAGCCCGGCATTCAGCACCGTCATCTCGACGATGCCGCCCTGCAGCGCCGAGATCATCTGCACGTCGCCGCCCAGCACGCCGTTGGTGAAGACCTGGACCTTGATCTTCCCGCCGCTCTTTTCCTTCACGATCTCGGCGAACTTCGCCATGCCCAGCGCCAGCGGCGACCCGTCGGCCCCGGCGCTCGCCAGCTTCATGGTGCGTGCGCCGATCTCCGCCGCGTTGCCCACGCCGCCGAACAGCAGCATCCCCGCCGTGACGGCACTCGCCAGAACTGCCTGAAGACCGTTGCGCATACCATTCCTCCTGATGCGGCCCGTTCGGGGGCGGGCCTTTGCCGGTTGCCTTGGAAATCGGGCCGGGGGAGTGAAGCCGTCACTCGGCCGGCGCCCTCGATGTAAGCGCTTACATAGATCGTGATACGAACTGATGCAACAGCAAACTTGACGCAGCATGGAGGATATGTAACCGCTTTCAACCAACAGCTTCACGCCCGCCATGGAGATTGCCGGCGATGTCAGAGCCGAAGCCAGGACGCCCGCCCCGCGCGGTGGACGTCGCCGCGGCGGCGGAGGTATCGACCGCCACCGTGTCGCGCGTCTTCAACAACCCCGAGAAGGTCGCCCCGGCGATCCGCGAACGGGTGCTGGCCACCGCCAAGGCGATGGGCTGGATGCCGCACGCCGCCGGCAGCGCGTTGGCCCGCCGCCGCAGCTCCATCGTCGGGGCGGTGATCCCCACCCTCGACAACGAGGTGTTCGCCGCCCAGGTCGGCGCGATGCAGGCCGCCTTCGCCGAGCGCGGCATCACACTGCTGCTGAGCTGCTTCAACTATGACCAGGATCAGGCGGTGCACGACGTCCAGGCTATGCTGGCCCGCGGGGTGGAGGCGCTGGCCATCGTCGGCGAGGCCCACCGGCCGGAGCTGTTCGCCGCCATCCGGGCGCGGCACATCCCCTATGTCGTCACCTACAGCCACCGGCCGGACAGCCCGCACCCTTGCGTCGGCTTCGACAACCGGCAGGCCTTCCACGGCATCGCCCGCCATCTGCTCGACCTCGGCCACGAAACCATCGGGGTCATCATCCAGCCGACGGCCGGCAACGACCGCGTCGCCGCCCGCCTGGACGGGGTGCGCGGGGCGCTGGCCGAATGCGGCCTCGCCGTCCGCCCGCAGCATCTGTGCGAAGGGGAGTGGAGCATCGATTTCGGCCGGCAGAGCGTGCGCGCGATGCTGGCGACCGATCCGGCGCCGACCGCGGTGATCTGCGGCAACGATTATCTCGCCATCGGCGCCCTGCTGGAGGCGCGGGCGATGGGGCTGTCGGTGCCGCGGGATCTCAGCATCACCGGCTTCGACGACATCGCCATCAGCCGTCAGCTCGATCCGCCGCTGACCACCATGCACATCGACAATCACGAGATCGGCCGGCGGGCCGCCGACTATCTGCTCGCCTGCCTGGAGGGCGGCCAGCCGGCGGCGCTGCCGCCACTGGTGCCGACCCTGATCCGCCGCGGCACGACGGCGCCTCCGGGCCTGGGCTGAAGGCGCCGGAACACCGCCGGCCGGCCGCCGGGATGGCCGCCGGCCTTCAAGCCATGAGGCTCCAGGCCCAAAGGCGGCCCACCGTCAGGCGGCACGGATCTCCGCCAGGAACGCCTCAAGCTCGCGCTTCAGCAGGGCCGCATCGGTCGCCAGCGTGTCGGCGGACTGCTTGACCTGACCGGCGGCAACCCCGCTCTCCCGCTCGGCCTTCTGGATGTCGACCACGCTGTGCGAGACCTCGTTGGTGCCGATGGCGGCCTGCTGCGCGTTGCGGCTGATCTCATCGGTCGCCGCACTCTGCTGTTCGACCGAGGCGGCCATTTCCGCAGCGGACTGGTCGATATGCTCGACCTGACCGATGATGCCGCGCATCGCTTCCACCGTCCGGTCCGACGCCGCCTTCACCGTGCCGATCTGCAGGCCGATCTGTTCGGTCATCGCGTGCGTCTGGTTCGCCAGGTTCTTCACCTCGCTCGCCACCACGGCGAAACCCTTGCCGGCCTCCCCCGCCCGCGCCGCTTCGATGGTGGCGTTCAGCGCCAGCAGGTTGGTCTGCGAGGCCACCGCATTGATCGAGGCGACGACCTGATCCACCTGTTCGATGGCGGCGGACAGCGCGTCCAGATGGGTGCGCGCCTGCTCCGCCCGTTCGGCGGTCGATTTCGACTGCTGCGCCGCCTGCACCAGCCGCCCCGACAGGCCGCGGATCGCCGTCGACATCTCCTCGGCGGCCGAGGCCACCGCCTGGACATTGACCGAGGCCTGCTCTGAAGCGGACGCCACCGACGTGCAGTCCTGCTCCGCCTTGCGGACCGCGTTGGACAGATGGGACGCCGTCTCCTGGAAGCCGCTGGCGGACTGGCCGAGCTGATCGACGATGCGCCCGACCCGGCTCTCGAACCGGTTCGCCAGATCGACCACCGCGGCCCGCTTTTCCGCGGCCGCCTGGGCGGCGGCGCTGCGGCGCTCCTGCTCCATCTGGCGGTTGCGCAGGATGTTCTCCTTGAAGACCTCCAGCGTGCGCGCCATGCCGCCGATCTCGTCCCGGCGCCCGCGCTCGGGCACCTCGGCCTCCAGATCATGGTCGGCAAGGCGCAGCATGACGCCATGCACGCGCGACAGCGGGCGCGTCACGCTGCGGGCGACCGCCCAGCCCAGCAGCAGGGCCAGCGCCGACAGCCCGGCGACCACCAGCCCGAACACGGTCATCATGCCGAAAAAGGCGGAACGCAGGTCATCGGTGTAGACGCCGGTGCCGATGACCCAGTCCCACGGCTTGAAATGGACAGAATAGGCCAGCTTCTCATAGGTCGGCCCCTGCGGATCGTTGGGGCGCGGCCATTCGTAGGTCACGAATTCCGGAACCGGCGTCAGGGCGCCGCGCACCGCCTCGCGGATGACGTAGACGCCGTTGCGGTCGCGGATTTCCGCACCGCTCTTGCCGATCAGCGCCGCGTTGGCGTGCATGACGTTGATGATCTGCGAAGTCCAGATCCACAGATACTCCCCGTCGGCGTAGCGCATCGCGCCGATCGCCGTCCTGGCGCGCTCCTTGGCCTCCTCCTCGCTCATCGCGCCGTCCTGCGCCAGCTTGTGGAAGCGGGCGGCGATGCTGCCGCCGCTCTCGGCGATGAAGCGGACGCTGTTCATCCGCTGTTCGACCAGCGCGCGGTTGACGAAATGGCCGCCGACCGCCGCCACCAATCCGGCGGCGATGATCGACAGCGAGGCGAGAAATCCGATGCGCCACCGTAACGGCAGCTCCGACAAACGCATGATCCTGTCTTTCCTCTTCCCGGCCCGCTCCGGCAGGCCGGATCGACGTTAGGAGCCGCCGCCCGCACCGGCGACGATGCTGGTGACCGCTTCGACGGTGCCATGGTCCGCGGAATGGACCCGGTTCACCTCGTTGAACGCGGCGATCTGGGCGTGGCTGACATGGCTGAATTGTTCCGCCGCCCGCAGGGCGACCGCCCGCCCGTCGGGGGCATCGGCGACCGTGATGCGGAAGGTTACGGACACATCGACAGTCTCTGCCATACTACCATCCTTCAAAAGAGTACAAATGGTCGCGGAGCCGCCCGTCAAGGTGGTGGGGCGGCTCCGCCTCGTGTCAGGTCAGGCGCGCTCGACGCAGAGGGCGACGCCCATGCCGCCGCCGATGCACAGGGTGGCGAGACCCTTGCGGGCATCGCGCCGGCCCATCTCGTGCAGCAGGCTGACCAGGATGCGGGCACCCGAGGCGCCAATGGGATGGCCGAGCGCGATGGCGCCGCCATTGACGTTGACCTTGGCCTCGTCCCAGCCCATCCCGGCATTCACCGCCAGGGCTTGCGCCGCGAAGGCCTCGTTGGCCTCGATCAGGTCGAGGTCGTCGACCGACCAGCCGGCCTTCTGCAGAGCCAGTTTCGAGGCCGGGATCGGCCCGGTGCCCATGACGCTGGGATCGACACCCGCCGTCGCCCAGGAGGCGATGCGCGCCAGCGGCGTCAGCCCGCGCCGGGCTGCGTTCTCCGCCGTCATCAGCACCAGCGCCGCAGCCCCGTCATTGAGGCCGGAGGCGTTGCCGGCGGTCACCGTGCCGTCCTTGGCGAAGGCCGGGCGCAGCTTGGCCAGCGCCTCCAGCGTGGTGCCGTGCTTTGGATATTCGTCCTCCGACACGACGACGTCGCCCTTGCGGCCCTTGATGGTCACCGGCACGATCTCGTCCCGGAAGCGGCCGGCCTTCTGCGCGGCTTCCGCCTTCTGCTGCGAGGCCAGCGCGAACTGGTCCTGCCGCTCCCGGCTCAACTCCCAGGCGCGGGCGACATTCTCGGCGGTGGTGCCCATGTGATAGCCGTGGAAGGCTTCCCACAGCCCGTCCTTGATCATGCTGTCCAGCATCTCGGCAGTGCCCATCTTGGTGCCGTTGCGCAGATGCATGAGATGGGGCGACAGGCTCATGTTCTCCTGGCCGCCGACCACCATCACCTCGGCGTCGCCGCAGCGGATCGCCTGATAGCCGAGCGCCACCGAGCGCAGGCCCGACCCGCAGACCTGATTGATGCCGAAGGCGGTCTTCTCGACCGGAATGCCGGCCTTCACCGCCGCCTGGCGGGCAGGATTCTGGCCCTGGCCGGCGGTCAGAACCTGGCCCAGGATCACCTCGGTCACCTCGGCGGCGTCGGTGTGGGCGCGCGACAGCGCCTCGCGGATCGCGGCGGCGCCAAGCTCATGGGCGGGGACGGACGCCAGCGCGCCGTTGAAGCTGCCGATGGCGGTGCGGACCGCGCTGGCGATGACGATCTCGGTCATGGAGGACTCCTCCGGAACTATGTCTTGCAGGAAGGAAGGCCGCCGCGCCCAATCGGGACCGCGGCGGCCGGTTGGTCGCAAAGGGTCAGAAGTAGAGGCCGATCAGGAAGATGGGCAGCGTGATGACCAGGGCCGTCGCGCAATAGCCCATGATGTCGCGCACCCCCAGCCCGGCGATGGCGAGCGCCGGCAGCGCCCAGAAGGGCTGGGCCATGTTCATCCATTCCTCGCCATAGGCGATGGCCATCGCCGCCTTGCCGAGATCGACGCCGAGCTGCTGGGCGGCCGGCATGATGAAGGGACCCTGCACCACCCAGTGGCCGCCGCCCGACGGGACGGCGAAGTTGATCAGGCCCGACGACAGGAAGGCGAGGACCGGGAAGGTCTCCTTGTTGGCGATGTCGACGAACAGGTTGGTGATCAGACCGCCCAGGCCGGAATGCTCCATCATGATCTGGATGCCGGCATAGAAGGGGAACTGCACCATGATGCCGGCGGTACCGCGGGCGGCGTTGGCGACGGCGCGGGCATAGGCCATCGGCGTGCCGTGCAGGATCAGACCGGCCACCAGCATGATCAGGTTGACCGTGTTGATGTTCAGGTCGAAGCCCTTGGCCTGGAAATGCAGGAACAGGTAGCCGATGCCGAGCGCCGCGACGACGAAGCCGAGGATGCGGCTCTCCTCCAGCTTTTCCGCCGGACTGGCGTCGGGGCCCAGCACGCGCTTGGTCGAAGGCTCCGGCTTCAGCAGGGCCGGGTCGACCGCCACCACCTCATGCGGCTTCGGGTGCATCATCCGGCAGATCAGCGGCAGGACGACGATCAGCGCCAGCGTGATGCCGATGTTGTAGGTGGTGAAGATGGTGTCGGCGATCGGGATCAGGCCAACCGTCTTCTCCATCGGATTGCCCTTGGTCGCGGCGACCAGCGGGACCGAGGCGGAGAAGCCGCCATGCCAGGTCATGAAGCCGATATAGGCCGAGGCGATCAGCAGCCGGTAATCGGATTTGGGGACACGGCGGGCCACCTCGCGGGCGAACATGGCGCCGACGACGAGGCCGAAGCCCCAGTTGACGACGTTGGTCACCGCGGCGGCGAAGCAGACCAGCATGACGCCCTGGGTCGGCGTCTTCGCGATGGAGGCCACGCGGCCCATGACGTTGCGCACCGGCTCGGAGCTGGCGAGTGCATGGCCGGTGACCAGCACCAGCGCCATCTGCATCGAGAAGGCCAGCAGGTTCCAGAAGCCGTTGCCCCACATGCGGACCAGATCGACCGGCCCGCTCGGCGTCAGCCACCAGGCGAAGCCGAAGGTCAGCACGGTCAGGATGATGGCGAAGATCAGCGGATCGGGCAGATAGCGGCTGACCAGCCAGGTCAGGGCGCGGGAAATCGGCGTGATCGGGTTGAAGCGGGCGCTGGCGTCCGGCGCCGGCGGGGGTGCGGTGGTGACGCTCATGGCGGATCTCCGGCACGAGGGGGGCCGTTCGCGCCGCCGGGCATGACAGCCGGGCGGCGCGGGAACGGTGGTTCCCCCCAAGGATCGAAATGGGCCGATGCCAAACTAGACCGATGCCCGGATGGCGACGGTCAGGCGGCGAGCGGCATGGTCGGGACGGCGGACGGGACGATCAGCTCGGCCCCGGTCTGGGCCAGCACGTCGGCGACCGTGACGCCGGGCGCGACCTCGCGCAGCACCAACCCCTTGTCCGTCGGCTCGATCACCGCCAGTTCGGTGACGATCAGGTCGACGCGCCGCACCGAGGTCAGCGGCAGCTCGCAGCGCTTGACGATCTTGGGCGTGCCCTTGGCGCTGTGCTGCATGGCGACGATCACCCGCTTGGCGCCGGAGACCAGATCCATCGCACCGCCCATGCCGGGCACCATCTTGCCGGGCACCATCCAGTTGGCGAGCCGGCCCTCCTCATCGATCTGCAGGCCGCCCAGCACGGTCACGTCCAGGTGCCCGCCGCGGATCAGCCCGAAGGACATCGCGCTGTCGAAGGAGGCGGCTCCCGGAACGGCGCCGATCGGGCTGCCGCCGGCATCGCTCAGATCCTCGTTCTCCGCCCCCGGCTCCGGCACCGGCGCCATGCCGATGATGCCGTTCTCCGACTGGAAGAAGACGTTGACGCCGGCCGGCAGATGGGCGGCCACCATGGTGGGCAGGCCGATGCCGAGATTCACCAGGTTGCCCGGCCGCAGCTCCAGCGCGACGCGCTTGGCGATCAGGGTTTTCTCATCCATGGCGATGCTCCTTGGCGACCAGGCAGTCGACCAGCACATTCGGGGTGACGACGCTGTCGGGCGGAATGACGCCCACCGGCACGATGTCCTCGGCTTCGACGATCACCGTTTCGGCGGCCATTGCCATCAGCGGATTGAAGTTGCGCGCGGTCAGCGCGTATTCGAGATTCCCCAGGTAGTCGGCCCGCTTGGCGGCGATCAGGGCGAAATCGGCCTTCAGCGCCCGCTCCAGCAGATAGACGGTGCCATCCAGCTCGATGCGCTGCTTGCCGTCCTCGACCACCGTGCCGACGCCGGTCGGGGTCAGCACGCCGCCGAGGCCGAAGCCGCCGGCCCGCACCCGCTCGGCCAGCGTGCCCTGCGGCACCAGTTCCACCTCGGTCTCGCCGGCGATCATCTGGCGCTGGGTTTCCGGGTTGGTGCCGATGTGGCTGGCGATCACCTTGCGCACCGCCTTGGCGGCGATCAGCCGGCCGATGCCGACGGCCGGGCGGGCGGTGTCGTTGGCGATCACCGTCAGGCCGCGCTTGTTCTGGCGCAGCAATTCCTCGATCAGGCGGGGCGGCGTGCCGACCCCCATGAATCCCCCGATCATCAGCACCGCGCCATCGGGAATCATGGCGACGGTGTCTTCCAGCTTCCGCACTTTACTCATTCGACGTCTCCCTTGGACGTCGGAGCGCAGCAGGGCATGCCCGGCCGCGACCCCGCGGGCGCGGAGCCCGCCGCCCGATCCGAAGCGGGACCGGACAAACGAACCGCGCGCTCTTTCTTGGTTTCCTAGCGCTGCGATCGGCGGACCTGCGAAATCCCCGCCAAGGCAGGGGCACGTCGGGGTCCTCCGATATACCCACACTCTAGCAATGGGTGTGCCAGCCGCCGGAGACGGTGCGGGGAGCGGCGTTCACCGGCAATTCCCCCGATTTCCGGCGGTTGCAGCCGGCCGCCGCCGGGGCGGATCACCGATGGCCGGCCCCGCCCGGTGCGCAACTTTGTGCGTGCTGCGCAAGATCTTGCGCAGCGGCGCCGTCGTGGCATCTCCGGCTCAGGAAATGCCGTATTCCTGCAGCTTGTAGAGCAGCGAGCGCCGGCTGATCCCCAGCTCCTGGGCGGTCCGCATCCGGTTGCCCTCGTTGCGGGCCAGCGCCTCGGCCACCACCCGCGCCTCGAAGCGGCTGACCTGTTCGCGCAGCCCGCCGCCGCCGGAGATGGGCGGCGCGGCGTCGGTCCCGGTTATCGCTTCACCATCCTCGGGACAGCCGGCGATCTGCTCCGGCAGATCCTCCGCGACGATCATGGCGCCGGTGCTCATCACCACGGCGCGCTCCATGGCGTTGGACAGCTCGCGGATGTTGCCGGGCCAGCGATAGGCCAGCAGGCGCTCCATCGCCTGCTCGTCGATGCCGCCGACCTCGATCCGGTTCTCGGCGGCGAAGCGTTGCAGGAAATGGCTGGCGAGCAGGCGGACATCCTCCGGCCGCTCGCGCAGCGGCACGGTCCTGAGGGTCACCACATTCAGCCGGAAATAGAGATCCTGCCGGAACAGTCCCTGGCGGACCATCTCCTCCAGATTGCGGTTGGTGGCGACGATGACGCGCACATCCGTGCGCACCAGCTCGGTGCCGCCGACCCGTTCGAACTCGCGCTCCTGCAGGACGCGCAGCAGCTTGACCTGCAGGCTGGCGGAGATGTCGCCGATCTCGTCGAGGAACAGGGTGCCGTGCTCGGCCTGTTCGAAACGGCCGCGGCGGCGGGCCTGGGCACCGGTGAAGGCGCCCTTTTCGTGGCCGAAGAACTCGCTTTCCAGCAGCCCTTCCGGCACCGCGGCGCAGTTGACCTTGACGAAGGGACCGGCGTTGCGCGGGCTGTTGTAGTGGATGGCCGCCGCCACCAGTTCCTTGCCGGTGCCGCTCTCGCCGGTGACCAGCACGGTCGCGTTGCTCTTGGCCACCTTGGCGATGGTCTGCAGAAGCTCGCCCATGCGCGGACTGGCGGTCAGGATGCGGTCGGTGTGGTAGCTGCTGGACAGTTCGCGGTGCAGGGTCGCAATGTCGTCGCGCATCCGCCGCATCTGCAGCGCCCGCCCGACCTGCAGCAGGATCTCGGCGATGTCGAACGGCTTGATCACATAATCGAAGGCGCCATCCTTGATCGCCTGGACCGCCGAGCCGACCTCGGCGAAGGCGGTCATCAGGATGACCGACGCCGTGCGGTCGAGCTTGCGGATCTCCGCCAGCGCCTGCAGCCCGGTCATCCGCGGCATGCGGACGTCCATCAGCACCACGGCATGGCGCTGCGCGGCGAAGGCGGCGATGGCCTCCACGCCGTCGGCGGCGGTGGTCACCGACAGCCCGTCGCGCGACAGCACCGCCGCCAGCATCTCGCGGATCGCCTCGTCGTCGTCCACCACCAGGACGGCCGGCGCTGCCGTGGTCTGCACCGCTGGAAACTGGGTCGTCATGACTCAACCGTTTGAGTGTGCAGGACAGGAATCCGCAAGGTCACCGTGGTTCCGGATCGAACGGTGCCGGCCTGCATTGTGTTGGATTGCGGCGTGCTGGCGATGGTGATCGTGCCATGGTGAGCATCCACGATCCGATGGGCCATGGCCAGCCCCAAGCCGGTGCCGTTCGGCTTGGTTGAAAAGAAGGGGTCGAACACCTTGTCGAGGTTCTCCGGCGCGATCCCCTCACCCTCGTCGGCGACCGTGACGACGACGTCGCGGCTCTCCTCAGCCACGGCAGCGGTGGCGATGGCGATGCCTCCGGTTTCCGAGGTCGCCTGGATCGCGTTGATGATCAGGTTGAGCATGACCTGCTTGAGCGCCTCGCCATCGGCTTCGACCAGGGGCAGGCCGGGGTCGAGATGCAGGGCGATGCGCGCGTTCGACTTGCGCCCGGCCAGCAGCGACACCTCGCGAATCAGGTCGTTCAGCTGCACCGGCGCGAAGGCCGGCGGACGCGGCCGGCCGAATTCCAGCAATTCGGTGACGAGGCGGTTCAGGCTGTCGACCTGCCGCACGATCAGCGGGGCATAGCGCTGCCACTCCGCGACGTCGTCGGAGCTTTCCAGGAATTGCATGAAGCCGCGGATCGAGGTCAGCGGGTTGCGCACCTCGTGGGCAAGGCCGGCGACCAGTTCGCCCAGCGCCGCCAGCCGGTCGGCCCGCATGATCTGGGTCCGCAGCCGCTGCTGCTCGGTGATGTCCTTCAGCACCACGACCGCGCCGATGGCATCGCCGTGGCTGTCGCGCAGCAGGCTGCTGGACACGGTGAGATGAAGCGTCTGCCGGGTTCCCGGGAACTCCAGCGTCACGCCGACATGCGGCCGGCCGGTCTTCAGCGTGTCGAGCAGGGGGCTGGCGAAGCCGGCATCGGGCTTGAACAGCGACTCGTAGGGCTTGCCGATCACCTCGGTTGCGGTGACGCCGATCATCGCCTCGGCGGCCGGGTTGATCGCGGTGACCAGCCCGGCCCAATCGACGGCGATCACGCCGTCGGCGATGCTGTGCAGGATGTTCTCGGTCAGCGACCGGGCATCCAGCAGGGCACGGGCCATGGCGTTGACCTCGACCGCGATGGCGCCGAACTCGCCCGGCGGCGGCTCGATCGCCTTCCCAAGGTCGCCGCGCAGGCGCAGCAGGCCGTCGACGATCTGCCGGATGTCGCGGCCGACCCCACGCGCCAGCACCTGCGTCAGCGCAAGCCCGAGCAGGATGCCGGCGAGGCTGACCGTCAGAACCGCGCGGTCCATCGCCGCCGCCTGCCGTTCCACGTCGTCGGACAGCTCATTGGCCCAGATATAGCCGACCACGCTGCCGTCGCGGACGATGGGCAGCATCGCGTTCAGGATGAAGCCGCGCACCTGCCGCCCGCTTTCCAGCGCCCGTTGCCCAGTCTCCAGCACACGCCAGCCCGGATGCTCCGGCGGTATGCTGGTCCCGACCGTCGCGCTGTAGTCCCGGCTGGGTCCATAGGTGATGATGGCGTTGAGCGCCTTGCTGTAATAGCCGACACCCACCCCCGGATTCGCCCCGGCGACCATGTCGGTGACGGGAGTCAGGCGCGCGGACAGGGCCTGGATGGCGGCGCTGCGGTCGCCGGCCATGCCCATCTCGGCCAGCAGCGGATCGAAGCCCGGGCCGAGATTCGCATCCAGCAGGCGCGTCAGGCCAAAGAGCTTTTCCGACTTTTCCTGAACCAGCGCCTGCCGCCCCTCCCGCTCCAGCAGATAGCCGGTCAGCGAGATGGCA
>NZ_BADK01001101.1 GCF_000333595.1 Azospirillum sp. B506
GGATGACTGCCGGTACGGGAAATCGGTGCCGAGCATCAGCAGCGTGTCGCACTCCTTCATCGCCCGGTAGCCCGATGAGAAGCCCAGCATGCCGGTCAGCCCGACATCGTATGGGTTGTCCCACTCCACATGCTCCTTGCCGCCGAGCGCGTGGACGATGGGCGCCTTCAGCCTCTCCGCCAGTTCGATCAGCGGCGCATGCGCGCCCTGGCAACCGCGGCCGCAGAACAGCGTGACGCGGCTGCCGCCATTGAG
Organism: Azospirillum sp. B506; assembly: GCF_000333595.1. Lineage (GTDB taxonomy): Bacteria > Pseudomonadota > Alphaproteobacteria > Azospirillales > Azospirillaceae > Azospirillum. The sequence continues at coordinate 256 of NZ_BADK01001101.1, forward strand.
AAGGTCGGCAAGCGCGTCGAGTTCAGCCGCGGCGGGGACCGTGACCGGCTGCCGGATGGCCAGTGCCGCCGGCGCCGAGAAGGTGGCCTCGACATCCTCCAGCGCGATGTCGCCGGGAATGACGATCACCGAGACGCTGCGGCGCCCGATTGCGCTGCGGATGGCCGCTTCCAGGACGCCGGGAAGCTGCGACGGGTGGGAGACCAGTTCGCAGAAGTCGCTGCAGCCGCGGAAAAGCGCCTCGGGCTTCGTCTCCTGGAAATAATTGCGGCCGATCTCGGCCGATGGGATTTGCGCAGCGATCGCCAACACCGGCACCCGCGTCCGGTGGCAATCGTAGAGGCCGTTGATGAGGTGCAGATTGCCGGGGCCGCAGGAGCCGGCGCAGACGGCAAGTCCACCCGTCAGGGCGGCCTCCGCACCGGCGGCGAAGGCCGCGACCTCCTCGTGGCGGACATGGACCCAGTCGATGCTGCGCTTGCGGCGGAGAGAGTCGGTCAGCCCGTTCAGGCTGTCGCCGACGACGCCATAGATGCGGCGCACGCCCGTTGCCTGGAGGATGTCCACGATCAGGTCGGAGATCCTATGCGTCATGGTCGAATGCTCCCGGAATTGGCGGGCTGCCGAGACGCAGCCCACTGGCAGACGAAATGGCCAGGCGGAATGGCCAGGCGGAATGGCCGGACGAAATCGAACTCGATGGTCCTGGCGGAGCTGGCACGGCTGGCCCGTCCTGTCCGATATCGATCCGCCAGATCGGAATTATCCTCTTCAGCCCCTCCAGCCATCCGCAAGGCGTCGGCCGGTCGTCGATTCACGCGTTCAGTCTAATTTCCAACGCCTTGGAGGCCAATGACACCCAAGGCAACGGTCGATATATCTTTGATCGATTGCGCCTGGACCATGGTCTAACGTCACGTTTGCCCATTTCCGTCGCCGCAATGGTTTCCGCTACCCGATCGAAGGGCTGGCCGTTCAACCGATTGGCTGCCCCAGGCCATGTGTCCCACAGCCGCTGGGGTGGGTTGCAGCTTGAGCGGCTTGACCCAGGGGGCAACCAATGGTCGATTGCTTGGCCCCGCCAACAAAACCGCCCAGGCTGTTCATGACCACCGACAGTGCCGCCGGCCGATCCGCCGAGTCCCGCAATGGCGGCCCGGCGGCCCTCCGGCCCGGAAATCCTCGGGCAGAAGGTCCAGCCCGGCATCATCCGCTGCTGGTCGCCGTCACCCTCGTGCTGGTGGCGCTGAACCTGCGGCCGGCGCTGTCGAGCCTCGCGCCGGTGATGGGCGACGTGGTGCGCGATGCCGGCCTGACCTCCGGGCAGGCCGGGCTGCTGACCACCTCGCCCGTGCTGTGCCTCGGCCTGTTCGGGGTGATCGCCCCGCGGCTGGCCCAGCGCTTCGGCACGGAACGGATGATCTTCATCATGCTGCTGGTGCTGGGCGGCGGCATCGCGCTGCGCGGACTCGGCACCTTCACCGCATTGTTCGCCGGGGCGACCCTGGCGGGCGCCGGGATCGGCATCATCGGCGTGCTTCTGCCCGCCGTGGTGAAGCGCGACTTTCCCGGGAAGATCAGCCTGATGATGGGGGTCTACACCATGGCGCTCTGCGCCGGCGCGGCGACCGCCGCCGGCGCGACGGTTCCGCTGGAGCGTGCCCTGGGGCAATGGACCGGCGCGCTGGCCGTCTGGGCGGTGCCGGCGGTGGTGGCGGCGCTGGCCTGGCTGCCGCTGACCCGCGGACGCCAGAGCGAGGCCGGTCCCGGCGGCACATCCATGCAGGGCCTGTGGCGCAATGGTCTGGCCTGGCAGATCACCCTGTTCATGGGGTTGCAGTCGGCCCTGGCCTACATCGTGCTCGGCTGGATGGCGCCGATGCTGCGCGACCGCGGCTTCGACCCGACGACGGCCGGACTGATCGTGTCCGGCTCGGTCATGGTGCAGGTGGCGGCGGCGCTGGTCGCGCCCATGCTGGCGACACGCACGCCGAGCCAGAGCCTCGCCGCCGTCTCGATGCTCGGCTGCAGCCTGGTCGGCATGGTCGGCTGCCTCTATGCTCCGCTCTGGACCATCGCGCTGTGGGCGGTGATCCTCGGGATCGGACAGGGCGGGGCCTTCGCCGTCGCCCTGACGCTGATCGTTCTGCGCTCGCCCGACAGCCGCACCGCGTCGCACCTGTCGGGCATGTCGCAGAGCGTCGGCTACACGCTGGCCTCGGCCGGCCCCTTCGCGGTCGGGCTGCTGCATGGCTGGAGCGGCGACTGGCATGCCTCCACCCTGCTGTTCATCGCCGTCGCGGTGGCGGCGGGCGTCTTCGGCTTCCTTGCCGGCCGCCCGCTCCGGCTCCGCATCTGATCGGGGCTGGGCAGTCTCAGCCCGCGAACCAACGGGCCGGGACCGTCACCAGCGACGGGAACAGAACCAGCAGCGCCAGCACCAGCAGCTGGGCCAGCAGGAAGGGCCAGACGCCGCGCATCAGGGCGCCCATGTTCAGCTTCGCCACGCCGGCCACTACGTTCAGCACGGTGCCGACCGGCGGCGTGATCAGACCGATGGCGTTGTTGATGATGAACAGCACGCCGAAATAGACGGGATCGATGCCGGCCTGCTTGATCACCGGCATCAGCACCGGCGTCAGGATCAGGATGGTCGGCGTCATGTCCATCGCCGTCCCAACGATCACCACCAGCACCATGATGGCGGCCATCAGCAGGGTCGGGCTGCCCATGAAGGGTTCCAGCATGTCGGCGACCTGGGCCGGCAGGTTTGCGATGGTGATCATCCAGGCCGACACCATGGCGGCCGCGACCAGGAACATCACCACCGCGGTGGTGGTGGCCGCCGAGGCGAACAGCTCGAACAGCTGCGACGGCTTCAGCTCGCGATAGACCACCACGGCGACGAACAGCGCATAGACCGCCGCCACCACCGCCGCCTCGGTGGGCGTGAAGATGCCGAACTTCAGACCGAAGATGATGATGCCCGGCAGCATCAGCGCCCAGAAGCCGTCCTTCACCGCGGCGGCGACCTCCCCCTTCGTCGCGCGCGGCGGCGGGGCCAGATCCTCGTGGCGGACCACCAGCCACCAGGCGGCGACCAGCCCGAACCCCAGCATCAGGCCCGGGAAAATGCCGGCCAGGAACAGCTTGGTGATCGACACGTTGGCCGCGACGCCGAACAGGATGAAGCCGATGCTGGGCGGAATGATCGGCGCGATGATGCCGCCGGCGGCGATCAGCCCGCAGGAGCGCGCCTTGTCATGGCCGGCCCGCACCATCATCGGCACCAGCAGGGCCGACAGGGCGGCGGCATCGGCCACCGCCGAGCCGGACAGGCTGGCGAGAATGCAGGAGGCGAGGATGGCGACATAGCCGAGCCCGCCGCGGATATGGCCGACCAGCGCCATCGCCACGGCGACGATGCGCCGCGACAGGCCGCCGGCATTCATCACCTCGCCCGCCAGCATGAAGAAGGGCACGGCGACCAGCGGGAAGCTGTCGGCGCCGTTGATGACGTTCTGGGCGACGATCTGGGCGTCGAACAGGTCCATATGGAACATCAGCGCCACGCCGCACAGCAGCAGCGCGAAGGCGATCGGCGTGCCGATGGCCATGGCCCCCAGCAGAGAGCCGAGGAAGACGGTGACGGTCATGGGAGGAACTCCTTGCCGCTCGGGCTAGCGGGAGATCGGGCCAGGGGAATCGGGCCGGAGGATCAGGCGTGCCGGCCGGTGGGGGAATGCCCGGCGTCGACAGACTCCTCGGACTCCGTCACCGTGATCAGCTCGCCGTCCTTCAGGCGGCCGGTCAGCGCGCGGACGAGGTTGAAGGCCAGGATCACCAGGGCCAGGACGCCGAACACCACGCCGGAGCCATAGAAGAAGCCCATCGACAGCCCGGTGGCCGGCGCCGTCACCGACAGGTTGATCAGGGTCTGGTCCCAGCTGCCGCCGAGCAGCAGCCCGGTCGCGTAGATCATCAACACATGACTGGCGCAGAAACAGACCAGCCGACCCGTCCTGGGCAGCAGGGCGACCATGGTGTCCATGCCGAGATGGCCGTGCTTGTGCAGCGCCACCACCGCCCCCAGAA
>NZ_BADK01001100.1 GCF_000333595.1 Azospirillum sp. B506
CAGGGCTCGACAGCTGAAGGACAAGGTCCGCTGGTCGGTCGAGCTGCCGGCCTGCGACCCGCTGGTCGCTCCGCTGCTCTACGCCATCCCGGTACAGCTGCTGGCCTATCACACGGCGGTTCTGAAGGGGACCGACGTGGACCAGCCGCGCAACCTCGCGAAGAGCGTGACGGTGGAATAAGGGACCGGTTCCGACGCGCATTCGAGAGCGCAGTGTCATCCTGAGCGACCCTGCACCGTCCCGGGGGGTGGCGTACCACCGAAAGAGGTGGCCGCTCCCCGGATCGGTGCCGCTCGGAACCACGCCCCTCGGCGGCGGTCAGCGCAGCAGATTGGTGCGGGCCAGGTCGATCAGCTCGTCGCCCCGGCCGTTCATCACCGCCTGCAAGGCCCACAGGCCGAAGCCCTTCACCTGCTCCGTGCCGATGGTCGGCGGCAGAGCCAATTCCTGCGGCGCCGTGACGACATCGAGCAGCGCCGGCCCCGGATGGGCGAGGATGTCCTGGATCGCGGCATCGAGTTCGCCAGGGTCCTCCACCCGGATCGCATGCACGCCGGTCGCCCGCGCCATCGCGGCGAAATCCGGGTTCTGAAGTTCGGTGCCGGTTTCCAGGAAGCCCGCCCCCTTCATCTCAAGCGCGACGAAGCCGAGCGTGCCATTGTTGAAGACCACGACCTTGACCGGCAGTTTCTGCTGGTTGAGCGTCAGGAAGTCACCCATCAGCATCGTGAAGCCGCCGTCGCCCGACAGGCTGATGACCTGGCGCCCGGGAAAGGCGGCCTGGGCGCCGATCGCCTGCGGCAGCGCGTTCGCCATCGAGCCGTGCGAGAGCGAGCCGATCATGCGGCGCCGGCCGTTCATCTTGAGATAGCGCGCGGCCCACACGGTCGGCGTGCCGACGTCGAAGGTGAACACCGCATCGTCCGACGCGCGCTCGCTGAGCAGCTTGGTGAGATATTGCGGGTGGATCGGCTTGCGGCCCGGCTTGCCGGTGGCGAGGTCGTCAAGTCCCTCGCGCGCCGAGCGGTAGTTGGCGAGGGCGCCCGCAAGATGACTGTCATCGGTTTTGGCGGTCAGGCGCGGCAGCAGTTCCCGAATCGTTGCGCCCACATCACCGACCAGCGCGAGGTCCAGCTTGGTGCGGCGGCCAAGAGTCTCGGCGCGCAGGTCGAGCTGGGCGATCTTCGCCTCGGTCGGATAGAACTGCCGGTACGGGAAATCGGTGCCGAGCATCAGCAGC
>NZ_BADK01001099.1 GCF_000333595.1 Azospirillum sp. B506
CCTCGGTCTCATCCCGGTGGCCATGTGCAGCAGGTTGTGGCAGTGCAGCGGCCAGCGCCCGGGATTGTCGGCGTCGAAGGCGACCGTCACGCTGCCCATCATCGGCACCAGCACGGTGTCGCGCACCGCCCCCACCACCGGCCGGCCGTCTATGGCCACGACCTGGAAATGGTGGCCGTGCAGGTGCATGGGATGCGCCATCATCGAGGCGTTCTCGAAGGTCAGCTCCACCCGCTGGCCCTGGCGGACCAGCAGCGGCCGATGCGAGCCGAAGGTCAGCCCGTCAAGGCTCCAGACATACGGCATCATCGACCCGGTCAGCTGCATCCGCCGCGTCAGGTCGGCCGGCCGCGTTGCCAGGGGAGTCACGGCGACCAGTTGCCGTTCCAGCGACAGGTCCAGCGGGTCGGTCGCCGCCTGTCCGGTGGCCGCAACCTTCTCCACCATGGCGCCCGGGGTGGCAAGGATGATGCCGGTGCGCTGCATCGCCCCTTCGCGCAAGGCCAGGATCGGGAAGGCGCCCCCCGCTGCAGGCAGGGTCAGGCGAATGTCCAGCCGCTGGCCCATGCTCATCGCGAAGCGGCTGCCGGTCACCGGTTGCACAAGGTTGCCGTCGGCGGCCATCACCTGCCCGGTCAACCGCCCGAGGTCGAGATGGAAGGCGGTCGATGTGGCGCCGTTGATGACGCGCAACCGTACCCGCCCGCCCCGCTCCACCCGCACCACATCCGGGTCGGCGAGCGTGCGATCGTTGGCGAGATAGGCATCGTACTCGACGTCGTTCAGGTCCATCGCCATGCCGCCGGACATCCCGGCCATCTCATGACCGGATCCGTGATCCATCGAGCCATGATTCATTGCTCCATGATTCATGGCGCCATGGGTCATCTGACCATGCAACATTTGACCATGCTCCATCTGGCCGTGCCCGCCATGATCCATTCCCCCGGCCGGCGCACCGAGTGCGGCCAGCAGGTCCGCCGGGTCGCGGAAGGTGAAATCATGCAGCAGAATGGTGACCTCCTGCTCGTCGGCGCGCAGGTCGTCGGCGCTGCGGACCACCAGCGGGGCAGCCATCAGCAGCTGTTCCTGCATCCCATGATGGGAGTGCATCCAATGGGTTCCGGTGCGCGGTGCGAAGTCGTAGCGGACGGATTCGCCGTTGCGGATCGCCGGCCGGTTCCTATCGATGACGCCGTCCTGGACATAGGGCGGGGTCTGGCCATGCCAGTGGATGACCGCATCCTCCCCCGCTTGGTTGGCGAGATCGAGCAGGAAACGCTGGCCGGGTTCCAGCGTCAGCCCGGGCGTGCCGTCGGGCTGGCGGATGCCAAACACGCTGGCCGCCTTGCCGTTCACCTCAAGCGTGCGGCGGTCGACGGTCAGGCGGAAGGCATCGCCGGCAGCCGGAGCGGCGGCGAGGACGGAGCGGGGAAAGGCCGGAAGCAGGGCGGCACAGCCGCCAGCCACCGCCGTGGACAGCAGACGGCGGCGTGAAAGCGCGAGAGTCATGACGGACTCCGGATGTTTGGAAACGGGATGGCAGAGTGACGGCGCCGCACAGTCAGCGGCGCACCGGCATCATCCCAGACGCGGAGGCGGCAGGTCGGGCCGCACCCCCAATCCCTCGCGCAACGGCCCGGCAGCCCAGGCCAGACGCAGCCCTGCCACACCGACTGGCGACGCCACCTCCGCGCCCGGCAGGGCGACAGCAACGGCGGCGCAGACCATTCCTGCACAGCAGGGCTGCACAGCATGGTGCTGACGACCCGGCATATGGTGGCCGCTGTCCGGCATCCCGATGTCTATGCGATACGGCATATGCGGAGGTGCGGCGACCGCAACCCCGGCCTCCTGGCGCTCATGCGGACAGGCAGCAGCGGCGGCGTCCGACCACAGCAACAGGCCGAGCATCACGAGGACAATCGCCCCCGCGGCACTCGCAAGCCTCCACATTCCATCGGCGACGCACTTCGGCACCGCACCGCTCCCGCTTGGTCTCAGCCTTTTCACATAGGTCTTGCGACGGGGACGGTCAACAGCCTCCGACAGCAGGACAAGCGCCCTACCCATTCAGCTCTAGGCGTTTTCCCGAACATGGAACTGAAACACACCGCCCCTATATTGGCGCTCACCCGAAACCAACAAACCTTTCCCGAGATGTCCGTTTCCACCCGTCCGGCCAACACCCCGCACACCGCGACCCGCCAACTGCATTGCGCCTGCTGCGGCCGCCCCTTCGTCCGTCCGTCCGCACGGGGGCCGGCACCGCTTTACTGCTCGGTGGACTGCCAGAAGCAGATGCGTGTCCGCTCACGGGTGTGGAGCCAGCGCGACGATGCCACCTTCGGATCGAGCCGCGCCTCTTAGAGGCCCTACCGAATCTCGACGGTCGCGCTGTCGCTGCTGCCGTCGGCGTCCAGCACAGTGACCCGCACCACTCCCGGACCGTCCGGACGCCAAACCACCTCACGCGCAATCGGCGATTGGGCCACCCGCCGCCCGTCGATCAGCCAGGACAGCGGACGCCGCCCGCCAGTGGCGGTCAGGGTCATCGGCTCTCCCTTGCCATCCGGCCCCAGGGCCTCCAGCACCATGTCGCTGACCGGGAAGGTCAGGCGTAGCCGGTCGCTCTGACGCGGCCCGGCCAACTCGACCTCGCCCGGGCGCAGGCGGCGCAGCAACTCCGGCGGCACCTCGTTCCTCACCGGGCCGGCGGGACGGCCCCGCTCGGCCGGCAGCCGGTCGAACACCTCGAACAGCAGCGGGGCGGCGGTGTTGCGGCCATAGTGGTCGGGGCTGGGCGTGCCGTCCGGCCGCCCGACCCAGACGCCGACGGTATAGCGCCCGGTTACCCCGAAGGCCCAGGCGTCGCGGAAGCCGTAGCTGGTGCCGGTCTTCAGCGCCACCGGTCCGCTGCCGCGCAGTTCCTGCGCCTGCACCACCCCCGGCGGCGGCGGGGACCCCTCCAGAATCGCCCGCACCTGCTGGGCCGCGGTCGCCGACAGCAGCCGCTGTTCCGTCCCGCCGGCTTCGTCGAGTCTGGTCCGCAGCGGCGCCACCAGCCCGTCGCGCGCCAGCCCGCTGTAAAGCATGGTCATGTCCCAGAGGCTGATCGACGCCCCGCCCAGCGCCACCGGCAGTCCGGGCTGCGCCGTGCCGCTCGGCAGCACCAGCCGGGCGCCGGCCTTGCGCAAAGCCTCGGCGAAGCGCAGCGGCCCGACCCGGTCGAGCACCAGCACCGCCGGCACGTTCAGCGAGCGCTGCAGCGCCTCCATCACCGTCAGGTCGCCGGTGAAACTGCGGTCGAAATTGCGCGGCGCCCAGTCGCCGAAGCGGGTGGAGACGTCGGCGATCTGGGTCAGCGGATGGATGATGCCGTCGTCGAAGCCCAGCCCATAGATAAAGGGCTTCAGCGCCGATCCGGGCGAGCGCACCGCCCGCACCATGTCGATGGGGCCCTGCCGCGTCTCGTCCAGCGCATTGGGGCTGCCGAGATAGGCCAACACGGAACGGTCGCGGTTGTCCACCACCAGCACCGCCAGCCCGGCCTGCGGGTTCAGCGTCTCCGCCGTCCGCCTGCCCAGCGCCTCGACCGCCTGTTGCAGCGTGCCGTCGATGGTGGTGGCGATCTCCGCTTGTCCGGGACTGGCACCACGCAGCCGGTCGGCGAGATGCGGGGCCGACGCCGGCAGAGGCAGCCGGGCCGAGGGCACCGGCAGCGATTTCGCCTCCGCCACCGCCTTGGGCGACAGGGCGCTCGCCTCGGCCACCCGGTCCAGCACCTTGTCGCGCGCCGCGCGCGCCCGGTCCGGATAGCGGTCGGGACGCAGGTGCGAGGGGGCTTGCGGCAGCGAGACCAGCAGCGCCGCCTCCGCCGCGTCCAGCTCCACCGGAGACTTGCCCAGCAGCATCAGCGAGGCGGCCCGAATGCCCTCGATATTCCCGCCATAGGGGGCGAGCGTCAGATACATGCCGAGGATGTCGCGCTTGCTGTAGCGCCATTCCAGCTGGGCCGCGCGCGCCGCCTCGATCAGCTTGGCAGCGAAGGTGCGCGGCCGCGGCTCCAGCAGGCGGGCGACCTGCATGGTGATGGTGGAGGCGCCTGAAACGACCCGCCCCGCCCCCAGATTCTGCCCAGCCGCACGCAGCACCGCCAGCGGATCGACGCCGACGTGGCTCTCGAACCGCCGGTCCTCATAGGCCAGCAGCAGCTCGACGAACAGTGGCGAGACATCGTCCACCGTCGCCGGCAGCCGCCACGCCCCCGCCGCATTGGTGAAGACGCGCAGCGGCTGGCCCTTGCGGTCGGTGACCGTGACCGACAGGTCAGCCAAACGGTCCAGTGGCGGCGGGAACAGCCGGTCGAGCAGCAGGGCCGCCCCGATCAGGGCCGCAACGCCGGCCGTTGCGACTCCCGCCCGCCTTACCCAGACGTTACCCACCCACCCCCGCGCCAATCGTCACTCCGCCGGATGAACCGTGATCCGCCCGGTGGTCTGGCGGGCGAAGAAGCGCGGCTTGTACATGTCCTCCACCGTCGCACCCGGCAGTTCGTAAGTGCCGGGGGTGATGGCGCGGACGATGAAGGCCAGCTTGAAGCTCTGCTGGTCCTCCGTCAGGTCAACCGCGGCGACATAGCGGTCGTCGCGCGCCTCGGTCGTGCGGGTGTAGGTCAGGTCGCCCAGCCACGCCATCTCCTCCGGCGTGCCACCGCCCAGCTTGGCATTCTCGATCTCCCAGCCGGCGGGCAGCGCATGGGTCACCATGCCCTGGTGGAACAGCTTGGTGTTGGCCTCGCCCTCCAGAACGACGACGAACACGTCGTTCTGCT
>NZ_BADK01001098.1 GCF_000333595.1 Azospirillum sp. B506
CCCGCTCTCCATCCCGTCTCCATGCCGGTCACCGGCACCGTCGCCGACACCCATCGCGCCACCGCCGAGATGCGGCGGGCCGGCGTGTCGGCCCTGGTGGTTCTGGGCGGCGACGGCACCCACCGGGCGGTGGCCGCGGACTGCGGGACGGTGCCCATCGCCGGCATCTCCACCGGGACCAACAATGCCTTCCCCGAACACCGCGAACCGACGATCACCGGGCTCGCCACCGGGCTGGCGGTCACCGGCCGCGTGCCGCCGCACGTCGCCTTTGCCGCCAACAAGCGGATCGACGTCTCCCTCATCAACGGGGCAAACGGCGCCACCGTCACCGACATGGCACTGGTCGACGTCGCCCTGGTGACGGAACGCTACATCGGCGCCCGCGCCCTGTGGCGGACCGAGAATTTCCGCGAACTCTACGTCACCTTCGCCGACCCCGAGGCGATCGGCATGTCGGCCATCGCCGGCCTGCTGGAACCCGTCGGCCGCGAGGAGAGCGGCGGCCTGATGGTGCGGCTGTCGCCGGACGGGGATTGCCGCAAGGGAACCACCACGCTCCACGCCCCCATCGCGCCGGGGATGATGGCGGAGGTCGGCGTCACCGACTGGCGCCGCATGCCCGCCGACGTGGCCTTCGTGCCGGAGGTCACCGCAGGCTCCATCGCGCTGGATGGCGAGCGCGAACTGTCCTTCAGCGAACGCGACCGTCTGTCCCTGACCTTGAAGGACGACGCCTTCCGCACGGTCAACGTCGCCGCGGTCATGCGGCACGCCGGCCGGAACCGGCTGCTGACCGGCACCCCGGTGCCCGTCGCCGCCGCCTTCTAACCACCAAACATCAATCAGGGAGAAAACACCTCATGGCCCAGAATCCCTTCCCCCTCGGCAAGGACGAGCTGCTGAAGGCATACCGCACCATGCGGACGATCCGCGAGTTCGAGGAACGGCTGCACGTCGATTTCGCCAAGGGCGACATCCCCGGCTTCGTCCACCTCTATGCCGGCGAGGAGGCCTGCGCCACCGGCATCATGATGCACCTGAACGACAATGACCGCATCGCCTCCACCCACCGCGGCCACGGCCACTGCATCGCCAAGGGTGTCGACGTCCACGCCATGATGGCGGAGATCTACGGCCGCAGCACCGGCGCCTGCCGGGGCAAGGGCGGGTCGATGCACATCGCCGACCTGTCCAAGGGCATGATGGGCGCCAACGGCATCCTGGGCGCCGGCGCGCCGCTGATCTGCGGCGCGGCGCTGGCGGCCAAGGTGCGCGGCGACCGCGGCGTCGGCATCACCTTCGTCGGCGACGGCGCGTCCNACCAGGGCACCTTCCTGGAGAGCCTGAACCTCGCCGCGGTGTGGAACCTGCCGGTGGTCTTCGTGGTGGAGACAACGGCTATGCCGAATCCACGGCGATGGAATGGGCGGTGTCCTGCGACAGCTATGTCGACCGCGCCCACGGCTTCGGCATGCCGGGCGTCACGTTGGATGGCACCGAC
>NZ_BADK01001097.1 GCF_000333595.1 Azospirillum sp. B506
AGGATGTGCGGGCAAGCTCGGTGTGCGGCACCGTCGCCATCAGCGTCCGCCAGCGGAAGAAATCCTGCAGCAGCCCGCGCAGGGTGGCGCGCAGCTTCGGCTTCAGCTCGTCCGTTTCGGTCAGCGTCCAGCCGGCCTCGGTCAGCGACAGCCCGCGGGCGCGGGCGGCGGTGTAGAGGCTCTGCATGGCCGCCGGGCCGACGCCGCGCTTGGGCAGATTGACGATGCGCTCGAAGGCGAGGTCGTCATCGCCGGAGTTGACGACGCGGAAATAGGCGAGAGCGTCGCGGATTTCCTGCCGCTCGTAGAAGCGCGGACCGCCCAGCACCTTGTAAGGCAGGCCGAGCGTGATGAAGCGTTCCTCGAACTCGCGGGTCTGGAAGCCGGCGCGGACCAGCACGGCGATCTGCGACAGCGGCGTTCCCTTGCGCTGGAGCGTTTCGATCTCCTCGCCGACCCAGCGCGCCTCCTCCTCGCCGTCCCACACCGCCTTGACCTTGACCGGCTCGCCGCCATCGGCCTCGGTCCACAGCGTCTTGCCCAGCCGCCCCTGGTTGTTGGCGATCAGGCCCGACGCGGCAGCGAGGATATGGCCGGTGGAGCGGTAGTTCTGCTCCAGCTTGATGATCGTCGCGCCGGGAAAATCGGTCTCGAAGCGCAGGATGTTGCCGATCTCGGCACCGCGCCAGGCATAGATCGAATTGTGCGTCACGATCCCGTTGGCGATGAAGTTGTGCGTCCGTTCGACGTCGAGGTCGTGGACGGCCGCCTCGCGCCGGCTCGTCCGGACCGACCGCACGGTCGCCAGCGTGCCGTCCCCCCGGAACATCGACATGCCCGTCCGGACGGATCCGGCCGGGATCATCGGCAGGCTGGAACGGGTGCGGACGGACGGACGGTCCAGAACCGCAACGCCGCCATCATCGGCCTCCCGTTCCGCCTCGTCCTCCGCAGGGCCGACCCCGCTGCCGAAGCGGGCAAACTGCACGAGGGCGATCCCGTCCTTGAAGACTTGGCGGACCTTGTCCACGACGCCCATCACATCGGAAAGATTCGCCATGACCGTCTCATAGCGCCCCCCCTCGTGCCCCTTCTTCACCGGACGCACGGACAGGCCGATGCCGCGGAGCGCAGCGGCGTCATCGGGGGCGCTGACGATGATGGAGATCCGGTGCAGCGGCCGGCTGCCACTGCCGCCGCACAAAGTGACGGTGACGTTGCGGCGCCGGCCGGCGTGGCTCTGCGGCCGGTAATGGGGACAGGCGCGGGAAAGCCCGTACAGCCCGAGCAGGCGGTCGCCGGCCTCCTCCGTCGGGATCTCGCCGAACAGCCGGTCCAGGATCGACTGGTCGTGAACGAGGCCGCCCGTCGATCCCCCCTTGCGGGCAACGAAGGGAAAGGTCGGAATGCGGTGCCTCAGCGAGAGGGTGTATTCCAGGTAGCGCGCCTCGTTCTCGCTCTCGTGCGTCGCCAGGATCCAGACGGCATCCGCATGCTCCTGCCGGCAGCGGAGCTCATACCCGATGACCGGGGAAGCCTGCCCGCGGGTGTAGGTCTGCGACGTGCCGAGCCGGAAGCCGAAGCCCCGCTTGTGCATCAGGTAGGTGAAGTGAAGCTGCGGCGACGTTCCCAGCCGGTAGCCGGCGAAGTGGCGGTGCTCCGGCGTCGTGGTCAGGCGGGTGCCGTCGTCCAGCTCGATCTCCACCAGATCGCCCGACCAGTCGTGCCGATGGGTCCGCGTCACCGTCGACGGACCGAAAACGCCGCCGCCCTGCGCGGACCGCACGGCATCCCCGACCCGGATCGCCTCGACGGGCCGCTCCGAGCCGTCCGCCATCCGGATGAGCGTGCCCTCGACCACGCACTGATCCTCGTCACCGACGCAGCAGATGTTCTTGTGCGCCTGGGAGAGGATGCGCAGCCACAGATACTGAGCGACGTTGGTGTCCTGATACTCGTCGACCAGGAGATATTTGAACTTCCGGTGATATTCCGCCAGCACGTCCGGATGGTTCTGGAAGATGGCGAGGTTGTGCAGCAGCAGGTCGCCGAAGTCGCAGGCGTTCAGGGTGCGCAGGCGCTCCTGATAGGCACGGTAGATCGCCACCACCCGGCCGCCGGCCACATCGCCGCCGTCGGCGTCGCCCAGACGGTCGGGGGTCAGGCCGCGGTCCTTCCAGCGCTCGATGGCGCCCAGAAACTGTCGGGGCGGCCACTTCTTGGGATCGATGTTTTCGGCTTGCAGCAGTTGCTTGATCNAGGCGAACTGATCGTCGGTGTCAAGGATGGTGAAGTTCGACTTCAGCCCGACCAGCTCGGCATGGCGCCCAAGATGCGGCAGCCAGCGCATGGAGGTGCCGAGCCACAAGCCTTCCGGCTCGATCCCCACCAGATGGGCGACGCGCTCTTGCATCTCGCGGGCGGCCTTGTTGTGGAAGGTCACCGCCAGGATCTGGAAGGCGGCGGCGCGCCGCGTCATCAGCAGATGAGCCAGCCGGGTGGTCAGCACCCGCGTCTTGCCGGTGCCGGCGCCGGCCAGCACCAGAACCGGGCCGTCCAATGCCTCCACCGCCGCCCGCTGGGTCGGGTTCAGCCCGTCCAGATAGGCGAAGCGCTGCGCCGCGGCCGGAAATCCCGAAGCGGGACCGGCAGCGGGAGCGGCGTGGCTCAGCGGATCATCATCATAAGCGTCTGACATGGCGTCCCGGCCTGGGGATGGACGAAAAAAGCGGCTTGTGCAGGCGGATGCCCGCTCGCGGCTGGAACGTATACAGCACGGAACGGTCGGGCACGACCCCCGTCGAAGGCCGCACCCCCTGGGGGAACCGCACCGGGCGGAACGGCCACGCTTATGCCGAAGGGCAGACTTATGGGATATAGGACTCCAACCATTGGGCGACGGCGCAGTTCTTTCCGGCAAACGACCTTCATCCGGGAAGTCGCCGTACACTGTAGTTCAGCGTCATGACGAAATCACACCCCGCCCGTTAACGTTTTCCCCTTTTCTGTCACAGACAGTTATTCCAACTGACCGACGAGAGCCTCCTTATGTCCTCATCTTGTCTTATGCGGGCTTACGGCATATGCCCATTGCTCGACGCGAAATTTACCTAAGCGAAATTTTGCGCGGCGCAAATCGGGGGTATCTATGGATCACAACGAGGCACCCCCGAACCCTGAGGGGGAGCGGACCGGACGCGGGAGCGGAAGGTCGGGGATGCCTCCGAAGCGCCACCCGGCGCCACTTCGATCGGAACGGAACAAAAGGCGGGCTGAGACCATGGATGCCATCAACGTTTTCCTCATCGATGCCAACAAGCTTTTCCGTGAGGGCATGAAGCGTCTGTTCGAGGGCACCTCCTTCACCGTCGTCGGCGAGGCCGGCAGCCTGCGCGAGGGCCTGTCGACGCTCGGCTCCGGCAAGACCCCGGACCTGATCCTCATCGATCTGCCGAGCGGCGCCGACGAGGAAGTCGATGCGATGCGCGGCCTGCGCGAGGATCACCCGTCGATCCGGATCGTCATCCTGACCAACGACCTGGAGACCCGCCGCCTGTCGGCCGCCCTTGGTGCCGGTGCCGGCGGCTACCTGCTGAAGGACATCGCCTGCGAGGCGCTGATGCAGTCGCTGAAGCTGGTGATGATGGGCGAGAAGGTGTTCCCGACCCATCTGGCCGAGCTGCTGGTCAGCGGCCGCACCGAGGATATGGGCGCCGAGCAGCCGACCCGCCGCAAGGGTCTGTCGCAGCGCGAGGTGCAGATCCTGCGCTGCCTGCTGAACGGCAACAGCAACAAGATGATCGCCAACCACCTGAACATCACGGAAGCCACCGTGAAGGTTCACCTGAAGAGCCTGCTGCGCAAGATCAACGCCTCCAACCGCACCCAGGCCGCCATCTGGGCGCTGAACAACGGCATCGGCGACCAGGCCGCCGAGACCGGCGTCGCCGCCACCGTCTGATCCGGCCCGTCCGGACGCACCTACAAGCCAACCGTTCTGCCGAAAGGCCCCGCCCGCCTTCCGTTCCGGCCGTCCGCCCCCTCCATCCGGGGCAGGCGGCCGGCGGAGCGGGGCGTTGCCTTTTCCGGGCTTTGCCGATCCCGCAACCGGCCGCGGCGACCGACGGGCGCAGGCATAGAGGAAGCGGTCTAAGACCAAAAGCGAACTACAGCGTGAGAATGTGCGTGCTTATGTGAAGCCGCGTGCCGATGACGCCATTCCGGTGTGAGATCGCTGCAACCTTCTGGAAATGCCCGCGATGAACGTGCTGATCGCCGACGATCACCTGCTGTTCCGAGACGGTCTGCGCCGGCTGCTGGCGCAATTCGACGCCGATATGACTTTCTTTGAGGCCAGCACCTATGACGAGGTGCGGGCGTTGTGCGACGGCACCAGACCCTTCGACCTGATCCTTCTCGATCTCGGTATGCCGGGCTGGACCGGCTTTTCCGCCCTCGGCGACATTCATGCCGGCCTGCCGAAGGCGCTTCTGGTGGTGGTGTCGGGGTCGGAAAAGCGCTCCGACCTGCTGGCGGCCCTGGAGAACGGTGCCGCCGGCTATATCCCGAAATCCTCCAGCGCCAAGGTTCTGCTGGGCGCGCTGCAGCTGGTACTCGCCGGCGGCATCTATCTTCCCGAACAGGCGATCCGCGGCGGTGACCGCGCCGACACGCAAGGCGGCTATGGGGCACACCATGTCGGCGGTCAGGGGTCTGGCGATGCGGTGGACGATGGGGCGGCGCTGGGAAGCGGCGGCGGCGACCAGCTGACGCCACGCCAGCGCGATGTGCTCGCCCGCCTGCGCGACGGCAAATCCAACAAGCAGATCGCCCACGAGCTGGGGCTGACGGAAGGCACGGTGAAGGTCCACGTCACCGCGATCCTGCGTCATCTGGGCGTTCGCAACCGCACCCAGGCCGCCTTGACCGCGCAGAGCCTGTGACCGACCGGAGCCGGGCGACAGGTCCTTGCCCTACCGCTGCGCCCGCTCCACGGCGGAGACCAGCGCCAGCAATGCGCCGCGCAGTTCGGTGGCATGGGTCCGCGGGCGGATGGCGGCCGCGTCGGACACGGCGACGACCGTCAAGGTGCGGCACCCCGTCAGCCCATTTTCGAGCCGGGTGAACAGGCCGGCCGGATCGCTGCCCTGCATCAGGGTCACCGGCAGCCGGACCGCCGGCAATTCGGCTTCGAGTTCTCCGAGATCGCCGGTCAGCACCGCCGGCAGCGGGCGGCCGAAACGGGCAGCCAGAGCGTTCCAGCGCCGGCGCATCGGCGATTCGGCGCCGACATCGTCGACGATCATCACACCGCCGACCTGCTCCGGGAAATCCAGCGCCGCAGCGATGGCGAGCGGCGCCGTCACCGCGCCGGCGACCAGAACCGGCCGGCGGCCGCCGCGCTCCACCAGCAAGGGGTTCAGCAAAGGAGAGAGCATCGTCGCCCCTGCGGCGGCCGGCACGGTCAGCCATTCCTGGCCCGCCGGCACATGCTCCAGCAGGCGCCACCACGCCCCCTTGCCGGGATGAAGGAAGATCACCCGCCGTCCGGACGGATCGCCGGCCCGGTCGGACGTGCGGTCGCCGGCCCAGCCAGCACCCACCCCGTCCGCGGCCAGGCCCTTGGCCGGATGGCGGGCGGCGTCTGCCCGTCCGGTGCGGACGGTGGAAGGCTGGGTGTGAAAGAACACGGTCGGGTTCCCCGGTGCTGGCATTCCACGATGGGACCGTCCCACCGCCGAACCCAACCGTAACGAAGCCGAAGCGAAGTCGTCCCGTTCGATAAATCGGGCAAAACCCTTAAAACGGCCTGAAACCCCGCTCCGCCCGCAAAAGGTTTCAGCCGTCGCCGAAACAGGACAAAAGC
>NZ_BADK01001096.1 GCF_000333595.1 Azospirillum sp. B506
TCCGCATGGCCGTGCTCGGGGCATCCATCGGCGTCTCCCTGGGCCGGCCCTTCCGCGCGATGCTGCCCAAGCGGCTGTCCGCCATGCTGGCGCTGACCCCGTCCAGCGTCCCGGCGCCGAGCTACAGCGACCGGCCGGGCGTTCATCCGGCGGAGGGGCCGCGCGGGAAGCGGGTCGCCCTGCTGATCGGCTGCGCCCAGCAGGTGCTGGCCCCGCAGATCAACGAGGCGACCATCCGCCTGCTGACCCGGCACGGGGTCGAGGTGGTGGTATCGAAGGGCGCCGACTGCTGCGGCGCCTTGACGCACCATATGGGCAGGGAGGATCTCGCCCACGCCGCCGCAAAGAAGACCATCGACGCCTGGACGAAAGAGATCGAGGGTGGGGGACTCGACGCCATCGTCATCAACGCGTCCGGCTGCGGCACCAGCGTCAAGGATTACGGCCACATGTTCCGCGAGGATGCGGCCTATGCCGCCAAGGCGGCGCGGGTCGCGGCTCTGGCCAAGGACGTCACCGAACTGATGGACGAGATCGGGCTGTCCCGTCCGGTGGTGGAGACCGGGCAGACCATCGCCTACCACTCCGCCTGTTCCATGCAGCACGGCCAGCGCATCAAGGAGCCGCCGCGTGCCCTGCTGCGCGCCGCCGGCTTTCTGGTGAAGGAGATCCCCGACGCGCATCTCTGCTGCGGGTCGGCCGGCACCTACAACATGCTGCAGCCGGAGCTGGCGGGGGAGCTGCGGACCCGCAAGGTCGCGGCCATCGAAAGCACCCAGGCCCAGGCGGTGGCCGCCGGCAATCTCGGTTGCATCACCCAGATTGCCGGTGGGACGGGACTGCCGGTGGTCCATACGGTGGAGTTGCTGGACTGGGCGACCGGCGGTCCGATGCCCGGGGCGCTGGCCGGCCGCGCGGCCTTCCGCCAGCCGGGCATGCGGGCGGTCTGACCACGGGAACGGGGAGGGCAGAGGAACCGGGGCGGAACCGGGGTTTCATGCCCCCACAATTCTGTGTTTATCTGCGTCCATCTGTGTCAGAAAATCCGCCCGCCTCATCGCCCATCGTCCCAGCCCCCGCCCCGTTCAGGTCAACACAGTGTCCTCGCCACCCACGGAAAACGTCAGCATGAGCGCCGCCTACGGAATCACCCACCGCCTGTCGGCCTGGGGCGTTCACATCTTCACGGCCAGCGGCGCCGTGCTGGGGCTGCTCGGCCTGCTGGCGGCGGCGGCGGGCGACGCGAAGCTGTGCCTGATGTGGCTGGGCATCGCGCTGGTCGTCGACGGCGTCGACGGCACGCTGGCCCGCCGGGTCTCGGTCAAGCAGGTGCTGCCGGGCATCGACGGGTCGGCGCTGGACCTCGTCATCGACTACCTGACCTATGTCGTGGTGCCGGCGGTCTTCATGCACCGGTTCGGCCTGTTGCCGGAGGGGCTGGTCAGCGTCGGGCTGGCCGCCTGGATCCTGCTGACCGCGCTCTACTGCTTCGCCAATGTCGGGATGAAGAGCGGCGACAATTATTTCGTCGGCTTCCCGGCCATCTGGAACGTGGTGGCGCTCTATCTCTGGCTGCTCGACCTCAGCCCGTGGTTCAATGCCGCGGTGGTGGTGGCGCTGGGGCTGCTGACCTTCACCACGGTCAAGTTCCTGCATCCCTTCCGCGTCAAGGCGCTGATGGCGCTGAACATCGGCGTTACCACGGTGTGGCTGCTCTGCTGCATCGCGCTGGTCGTTCTGGAGCCGGCGCGGCCGGGCTGGCTGTTCGGCCTGTGGCTGGCGACCTCGGTCTATTACGCCGCGGTCTGCGCCTGGCGCACCCTGCGCGGCCCTTGAGGAGTCTTTAGGGAACCGCGGCGGCCGGCGGACGTTGCTCATGCGCAATCCGTCCGCTCCAGAGGGTTTCCGTTTTGGCCGAAGGCTCCACCAAGGTCGTGCTCGCCGCGCTCGGCGGCAACCTGATGATCGCGCTGACCAAATTCGTCGCCGCCGCGATGACCGGCAGCGCCGCCATGTTCAGCGAGGCGATCCATTCCGTCGTCGACAGCGGCAACCAGCTTCTGCTGCTCTACGGCATCCGCCGCGCCCGCCGTCCGCCGACGCCGCAACACCCCTTCGGCCACGGGCGCGAGGTGTATTTCTGGTCCTTCGTCGTTGCGGTCCTGTTGTTCGGCATCGGTGCCGGCCTGTCCATCTATGACGGCTGGCACGCCCTGTCCCATCCGGAGCCGGTCGAAAGCCCCTGGGTCAATTTCGCCGTGCTGGGCTTTGCCGTGCTGTTCGAGGGCTTTTCCTGGGTCGTTGCGCTGCGCGAGTTGCGCCGCGGCCAGAGCGGCGTCGGCATCCTGTCCGCCGTCCACCGCTCGAAGAACCCGTCGGTCTTCGTCGTTCTGCTGGAGGACACGGCGGCGCTGATCGGCCTGTTGCTGGCCGGCATCGGGCTGACGCTGGGCGAGGTGACCGGCGACCCGGTCTTCGACGCCTACGCCTCCATCGCCATCGGCGTGGTGCTGGCGGTGGTGGCGGCGCTGCTGGCCTACGAATCGAAAGGGCTGCTGATCGGCGA
The DNA here is from genome assembly GCF_000333595.1 of Azospirillum sp. B506. Taxonomy (GTDB): domain Bacteria; phylum Pseudomonadota; class Alphaproteobacteria; order Azospirillales; family Azospirillaceae; genus Azospirillum. Next base: position 2,567 of record NZ_BADK01001096.1, read on the forward strand.
ATCGGCCGACCGCCGCGTCGTCGAGGGCATCCGCCGCATCGTCGGCGAGGAGGTGCGGGTGAAGCGTCCGCTCGACGTGCTGACCATGCATATGGGCCCGGACGACGTGCTGCTGAACCTGTCGGTGGAGTTCCAGGACAGCCTGAACGCCCGTGAGGTCGAGGACGCCGTCTGCGCGCTGGAAAGCCGCATCCGCACGCAATACCCGATCGTCCGCCGCATCTTCGTCGAGGCCGAGTCGCTGCGCGCCCGCCGCGGCCGTGACACTGACGGAACCGCCCCGGCCCAGGGACTCCCGCCCCAGGACTTCTGGCCGAGTGATGGCGGAACCCGTGGCGCACCCGATCCGGATCGGCACCGCCGGCTGGAGCATCCCGAAGCTCTCGGCACCCGCCTTTCCCGTCGACGGCACCCATCTGGAACGTACCGCCCGCGTCATGCCGATGACCGAGGTGAACAGCAGCTTCTACCGTCCGCACAAGCCGGAGACCTGGGCGCGCTGGGCCGCCTCCACTCCCTTGGGCTTCCGCTTCGCGGTGAAGCTGCCCAAGGCGATCAGCCACGAGGCCCGGCTGGTCGGCGCCGAGGCGGCACTGGACCGTTTCCTGGCGGAGGCGGGGATGCTGGGCGACCGTTTCGGTCCGCTGCTGGTCCAGCTGCCGCCCAGCCTGCGCTTCGAGCGGGGGGTGGCGGAGGATTTCTTCGCCCTGCTGCGCGCCCGGCTCGACGGCGACGTGGTGTGCGAGCCGCGCCACACCTCCTGGTTCACCGACGTGGCCGAGGCTCTGCTGGTCGCCCACCGCGTCGCCCGCGTCGCCGCCGACCCCGCCCCGGTTGCGGGAGCGGGCGAGCCGGGCGGCTGGGACGGTCTGCGCTATTGGCGGCTGCATGGCTCGCCGGTGATGTACCGCTCGGCCTATGAACCGGCGGTGCTGGACGCGCTGGCCGAACGGTTCCTGGCGGAGGCGGTATCGCGGCCGGTCTGGTGCGTCTTCGACAACACCGCCGACTTCCACGCCGTCGACGACGCGCTGGCGACGATGGCGCGGCTGGCGGCCCGATAGCGGTTCAAACCTGCGCCCGATCCACCAAAGGAGGAGCCTCCAGCACGACCGAGACAGCGCATTGTTGCAAGATTATGCTGCCGCGAAATGGTCCTGACAGGGGCAACGGCGTGCAGGCGGTGCGGTCATGGAGTTCGTCGTCCTACTGCTGATTTTCGGCTTCATCACCCACCGGCTCGACCGGCGGCTGAAGATACAGGCAGCGGAAATCGCCCTTCTGCGCGGCCGGCTGGACAAGGCCCTGGCCGGTGCGCCGCGGCCGGCTGCCCCTGTGGCCGCACCCGCCGAGGCACCGCTTCCGGAGGCAGAGGGGGACGCAGAGGCGGAGGTGGAGGCGCTGCCCGATGAGGCGGAAATCGGCGAACCCGTTTTCGCGTCCGACACGGCGGAGCCACCCCCGACTCCGCAACCTGCCGCACTGGCCCCGACCCGGCCGGGCTGGCGGGAGCTGGAGGAGTCGCTGGCCTCGCGCTGGCTGATCTGGCTCGGCGGCGGCACCATGGCGCTGGCGGCGGCCTTCTTCATCAAGCTGTCGGTCGATCACGGCTGGCTCGGACCGTCGGTCCGCGTCGCGCTGGGGCTGCTCGCCGGGCTTGGGCTGATGGTGGGTGGCGAGTGGCTGCGCCGCCGGCCGATGCAGCGCGCCGTCGCCGCCTTGCGGCCGGATTACGTGCCGCCGGCCCTGACCGCCGCCGGCCTGTTCACCGCCTTCATCAGCGTTTATGGCGGCTTCGCGCTGTTCGGCCTGTTCGCTCCGCTGGTCGCCTTCACGCTGCTGGCCGGCCTGTCGCTGGCCGCCATCGGCCTGTCGCTGCTGCAGGGGCCGTTCATCGCCGCGCTGGGGCTGCTGGCCGGCTACGTCTCTCCCCTTCTGGTCTCCACCGGCAACCCGGATGCCTGGAACCTGTTCGCCTATCTGCTGGCGCTGAACGGTGCCGGGATGGCGGTGGTGCTGTATCGCGGCTGGCGCTGGCTCGGCTGGGGCGCCCTGGCCGGTGCGGCGCTGTGGCCGCTCTT
>NZ_BADK01001095.1 GCF_000333595.1 Azospirillum sp. B506
ATCGAACGTGACCGGCGCGACCCGTTCTACATGTTGGAGGATGTCGGGCCGCAGACAGCCTGATAGCTGCCGGCCCGGGCACTCATGGCGCCTGCCGCGACCGCACCTGTCCCCGATAGAAGATGTAGACGCCGCTGCCGACGATGACGGCGGTGCCGAGGATGGTCGACAGGCGCAGATCCTCGCCGAACACCATCAGCGCATAGACAGCCGCCCACACCAGGGTGGTGTAGCCGAAGGGCGCAACCGTCGCGGCCGGGGCGGCGCTGTAGGCGCGGATCAGGCAGAAATGGCTGATGCCGCCCAGCGTTCCCAGCAGAACCATCAGCGCCGCACCCGTCGGGTCCGGCGTTACCCAGTTGAAGGGCAGGGCCAGCGTGCAGGCCACCGTCCCGGCCATGCCGGTGTAGAAGATGGTGGTGGTTGGCGAATCGGCCGCTCTCAGCTTGCGCGTCGCAATCTGGTACAGCGCGTTGCAGAAGGCTGCGGCCAGCGGCAGGGCCAGTGCCCATTTGAAGGTGCCGCCCACCGGCCCGACGATGATCAGCGCGCCGGCCATGCCGGCAAGCACGCCGACCCAGCGCCGCCAGCCGACCTTCTCGCCCAGCAGCGGCACCGACAGCGCCGTGATCAGAACCGGCACGGCGGCGGCGATCGCCTGCACCTCGGCGAAGGGAATGCTGCGCAGGGCCAGGACGGCGAACAAAGTCGTCGCCAGCAGCAGGCAGGAGCGGACGAGTTGCAGGGACAGCCGCTGCGACACCATCAGATGCGGACTGCGCCACGCCACGACCACGCCCACCAGCAACATGTGGACGGCGAAGCGCGCCCAGGCGACCTCCACCACCGGATAGCTTCGGGTCAGGACCCGGATGGTGGCGTCCTGGGTGACGAACAGCAGGGTCGTCAGCATCATCCAGAAAATGCCGGCCCGGGCCGACCGCCGTTCCGACAGGGTCTGTTCCGTCAAAGACCGCTCGGCCAAAGACCCTCCCGGCTGCTCGGCCACACCGGCAGCCGCCCTCTCCCCCGTACCCATAGCCCCCGCTTTCCCTGACTCACAATACTAGTATATGGGCGAAGCATGGATGGTGGCGTGCCAAGGGCGGGACATTGCCGTGCCGATGGCGCAGGGCTGGGGGCGCAGGGCTGGGGGCGTATCAGATCCCCGCCACGCCCCACAGCAGCAGTGCCACCAGCCCGATCAGCAGCAGGGCGGCGACGGCGGAGAGAGCGAGCGCTCGCCCGATGTCGGCCGGGGTGGCACGGGCGCGTCCGTCGCCGATCCAGTTCTCGGTGATGACCACGCCGCCGTCGCGGTGCGGACCACCAAGCGCCAGCCCCAGCGCGCCGGCAATGGCGGCGATGGGCCAGCCCATGTTCAGCGACGGGTGCTTGCGGGCGTCGCGGCCGAGGCGCGCAGGCGGCGCTGGCCTTGGCGGTGCCGATGAAGGG
>NZ_BADK01001094.1 GCF_000333595.1 Azospirillum sp. B506
ATTCGAGCTCGGACCGGGGACCTCTAGAGTCACCCTGCTGACGGCGTTGGGATTGTTCGGCGCCTCGCTGTTCTACGGCGACGGCATGATC
>NZ_BADK01001093.1 GCF_000333595.1 Azospirillum sp. B506
GTCCCGGGGACCTCTAGAGTCGGACACGGCGTATTTGGCGGTGTCCTCACGCTCCTTCTGGGCGCGGCGGCGGGTGTTCTCCGCCTCGGCCATGCTGCGCAGCAGCTGGTCCTTCAGGGACGCGACCTCGGCCGCCAGCGTGGCGACGGCGTCCGACGATGCCGGCGCGTCCGGGGCGGCGTCGGTTTCGGGGGCGGTGGTCGTCTCGGTGTGATCGGTCATCTTGGGGGCAGTCTCTAAGGGTGTGCGAAAGGGGCGGCTCACCACCGCCGGGACGGGTGGAAGATAGGC
>NZ_BADK01001092.1 GCF_000333595.1 Azospirillum sp. B506
CCCAGCCCTGGATGACCGCTCCCGAAAGCCTCGCGTTGTTCGATGCCTTGGCATTGGGCGGCGCCGACGCGCGTTTCGTCGGTGGCTGCGTGCGCGATGCGTGGCTCGCCGTCCGGTGAAGGACATCGACATCGCCACCCATGCTCCGCCGGAGCGGGTGATGGAGCTGCTGCAGGCCGCCGGGATCCGCGTCATTCCGACTGGCATCGCCCATGGCACCGTGACAGCCTTGTGCGGCGGAAAACCCTACGAAATCACCACGTTGCGGCGCGATGTCGAGACTTTCGGCCGCCATGCCCGCGTCGAGTTCACCGACGACTGGATCGAGGATGCCGCCCGCCGCGACCTGACCATCAACGCGCTGAGCTGCACGCCGGACGGGGCGATGTTCGATCCGTTCGGCGGCTTGGTCGACCTTGCCGCCGGCCGCGTCCGCTTCGTCGGAGACGCGCATCGGCGGATCGAGGAGGATGTGCTGCGCCTGTTGCGCTTCTTCCGCTTCCACGCCCATTACGGCCGCGGCGAGCCGGATGCCGAGGCGCTGGCCGCCTGCCGAGAAATGGCGCCGCGTCTGCCGACCCTGTCGGGCGAGCGGGTCCGCGGGGAGCTGTTCCGCCTGCTGACCGCTCCTTGCGCCGCCGCGGTCTGGCGGATGATGATGGGGCAGGGGATCATGGTCCATCTGCTGCCGGAAGCCATGGACACCGACCGGTTGGAGCGGCTGATTGCGGTGGAGTGCGATCTTGGGGTGACACCCGATCCCACCCGTCGGCTGGCCGCGGTCCTGGACAGCGACCGGCAGGGCGCGCTCCGGGCCGCGGAGGCCCTGCGCCTGTCCAACCGTGAACGTGACCGCTTGCTGGCCCAGGTCGAGCCACCGGTTGTGGTGGCGCCCTCCGATGACCGCAGGAGCCTGCGTCAGGCGCTTTATCGGCTGGGCGATGCTGAGCTGTTCGGCGACCTGCTGCTGATCGCCGCCGCACTGCATAGGGGACCGTTGGACCTCACCATTCTGCGCAGGGCGATTGCGGTGGCCGGCGATCTGCCGGACCTGAAGCTGCCCGTCGCCGGCCGTGACCTGCTGGAGTTGGGCGTCCCGCGCGGACCGGCGGTTGGCGAGACGCTGAAGCGGGTCGAGGCGTGGTGGATCGCCGGGGATTTCCGGCCGGACCGCGCCGCCTGCCTGGAGATGGCGCGTGGCTTTACCGGTCAGCCGTCCGGACGCTCGGCGTAACGGCGGCAGTGCTCCAGATAGGCCGCCTCATGGCCGACGATCAGATCGACGATGCTGGACCACAGCCAGGACGGCGCATCCAGGCTCCTGGTGCGGTTGCGCGCCAGCTCGTTGCGCCATGACTTGCGGGTCGCTTCGTCCATCTGGCGGGCATGCGCCTTGCCGACCACGGCGGACAGGAAGAAGGCGGCACGGGTCGCTTCCTCGCGGGTCAGATGGTCGAAATCGAGCTTGATATCCTGTGGCAGCAGCTCGCGCAGGAAGACGGCACGGTCGAGCAGGCGGGCAGGGCGCATGCGGTCGCCGAGGTGGGGCGAGAGATTCTGCGCGCCCGTCACGACACGGTCGGCATTGTCGCGCGGCATACCATTCCTGGTGGCACGCGGAGCGGCGGCCTGTACCGCCTCCTTGATGTCGATCAGACTGAGGCCGCCCTCGTCGTAATGGCCCTCGCCGACACCGAGCAGCACCGCCACCCGTAGCCGGCCGAGCGAACTGCAGCCCTTGACCCAATAGGCGGCGTCCAGCAACTCGATCCGGTCATTGTCGTTGCGGGAGTGCAGGGCGGTCACCAGGCGGCGCACCTGATCCTTGGCGAACAGTTCCTTAATGGCAGCGCGTTCCTCGTCGGTCAGCGGCCAGAAGCGCTTGCCGAGCGGAATGGTCGGGCGGATATCCTTGATGCGGTCTTTCGCCAGATGCTTCCAGGTGCGTCCGACGGCTTGGCGCATGCCGACACGGACGACGGACGGCTTTTTCCTGACGGTATCGCCTCCGAGTTCCCCGTCGAGCGTCATCATGTAGCCGTCGATCATCTGTTCCAGCATAAGCGCCGTGGTGACGCCGGGCAGGTCCGATCCGCGCGCGGCGGTGGCAAGCGACAGACCGAGGCGGATCAGGTCATGGGCTGGGTTGCCGATCACCGTCTGGTCGACGTCACGAATCTGGATGTCGATGCGACCCTTGGCATTGGCGACCGGCCCCAGATTGCCGACATGACAGTCGCCGCAAATCCAGACCGGCGGCCCGTCCGGAACTTTGCCGCCCGACTGATCCAGCCATTCGTAGAATTTCACCGTGCTGCCACGTACATAGGCGTGGGCGGATTCGGCCATCTTGCGATTGCGACGCTGGGACAGGACCGCTTGACGCTGATCGGGCGAGGTGGAGTGGTTCTTCGACGACATCATCCATCCGGGTCAGAAGTTGCGACACCGGAGATGGGCAATGCGCATACCATCCGCTATGCCGCAACCGGTTAACCCACAATGATCCTGCCCTTAGAGGACGCTCCGCCGCATACGGTCAATGTTGCCGTCGCCGTTCTTCATAGCGCGCACAGCCCCTAAAGCCCTGGATACAAGAAAGTGCACTCA
>NZ_BADK01001091.1 GCF_000333595.1 Azospirillum sp. B506
GGTCGGCAGTCCGACGGCTGAGCGGAAGTCCATGGAGGCGGAGCGGTCGCGCCACAGCCACACGCTCTGCGCCGCTTCCCATTCATTCTCGCGGACATAGACCGGCTGGGTCTTGGCCGACTGGCGCCAGTCGATCATCGACGGTGCATCGCCGGGCTGGTAGCGGCGGAACTGCCAGAAGGTCTCGCCCAGACCGACACGGCGGCGGCCATGCACGCCCTGGGCGACGGTGGCGGCCACCCGCTCCGCCGCGACCAGGAGCGGCGGCAGGGCGGATGCCAGCTCCTCCGCGCGATGCCGCGCCAGCAGGGTGTTCGATAGCTGACCCGACGGTTGGTTCTTCTGCGGGGAGGTTGGGCTTCGCGGCATTGCGGCTCCGCTGCGGGGGGTCACATCAGGGGGGCGCAGAGGCGGTCGATGACATCGTCCAGCGTCACCCCATCGGCCCGCGCGGCGAAGTTCAGCGCCATGCGGTGCTTCAGGATCGGCTTGGCGAGCGCCACCACATCGTCCTGCGACGGCGACAGCCGGCCGTCCAGCACGGCGCGGGCGCGGGCGGCAAGCATCAGCGCCTGGCTGGCGCGCGGACCGGGACCCCAGGCGACATGCTGGCGCACCTCCATCAGCTCCGATGTCTCCGGCCGGCCACGGCGGACGAGGTCAAGGATGCCATCCACCACCCCCTCGCCAACCGGGACGCGACGGACGAGACGCTGGGCAATCTGAAGGTCGGCGGCCGACAGCACCGTCACAGCACGCTCGTCGGTGGAACCGGTGGTTGCGATAATCATCCGCCGTTCGGCCTCGCGGTCCGGATAATCGACGTCGATCTGCATCAGGAAGCGGTCGAGCTGGGCTTCCGGCAGCGGATAGGTGCCTTCCTGCTCCAGCGGGTTCTGGGTGGCCAGAACGTGGAAGGGCTGGGGCAGGGGATGATACTGGCCGGCGACCGACACCCGGTGCTCCTGCATCGCCTGGAGCAGGGCCGACTGGGTGCGCGGGCTGGCACGGTTGATCTCGTCCGCCATCAGAAGCTGGCTGAACACCGGGCCGGGCAGGAAGCGGAAGGACCGGCGGCCGTTGTCGCCTTCCTCAAGCACTTCGGAACCCAGGATGTCGGCGGGCATCAGGTCGGGCGTACACTGGATTCGCTTTTCGGCGAGACCGAGCACGGTGCCCAGCGTTTCCACCAGCCGCGTCTTGGCGAGGCCGGGAACACCGATCAGCAGGACATGGCCGCCGGCCAGAAGGGTGACCAGCGTGCGGTCGATCACCTCCTGCTGGCCGAAGATGACGCGGCCGATGCGGTCGCGGACCGAGGCAAGGCGGTCGCCCAGCGCCTCGATCTCCTCCATCAGCCGTTGCGGGTCCTCCGGCACGGGAGGCTGCCCCCTCAGGATGTCCTGTGCGCTCAAGGTCTGCTGCTCCCTGATGGTGGGCCTGGCGGTGTCATGGTCGCAGGAGTCCGCGACACGAAACACGGGATCCGCATGGTTGGCCCTGTTCCGGCACCTTGTCGACACCCAATTTCCATTTCCCGTCGCCGGACGTGCTACCGGACGGGTGGCGCCGCTGGACCATTGGAGTGGACCTAGCGGCCGAGTGTGGCGAAAATGCGCATGTCCGGGGACAAAACGGTTCCCAACTCCATGAAGGTCGGTAACGCGATGGCGAATGACAAGCGCTCAGATGGGCAAACCGTTTCGCACACCGCGCCGGAAGTTCCGGCTGCAATCCCGGAGGCCTTGGGACGGACGCCGACGCTCGAACAGTATGACATCCGCATTGCGCGCGACGGCACCTGGTTCCACAATGGCGATCCCATCCGCCGGATCGAGCTGGCAAAGCTGTTCTCCACCGTTCTGAAGCGCGACGACGACGGCGACTACTGGCTGATCACGCCCGTCGAGCGCGGCAAGATCGTCGTGGAGGACGCTCCCTTCGTCGCGGTGGAGATGAATGTTGCGGGCAACGGGGCCGATCAGGTCCTGTCCTTCCGCAGCAACCTCGATCATTGGGTGGAGGCCGGTCCCGAACATCCGATCCGTATCGCCGTGAACCCTGAAACCGGGGAGCCGGCACCCTACATCGAAATCAGAAGCCGGCTGGAGGCGCGAATCCTGCGGCCCGTGTTCTACGACATGGTGGAGCGCAGCGAGACGCGCCGCACCGAAACCGGCGAGTCCGAGGTGGGTCTATGGAGCAACAAGGTCTTCTTCGCGCTGGGCAGGCTGCCTGGCGACTGAGCCTGGAGGAGGTCCGCCGGCGCTTCCCGGCGATGAGCACGGATGCGGCGGTGGTGAATGCGGTCCAGTCCAACAGGATGCCGCCGAAGCTGTCGGCCAAGATCCGGGGCGACCACGACCTCAATCCGGAAATGGGTCCGCCCTCCACCCTGCGCGAGGCGGCGGTTCTGGTGCCGCTGGTCGACCGGCCGGAGGAATTGACCGTCATCTTCACCCAGCGCACGGCGACGCTGAGTGCCCATGCCGGCCAGATCAGCTTCCCCGGCGGCGGCAGGGAGCCGGAGGACGGCAGTCCGGAGGACACAGCGCTGCGCGAGACGGCGGAGGAGATCGGGCTGGAGCGCAGCCGGATCGAGATCGTCGGCCGGCTTGACACCTATGTGACGCGCACCGGCTTCCGGGTGACGCCGGTGGTGGGGGTGGTGACCCCGCCCTTCATCCTGACACCCGATCCGACCGAGGTGGCGGAGGTGTTCGAGGTACCGCTGTCCTTCATTCTCGACCCGTCCAACCCGCAGCGCCACAGCCGCGAGTTCCTGGGCAAGCCGCGCTGGTTCTACGCCTTCCCCTATCCGCAGCGCTACATCTGGGGGGCGACCGCCGGCATGCTGGTGAATCTGCGCGA
>NZ_BADK01001090.1 GCF_000333595.1 Azospirillum sp. B506
GCGGGCGCAGCTCCTGTCGGAGCTGCTGCCGCGTCACCCGAAGGTGCCCTTCTCGCTGATCAACCGCGTCCTGACCAAGAAGGACGTCGGCAACGTCATCGACGCCGTCTACCGCCATTGCGGGCAGAAGGAGACGGTGATCTTCGCCGACCGGCTGATGAAGCTGGGTTTCGGTCACGCCTGCCGCGCCGGCATCTCCTTCGGCAAGGACGACATGGTCATCCCCGCCGCCAAGGAGAAGCTGGTCAACGAGTCGAAGGAGCGGGTGAAGGAGTTCGAGCAGCAGTATCTCGACGGCCTGATCACCCAGGGCGAGAAGTACAACAAGGTCGTCGACGTCTGGTCGGAATGCACCGAAAAGGTCGCCTCCGAGATGATGAAGGCGATCTCGACCACCGAGGCCGGCAAGCCGGTCAACTCGGTGTACATGATGGCAGATCGGCGATGCGCACGGCCCGGCGCTGGCGCAGCAGGCGCGACAGCGGCACCGCGCCCACCACCCGGTGCATCGGGTCGACGATGAAGAGGTCGTAGAAATCCTCCGGCAGCGTGTCGGTCGCCGCGCGGATGAAGTCGATGGTCTTGCCGACCGTCCAGAATTCCGGCACCGCGACCAGCTCGCGCTGCATCATGCGGCCGGCGCTGTCCTCGTCGTAGGTCAGGTTCTCCTGCACCAGCGCGCGTTCGGCGTCGGGAAGCTTCGCCAGGATCTGCGCCCGCGTTTCCGCATCCAGATCCTCGATCAGTTCCACCGCGTCGTCGGTGTCGAGGTCGGCGACGGCGTCGGCCAGCTCCTGCGGCTCGAACCGCCCGATCAGCGATTCGCGCAGGTCCGGGTTCAGGTAGGACAGCACCTCGCCGTCCAGTTCGGCGGGAAGCAGGTCGATCAGGTCGGCGCGCTCGGCCGGCTCCGCCTGTTCGATCAGGTCGGCGATGTCGGC
>NZ_BADK01001089.1 GCF_000333595.1 Azospirillum sp. B506
TTTCGCCCGGTCTTTCGAGGCGGTGGCGTGGGTGGCGACCAGCTTGCCGGCGCGCAGGACGGCGACGGTGTCGCTGGCGGCGAAGACCTCGTTCATCTTGTGGCTGATGAAAACCACGGCCAGCCCGTCGGCGGTCAGCCGGCGCAGGGTCTCGAACAGCCCGGCCGATTCCTGCGGCGTCAGCACCGCGGTCGGCTCGTCCAGGATCAGGATGCGGGCGTCGCGGTAGAGCGCCTTCAGAATCTCCGCCCGCTGACGCTCACCGACCGACAGCTCACCGACCAGCGCGTCCGGCCGCACCTCCAACCCGAAGCGCTGGGACAGGTCGAGCAACCGGCGGCGGGCGGCGCCCCGGTCGGAGCGCCATCGCCACAGCGATTCGGTGCCGACGGCGATGTTGTCCAGCACCGACAGATTGTCCGCCAGCGTGAAATGCTGGTGGACCATGCCGATGCCGGCCGCCAGCGCTGCGCGGGGAGAACCCGGCGGCAGCGGGCGGCCGAACGCCTCGATGCTGCCCTCGTCGGCGACGTAATGGCCGAAGAGGATGTTCATCAGGGTGGTCTTGCCGGCGCCATTCTCGCCAAGCAGCGCCAGCACCTCGCCGGCGCGGAGCGTCAGCGAGATGCCGTCGTTGGCGAGCAGCGGGCCGAACCGCTTGGAAATGCCGGCGAGCCGGAGGACAACCTCCGGCCCGCCTGTCACGGGAGATGACATCGGGGATGCGCCGGGCGTCACATCGTCGACTTCGGCTCGGCGTCGTTGACCTTCACGGTGAACTTGCCGTCGCGGATCTGCTGCTCGCGCTCCTTGACCTTCGCCTTGATGGCGTCGGGAACCTTCGACTCGAAGGTGCCGAGCGGCGCCAGGCTGGAACCCTTGTGCGCCATCATGCTGTAGGGGCCGTAATCCTCGGCCTTGTAGGTGCCGGCCTTCACCGCGGCGATGGCGCGTTCCACCGACGGCTCCATGTGCCAGAGCGCGCTGGCGACGACGGTTTCGGGATATTGCGGCTGGGTGTCGATGACGTTGCCGATGGCCAGAACCTTGCGCTCCTTGGCGGCGTCGGACACGCCGAAGCGCTCGGCGTACATCACGTCGGCGCCGCGGTCGATCATGGCGAAGGCGGCTTCCTTGGCCTTGGGCGGATCGAACCAGGAGC
>NZ_BADK01001088.1 GCF_000333595.1 Azospirillum sp. B506
CGGCACGATCCGTCCACCAGATCGAAGCAGCCCTGGGCGATGCCACCGCCGCTGTCGATGTCGAGGCAGACGGCGCGGACGTCCGGATCGGCGAAGGCGTGCGCCAGCTGAAAGCGCAGCCCGTCATAGCCGGTGGCCCAGCTGCCGCCGATGTATCCCAGCTTGGGCACCAGCAGGCCGGCGACCGACAGCACCGCCACGCCCTGGTCGACCTCGTAGGGCCGGCGCGTGCCGTTGACCTCGCCCAGCCGGGTGCAGCCGGCCGGCAGCTCGGCCCCGGCGCGGTTCGCCTCGGTCAGCCGCACCAGGCGGGCAGCAGCCGTCTCGGCCCAGGCTGGGGCCACCAGCACGGGCTGCATCGTCTTCAACATGTCAGGGGGACTCCGTCAGGCGCCGGCTCCTGAAGGCCTGCCAGAATTTCCTGAAATACAAGCCGGCGCTGGCGGGCATCATCCGCCGCGACCTGAAGGTGCGCGACGCCATCCGCAACCAGACCCCGCTGCTGACCCGTTCGCCCGCCAGCGACGCGGCCCGCGACGTCGAGGCGATCGTGCAGCGGCTGCTCGCCAGCGCCAAGTAGCCGGGCGGGATAAGCGGGCATGGGCGGGGCAATCCCACCATCGGTCACGCCGGCCGCCGCCACCGCCGCGGCAGCCCCCGCCGCGCCCGCTCCCGTCACGGCCGCCGTCACCGTTGGGGCGACGATTGTCCAGCTTCCCGAACGGCTGCCGGAGGTGACCCGCCCCGTGGTGCTGACCGGCACCGTCGCCGGCCAGACGCCGGAGGGGCTGACCCGCGTGCGCACAGCGGCGGGTGAACTGCTGCTCGACAGCGCAGCGGATCTGCCGGCCGACAAGCCGGTCACCGTGCAGATCACGCCGGGCAATACAGCACCGACCTCTTCCCCCACCACCGCCCTGACGGCGAAGCCGACGGCACTGATCCTGCTTCAATCGCTGGGAAGCGCGGCAACGCCCTCCACTGGCAGCGTCCCGCAAGCCCCGACGGGCGGAAACGCTGCCGGACCTGCCGTCCTGTTGCCCACCCCGACCCAAACCACGGTCCCGGCCAACCTACCGCCGCTGATGCCGGGCACCATCGTGCCGGCCCTGGTGCTGGCCGGCGGTTCCGGCGCCAAACTGCCGATGTCTGCCGCCCCTCCGCCACCGGGCGCGCCCGCGGCAGCCGGAGCACCCGCCGCCGACCCGCCGGCCGGAGCGGCGAAGCCCGAGGCGCCGGCCGGCGGAACCCCGACGGCGCCCTCCGCCGGGTCGCCGATGCCCGCCCCGACCATGGGCGGCGGCAGCGCCACCTTCGGCACGCCGGTCCAACTGGGCGGCGACGCGGCCCATCCAGGCGCCGAGACTCCCTCGGCTCCCGCTTCGCCGGCTTCCACCCCACCCGATGAGACCGCCGGCAATCCCGAGCCGCCCGATCTTCCGCGCGGCGCCACGGTCGCGCTGAAGATCCTGACCGTCACCCCGCCACCGCAGCAGCAGCCTCGCCCGTCCGGCGATGCCGAGGCCGGCGGCCGCAACGGGCAGGCGGCGAACCAGCATGGCCAGCCGCAGGCCGGCGGGCTGCCCGCCCCCGAGCCGGACGACGCCGCGCTGCCACCCGACACCCCCGTCCTGCGCGGCACGGTGGCCGGCAGCACGCCGCAGGGACAACCGATTCTGGCGACCAGACAGGGCATGCTGGCGCTGAACGTCCCGGCAAGCCTGCCGAAGGGAGCGACGGTGACGGCGGCGCTGACCGACCTCGCCCGCGCCACCCAGGCGGCAGCCCCCGCCCTGCCCGGCCCGCCGGGGCCGCTGGACGGGCGCGACTGGCCGGCGATGCGGCAACTGATGGCGACGCTGGCGGCGGCCGATCCGGCGCTCGCCAAGTCGATGCTGGCGACCATGCCGCAGCCGAACCGCAAGCTGACGGCGGCCCTGGGCTTCTTCCTGTCGGCGATGCGCGGCGGCGACGCCCAGGGCTGGCTGGGCGACGATGCGGCCTCCGCCCTCGACAAGGCGGGGCGCCGCGACCTGCTGGAGCGTCTGGAAAAGGACTTCGACGGCCTGCGCCGCGAGGCGGCCGAGCCACTGCCGGGCGACTGGCGCAGCTACACGATCCCGCTGATGGACGCCAACGGGCCGAAGCCGATCAAGCTGCACGTCCATCCGCTGAAGGACGACGAGGAGACCGGCGGCAAGGAGCGCTCGAAGCCCGGCAGCGCTTTGTTCATGGATCTCGACCTCAGCCGCTTCGGGCCGATGCAGCTGGACGTTCTGGTGCGGCCCAACCATTTCGACCTGATCCTGGGCAGCCACGGTGCCCTGCCGCCGGACCTGCGGGTGGAGCTGATCCAGGTCTTCGCCGACAGCGTGCGGGCCGTCGGCTACACCGGCGGCCTGTCCTTCCAGTCGGGCGCGCGCAGCTGGGTGAAGCTGACCCGCGCCGGCCAGGCCGGGCTGGGGGTGTCGGCATGAGGCGGGAGCGCCTGTCCACCCGCCCCTCCCCCGACGCCCGTCATGACTTCCTGATGGAGCTGAGCGGCGCGCCGCAGCCGGGGGTTCGGCTGATCCTGCGGCTGGTGCCCGACCTGCTGGTGCCCGACCCGGCGTCGGTCGTCGCCTATCTGGCGGAGTTCAGCGGCTTCCCCAACGGTCTGGAGGCGCTGGCCGTCGCCATCCTCGACGACCTCAACAACGAGCTGGTCCCGCGCTGGGTCGAGGTGGCGGTGGAGAGCGATGTCCCCCTGCCCCACCGGGTGGTGATCGAGGACCGGCAGCCGACCTGGGACAATCCGCGGCTGCTGGGACGGCTGCGGCCGCTCTGATAAGGCTCAATCGTCCTCGTACAGTCCCTGCGCCGCCGTCCGGTGGCAGGCCTCGCAGTTGCTTTTGGCGCCGACCTCCCTGCGGCTCCAGATCGACGGGGCGAAGTCGTGCTTGCGCAGCCACCAGCGCTGTTCGGTGATGCGGATCAGGCGTCCGTCGCCGCTTCCGGCATTCTGCGTCAGGTAGCCCCGGATCGCCGCGGCGATGTCGGCCGGCAGGCTGGCAGACTCGCCGAAATGGTCCTGAAGGCCGTCCATGATGCGGGTCCAGGACGCCGCTGGCAGCAGGCCCGGCTGAAAGGCCATATGGCACTCGCCGCATTCCTTGCGGGTGGCGGCGTCGGCGACGGGAAGCACCCGCTCGAATTCGCTGGCGACCGCCGCTCCGGCGGCGAGGGCCAGCATGGCGAACGCAGCAATACCGGTCAGCGCGCGGAAATTCGGATCGGAGGTCATCGGCTGCTCGCTATCGGTTCGAGAGGAAAGTGATGAAGTCGCCCTTTTCCCGCGCGGTGCAGGCGCGGCCGAGGACGTTGACGCAGTCGCGCTCGAACCGCTTTTCCACCTCGGCGGGATCGGTGAAGCGCTTGGGGTTGGCGGACACCGCCATCGGCAGGATGTCGCGCCCGGTCTTGTAATGGCGGCCGGTCCCGGCCGGGTCGCGGGTGTGGCAGCTGGCGCAGGCCGGGGTGTCGGCCACCTTGCCGCCGGCATGCGGGCCAAGATAGAGCGCGCGTCCACGCTCCGCCGAGAAACCGGTGAAGTCGGGCGCTTTGGCCTGGGCGGCGTAGCCGTCGAGGATGCGCGCCCGTTCAGGATCGCCGGAGGCGGCCAGCGCGACGCCGGCGCCGAACGCCACTGTGGCGGCGAGAAGAAGGATCGTTTTCATGAAATCACCCGTTTGGTCGGGCTTGAGCGCCACGCCGTCAGGCGCAACGCAAGGCCGGGTGGCAACCGCTTGAGGCCATGCAGTGCGAAGACCAGGGCGATGTGCGCCAGGATCAGCGGGAGAGCGGCCTCGCCGATCTCCTTGTGCAGATGCTCGGCCGTGACGAAGAAGTCGGCGACGGCGCCGGTCGCTGCCGCCAGCCCGACGCCGGCCAGGAGGGCGGCGGCCATCCAGGCGGTCAGCGGGCTGCGTTCGCTGCGGGCCTTCGCGTCGCCGGCGAACAGCCGGCCGAGCCATCCCGTCACCGCCGTGACGGAGGGCCGCGGCAGGCGCAGCGGGCTTCCCGCCGGAGCCAGCGCGCCGGCCGCCACACGCAGAACGATGGCGGCCAGAACGGCATAACCCGAAAAGACATGCATGCCGTAGGTGTCCTCATCGCCGGTCAGGTAGGCGACG
>NZ_BADK01001087.1 GCF_000333595.1 Azospirillum sp. B506
GCACGACGTGCCTTGGTCATCGCCAACTGCCCCAATGTCAGCAATCCGCCCAGCAGCGCCAGCCCGCCCAGCACGCTCCAACTCGGCCATTCCCAGACGAACAGCGCCGGGACCAGGGCCATCGGCGAGACCATCAGGCCCAGGAAGGTGACGATCACCGGCGGGCTGTCCTTCCGGCTCAGCAGCCTCATCTGCAGGATGGTGCCGGCGGCGGCGATGCAATGGACGAACAGCGCCAGAAAGGCCACATCGACCGGCGCCGACCCCGGTCTCAGCACGATGGTAACGCCGGCCAACCCGACGAAGATCGCCGCCCACCGCCGCGGTTGCACCCGCTCGCGCAGGAACAATGCCGCTCCGGCCGCGACGAAGAGCGGGATGGCGAAGCTGACCGCCGTCGCAGTCGGCAAGGGGATATGGGCAATCGCGTAGAACCAGGCGGACATGGCGCACAGCGTGGTCAGTCCGCGCGTGACGTAAGGTCCGAGCCGCCGTTCCACCAGCACGGCCCTGCAGGCGGGGGCGCCGGCCGTCAGCGCCCAAGGCAGCATCCACAACAGGCTGAAGAGATTGCGGAAGAAGACGACCTCCAGCGGGTCCATCACCGTCGAGGCCCAGCGCACGGCGGTGTTGCCGATGCCGAACAACAAGGCCGAGAGCAGCATGAAGCCCGCACCGAGCAGAAGCCGGTTGGACGGCGTCTGCAGCCGGGGGCCGGTGGCCACGGAGGAGGCGGAGAGGGTCACGATCGAACGTCCCTGACAAGCCGTTGCGGGATGGTCCCTCCAGACCGGCTGCCTGCGTCGTCGGGCAGACATCGGTCCGTCTGAACCATCTGCGGCCAAACCGCCTGAGACCGATGCCGCAGCGACAATCCTCCGAAGGAAATCTCTCCGGCGCAAGAAAAATACGAGAAAATCTAACAATAATACTCCCGTATGGCGTGCGTCTGTTCAATCAAGCTATTCCGCGGTGCTGCCTTCGGTCGGCCGGTACGGCAGGCGGATGGTGAAGCGCACGCCGGGGCTGGTGTTTTCCACCGCAAGGACGGCATTCAACTGTCTGGACAGAGTGTGGATCAGCCGCATGCCCAGGCTGCGGCTGCGGCGCCAGTCGAAATCGGGCGGCAGTCCGACGCCACGGTCGCCCACGATCAGCCGCAGCGTGTCCCCGTCCCGCCGCAGCGCCACGAAGATGACGTTGGCTGCGCCCGGCCCCGTTCCAGCTGCCGCTTCGGCGATCGCCCCTTGCCCCTCCCGCGAACCGGTCAGCGTTGTGGCCACGGCGCCGGCAAGCGGCCGATAGGCATGCTTGATGGCGTTCATCACCAGTTCATTGGCAAGCAGGCCCAGCTGCACCGCATGGTCGGTCGGCACCTCCACCGGCTCCACCACCAGTTCCAGCCGCCAGTTGCCGCCTTCGGAGCGGGCGGAGCGCTCCAGCTCCCGGCACAGTTCGGTCAGGTAGTCGTGGAAGGGGATGAAATGGACGTCGTCGACGCGGTAGAGCAGGCGATGGATGTCGGCAATCGCCTGGACACGCCGTCCGGCTTCCTGCAGATGCTCGCTCAACTGCGGGTCGCCGATCGCCTGTCCTTGCAGGCTCATCAGGCTGGACACCACCTGCAGGCTGTTCTTGATGCGATGGTTGGCCTCGCGCATCAGCAGATCCTTCTGCGCCAGAACCGCGTCGCGTTCGCCGATGGTCCTTTCCAGCGAGGCCGTGCGTTCGCGCACCCGGCGCTCCAGTTCGCGCCGCACCTGGCGGGCGGCGCCCGCCTGCCGGAACCCGAAGACCGACAGGGCGGCCAGCGCCATCGCCGCCGCCGCCGCCAGCCCGGCATAGGGGGCGATCACCCGCTGCCAGGATGCCAGCACCGGCGCCAGATCCAGCCGCACGACGACATGGACCGGCCAGCTGTCGACCCGGCGGTGGGCGACGATGGTGGTTTCGTCGCGGGCGACGCCGCCGTCCGGCTGGGCCTGGATCGCTCGGCGGGCGGTGTCGGACAGCGGGGTAGGTTCGGCGGATCCGTCCGGCTCGCGCACCAGCACATCGAGGCTGCCGGCCCGCACCAGGATCGTCACCGGCTCGTGCGGGAGGTCCAGTTCCTTGTAGAAGCCCGACAGATAGGAGGGATCGATGGTTACGGAGGCAATGCCGCGGAAGCCGCCATCCGGTTCGGACAGCCGGCGGCTGAGCAGGAAGGTGGCCTTGTTGGTCACCCGGCCGATGATGCGGGGACCGATGTGCGGCTGATCGGGGGGGTGGCCCTGCTGCGCGTTGCGCAGATGGAACTGGAAGATCTCGCGGTCCGACGCATCGGAATAGGGGGCGGGAAAGGCCGTCGTCGTCAGCCGCAGCAGACCCGTCGCGTCGTTCAGCCAGACGGCATCCAGGAAGGGCAGCCGGGCGCGCTGGGCGTTCAGCCGGTCCCATAGGGCGTGTGAGCCGGCGACCTCGTCCCATGCCCGGCCGGCGGTTTCCTGGGCGGCATATTCCACCAGCAGATCGGCGGCGTCGAACAGGCGTGCCGCGTGCTCCGCCAGGACACGGACGGCGGCCCGTGCCCGCTCCTGCGCCCCGTCGACCGCCCGCTCGCGCGATTGCACCCCGACCACCACGGTGACCACGGCCAGGAACAGGAATCCGCAGGCGGCGAGCCAGCCGATGGCAGCCTCAAGCCGGGGTTTGCGGAAAGACGGCACCCCGTCCGGAGCGGTGCGTCCGGAACCGTCGAAGTCGTCGGGAAGCGGGGGGAGAGTGGGGCCAAGCAATCGGCCGTTCCTTTCCCTTCTGTACGATCTGCTATACCGATCATCGGTAAAGCGAAAACAATCTTAGGATTGTAGCGCAGGACGTGTTGCTCGTAACCACATCTTTCGGCAACGCGGAAGCGGACCTGCGGGCGGCTTACCGGATCGAGTCGTTGTGCAGCACCATCTCCGTGGCCAGCCGGGCGGCGCACAGATCCGCCAGTGCGGTGCCGACCGACTTGAACAGGGTGATCTGGTCGTAGAAACGCCGGCCGGCCCGTTCGCCGCGGCCGAGTTCGAACAGGTCGCCGGCGATGTCGTCGGGGTTCAGAACGCCGGCGGCCGCCGGCTGGGCGATGTCGCCGGCTTCCGTCGGTGTGCGGTCGCGGCTGTCGACGAAGACGCGGGCGCGGCGGAGGCAGTCGTCATCGACCTCGCGCATCTCCGGCGCCACGCCGCCCAGCAGGTCCAGATGCTGGCCGGGCTGCAGCCAGTCGCCGTGGATCAACGGGGTGCGTGCCGCGGTGGCGCAGACGATGATGTCGGCGCCGCGGACCGCCCCCTCCAGGTCGGCGGTGGCCTCGATGCGGAATTTCGGCCGGTGGAAGCGGGCGGCCAGCTTGCGCGCCTTCTGGG
>NZ_BADK01001086.1 GCF_000333595.1 Azospirillum sp. B506
TCATTCTCGTCCGCCTGCTCTCCACCGCCGTCCCGGCCGCCGCCCTGGCCACTGGCCTGCTGACCGCCGCCGCCCCGGCCTCGGCCGACCAGCTGCATATGGTGGCGCTCAGCTTCCCGCCGCTGATCTATGACGAGGGCGGGAAGCCGGCCGGCATCGCCTACGACATCGTGACCGAGGCGATGAAGGCCGCCGGCCATAGCGTGACGGTGGAGATCATGCCCTGGGCCCGCGCGCTCGACACCGTGCGCGAGGGCGGGGCGGATGCCATCTTCACCGCCTACAAGACGCCGGAACGCGAGCAGTTCCTGAACTACTCCGCCCAGGTGCTGGTGCCGCAGGTGGTGTCGCTGTTCGTGGCGAAGGACAGTCCGGTCGGCTTCGACGGCGATCTGTCCAAGCTCGCCGACCGCAAGTTCGGCGTGGTCAACCAGATCAGCTACGGCTCCATCGTCGACGATGCGATCAAGACCGGCGTGCTGCCGTCGGTGGAGAAATCCAACGACAGCGACAGCAACGTGAAGAAGCTGCTCTCCGGCCGGTTCGACGTGATGCCCAGCAACCGCTATGTCGCGCAGTATTTCCTGAAGCAGGCCGGCGCGCTCGACAAGGTGAAGGAACTGACCCCCGCGGTGCAGGACATCCCGAGCTACATCGCCTTCACCAGGGCGCGCGACACCGGCAAGCTGCGCGACGAGTTCGACGCCGGGGTCGCGGCGATGAAGGCCAGCGGCGCCTATCAGCAGATCCTGGACAAATACGCCCGCTGATTGGCGGGCACCTTTCCCCTTCGACCAGCTTTCGAGAAGCCGCCATGAGCGTGACCACCCCGTTGCCGGCGCCCGTTCTGCGGGCAGCCGGGGACAGTGCCCTGATCGTCGAGTTGGGCGACGGCATCGCCCCGGATCTGAACGCCGCTGTCCATCGGCTCGACCGCCGCATCGCCGAGGCTCGGCTGCCGGGAATCGTCGAGACGGTGCCGACCTACCGCTCGATCCTGGTTCAGTTCGATCCGGCGGTGACGGCGGCTGAGCCGCTGGGGCAATCCCTGCTGGGGCTGGCATCGGAGCTGACGCAGGCGGCGGCGGAACCGCAGCTGCGCTGGATCGTCCCGGTCTGTTTCGGTGGCGCCCACGGCGAGGATCTGGACGAGGTGGCCCGCCGTTCGGGATTGAGCATGGAGGAGGTGGTGCGGCTGCACTGCACCGCCGATTACCGCGTCTATATGCTGGGCTTCTCCCCCGGCTTCGCCTATCTCGGCGGCTTGCCGGAGGTGCTGCACCAGCCCCGGCGCGAGAACCCGCGCCTGGTCACTCCGGCGGGCAGCGTCATGCAGGGGGGCGCACAGGCGGCGATCTCCCCCATCGCCATGCCCAGCGGCTGGCATCTGCTGGGCCGCACCCCGGCCCGCACCTTCGACCTCAAGAGGGAACCGCCCTTCCTGCTCGCCCCCGGCGACCGCATCCGCTTCACCGCGATCAGCGCCGCCGAATATGACCGGCTGGAGGGGATGAGCGGTTACCTGCCCGACTGCGAGACGGTCACCCCGTCTGTCGCCCTGATGCAGGGAGCCGCGGCATGACCACCCATCTGCGCGTTGCCGCAGCCGGTCCCAGCTCCACCATACAGGACCGGGGACGGGTCGGTTATCAGCGTTACGGCGTCTCGGTCGCCGGGGCGGCCGACCCGCTGCTGCATGCCGTTGCCAACGCCCTGGTCGGCAACCGTCCGGGGGAAGGGGCGGTGGAGTTCACCCTGGCCGGAGACAGCGTGACGGTCGAGGGCGGGCCGGTGCGCATCGCCGTTGCCGCCGATGCCGAGCTGACGGTGGATGGCGAAGCGGTGCCAGGCTGGACCAGCCTGCGCCTGACCGATGGGCAGACCCTGCGCATCGGGAGCTTGCGCAGCGGCATGCGCGGCTATTGGGCGGTGGAGGGCGGCTTCGCCCTTCAACCGGTGCTGGGCAGCGTCGCCACCCACATACGTAGCCGTATGGGCGGGCTGGACGGCGGCGCGCTGAAGGCGGGTGATCGGTTGCCGCTTTCCCACGACCGGGCGGCGGATCGCGGGGAGCACTGTCTCGACCCGTCCCTGCTGCCGGCGCGTGGCGACCGGCTGCGCGTCATGCTGGGGCCGCAGCAGGATTATTTCACCTCCGCCGGGATCGAGGCCTTCCTGGAGGAGGGCTACACCGTCAGCCACGAGGCCGACCGCATGGGCTGCCGGCTGGACGGCCCGGTCATCGAGCATTCCCGCGGCTTCAACATCACGTCGGACGGCATCCCGCTGGGGGCCGTGCAGGTTCCCGGCACCGGGCGGCCCATCGTGCTGCTGGCCGACCGCCAGACCACTGGCGGCTATCCCAAGATCGCCTGCGTCGTCGGGCCGGACGTCGCGGCGCTGGCGCAGATGCGGCCCGGACAGCGGCTGCGCTTCAGCGCCGTCGATGCGGCGGAGGCCGGCCGCATCCAGGCCCGCCATCGCGAGCTGGTGGACGGCCTGCCGGCGCTGCTGCAATCGACCGGCGGCTTCGCGCTTTACGACAGCGGCCGGCTGCTCGGCTTCAACCTGATCGGCGGCGCGGTCACCGGCTGGGACTGATCTCTCCTATCCAACGCCCCAACACCCACAATGGAGTGGACCTGATGCTGCAGCGTGTGGGCCGTACCCTTGCCATGCGTGTCGTCGTTCCCATCGCCCTGATGGTCACAGTCATCAGCGCGACCGGCATAGCCGCCGTCGTCACCGTCAACCGCGAGGATGCCCGCACCGCGTTGGAGGACCGGGCCGCCGTCACCGTCCGGGTCATCGCCGGCGGGCTGGCGGAGCCGCTGTGGAACGTCGATGCCGAATCCGCCGCGGCGCAGCTCGCCGCGCTGACCAACGATCCCGACTATCTCGGCAGCCGGGTGCTCGACCCCAAGGGGCAGGTCTTCGCCAAAAGCGGCGACGTGTCGGACGCCGACCCGTCGGTGCTGGTCCGCCGTGCCGACATCCAGCGCAAGGCAGGTACCCGCCTGGACACGCTCGGCACGGTGGAGATCCACCTCTCACCCCGACGCGCCGAACGGCAGGCGGCGGAGCGGGCATGGCTGCTGGCCGGCGGCGGGCTGACGGCGCTGGTGGCGCTGTGCAGCGTGCTGTTCGTCATGGTGCGCGGAGCCACCCGGCCCATCGTCCGCCTGACCGGGGTAATGACGCGGCTGGCGGCGGGTGACGGGACAGTCGATGTGCCCTCGCTCGACCGTCTCGACGAGATCGGCCGGATGGCCGAAGCCGTTCAGGTCTTCAAGGAACAGGGGGCCGCCAAGCAGCGGTTGGAGGCCGAGCAGGTAGAGTTGCGCCGGCAGGTCGAGGCCGAGCGGCATGCGGCGGTGGCCGCGGTGGCCGACGATTTCGAGCGCCGCGTCGGCAGCGCACTCGGCGATGTGCTGCGCACCGCCGACGGCATGGGCGCGGCGACGCGCAGCCTTGCCGGCGTCGCCGATCACAACGGGCAGGTCAGCCGGCAGGCCGCCGGCAACGCGGCGACGGTCAACGCCTCGGTCGACGGCATGGCCGCCGCGGTGGACGAGCTGGTGGCGTCGATCCGCGAGATCTCGGCCCAGGCGCAACAGTCGCAATCCATCGCCGACGAGGCGTCGCGCCGTGCGTCGCTTGCCACCGAACAGGTCGCGGGGCTGGTCCAAGCCTCCGACCGGGTCTCGGCGGTGGTGACGCTGATCCATGCGATCGCCAAGCAGACCAACCTGCTGGCGCTCAACGCCACCATCGAGGCCGCCCGTGCCGGTGAGGCCGGCAAGGGCTTCGCCGTCGTCGCCGGCGAGGTCAAGGCGCTGGCGACCCAGACCGCCAAGGCGACCGAGGACATCGAGACGCAGATCCGGGCCATCCAGAGTTCCACCGGCTCCGCCGCCGACGAGATCGTCGAGATCGCCCGCGTGGTCGGAACCCTCAGCCAGATCAGCGCCTCCATCGCCGCGGCGGTCGAGGAGCAGAATGCCGCGACGGCGGAGATCGGCCGCGGCGTCAGCGAGGCCGCCCAGGGCGTCCGCGCCCTGCTGGGCGACGTGACTGCCACCTCCGAGGTGGCCGGGCAGGCCGGCGACGCCTCCAGCCAGTTGGACAGCGCCGCCGGCCTGCTGGCACAGCAGATGGGAGCGATGCGCAGCGAGGTTGCCGGCTTCCTCCGTTCCCTGCGACAGTCGGAGGCGGCGTGAGAACGCCGAACTGCTTTTCCGTGACTGACCTGAGAGAGACGCCATGCCGACCATCGATCTGAACTGCGACATGGGCGAGGGGTACGGCGCCTGGAGCATGGGCGACGACCGGGCGATGCTGGACATCGTCACCTCCGCCAACATCGCCTGCGGCTTCCATGCCGGCGATCCCACCATCATGGCCGACACCGCCCGGCTGGCCGGGGAAAAAGGCGTGTGCATCGGCGCCCATCCGGGCTTCGAGGACCGCTCCGGTTTCGGCCGCCGGGTGATCCGCGGCATCAGCGTGACGGAGGTCGAGCGGCTGGTCGCCTATCAGGTCGGGGCGCTGCAGGCCTGTGCCGCCCTGTCGGGCCAGCGGGTGACCCATGTGAAGCCGCACGGCGCCCTCTACAACATGGCGGCGGTGGAGCCGGATCTGGCCGGCGCCATCGCCCGCGCCGTCAAGGCGGTCGATTCCGCCCTGCTGTTCGTCGTCCCGCCGCTGAGCGCCATGGAGCGCGCCGGGCAGGATGTCGGCCTGCGCGTGGCGCGCGAGGCCTTCGCCGACCGCACCTATGAGGATGACGGCACCCTGACGCCGCGCAGCATGGCCGGATCGGTGATCCACGATCCGGATCTGGCGGCGGCCCGGGTGGTGCGCATGGTGCTGGACGGGGCGGTCGAAAGCCGCCACGGCACCCGTCTGCCCATCGTGGCGGACACCATCTGCGTCCATGGCGACACGCCGACGGCGGTGGCGATGGCGGCGACCGTCCGCCGGGCGCTGGAGGCGGCGGGGGTGGCGGTTCGGGCGGTGGGACGCGATTGATCCCAGGCCGGACTTTGCCGTCGCCCTGACACTCGCCCATTGCGAGAGTGAACTCGCCTTTTTGCATCGCAACATGCAAAAAGCGGGTCACAGTTTTGTCAGAATTTTAGACGAACATCTTTCAAACCGGAAAGGATATACGAGGGCCGTCTCGACCAAACGGATAGTCGATCCCGGCCAAACAGCACAGGTCTTGCCCAATGAAACAACGAATTTCAATGCCTGTTCTGGCAGCAATGGCGATTTCATGGGCAAGCGCCGCGTCTGCCGATGTCCTATACCAAAAGGGTGGTTTTGCCGATCAGAGGCATTTCTTGGCTATCGATGTCTCGTGGGGAGAGCTGGAGATCGGGCAGGCCGACAGTGCCCGCAACCGGCTGGTGGGGGCTGCCGCCTTGCCGCCCTCCGCCGGGGCGGGAAGCCGCACGGCGAAGCTGACCTACTACACGCCGCCCTTGCGTGGCTTCGAGCTGGGCGCCAGCTACACGCCGATGCCGCGCGGCGTGGGCGACATGCCCGACCCGCGCGAGGCGATGCATCTGGTGGAGGCGGCGGTGCGCAAGACCATCCTGATGGGCGGCCTTACCACCCGCTTTTCCGCTGGAACTGGCCGGGCGCGGGTGCGCAGCGACAGCCGTCGCCTGCCGCGGCAATCCTGGATCGTCGGCACCCAGTTCGCATGGCGGAGCGTGACGCTCGACGGCGACCTGCGCCAGCAGCAGGAGGCCGACGGCGTGTCGGTCCGCAGCCTGAATGCGGCGCTGGCCTATGGCCGCGGCGACATGACCTTGTCCTTCCGGGCGCGGCGGACATTGCCGGAAACCGGAGCGGCCAGCGGCCATTACCTCGCCGATCTCGCCTATCACGTCACGCCGCGCTGGCAGGTGATGGCCGACACTGACATCGATACCGGCACCGATTCCCTGGGCACGGTGGTCAAGGTCGGCGCCCGGCTGCTGTTCTGAGCGCTCAGCCAGCCAACAAGGCTGTCAGCCGGTCGGCCGCCTCGTCCACCTCCGCCTCCGTAGTGCCTCGGCCCAGGCCGAAGCGCAGGCTGGCATGGGCGTCCGCCGGTGACAGGCCGAGCGCCAGCAGGACATGCGACGGCTCGCCGGCCCCGCTGTGGCAGGCGGAACCGGTGGCAATCGCAAGCTCCGGCAGATCCAGCAACCGGTCGGCGGCGTCGATGCCGGGAATGGTGACGTTCAGGCAGCCGGCCAGACCGTCCTCGGCACCATTGCGGCGGATGCCGGGCAACCGGTCCCGCAGGCGCTGCCACAGCCGGTCGCGCAAACCGCCGATCCGGCGGGCATCCTCCTCGCGGCGTTCGCGCGCCAGCCGGCAGGCGGCGCCCAGCCCGACGCAGAGCGGCGTCGGCAGCGTTCCCGCCCGCAAGCCCCTCTGCTGCCCGCCGCCGGCCGAGACCGGCACCGGCCGGAGGGGAGCGCGGACGACCAGGGCGCCGATGCCCATCGGTCCATAGAGCTTGTGACCCGACAGGCTGAGACCCTGCAGGCCGAGCGCCGCCATGTCGATGGCGCGCGTGCTCAGGAGCTGCACCGCATCCGTGTGCAGGATCGCGCCGTGGCCGGCGGCGACCGTTGCCAGTTCGGCCAGCGGCTGCACGGTTCCGACCTCGTTGTTGGCGGCCATCACCGACACCAGGGACGGCTGCGGCAGGTCGGCCAGTGCGCTGTCCAGTGCGGCGGGATCGACCCGGCCGCTGCCGTCCACCGGCAGGATCGTCACCGGGTGGCCGCGTCGCCGCAGCTCCGGCAGGCAGGCGAGCACGCTGGCATGCTCCACCGCCGGGACGATGCAGCCGCCGCCCGCCGGCACGCCGCCCAGCAGGGCCAGGGTGTTGGCCTCGGTGGCGCCGGAGGTGAAGACCACCTCGCCCGACCGGGCGCCAACCAGGGTGGCGATCTCGCCCCTCGCCTGCGCGATGGCATCGGCCGCGCGCCAGCCGGCCGGATGGGCGGCATGCGGGTTGCCGGCTGCGTCCGGACACATCCAGGGCAGCATCGCCTCCAGCACCAGCGGGTCGAGCGGTGTCGAGGCCAAATGGTCGAGGTAGATCATGGCGCAGTATCGCGCCATCCGCTCCGGAAGGGGAGGGGAAGCTGCGCTCTCTCCGTCATTCCAAGCGGCGTCATCCCCAGCGGCCCCATTCGAAATGCGGGCGCTGCCTCAGGCGGGAGACGCCGGGGCCGCGAACGCGTTCAGCATCGCGCGCCAGTTGTCGGCCGTCATCGACGCCCTGTACTCGTTCTGCATCTCGGGCGTCATGACTTCCACCATCTGGCGCCCCTCGATCCAGACCTCGACGACGCCGAACATGCCGCCGCGATTGCGGTACTTGGCCGGCCAACCCTCCCGCGCCGCGATCTCCAGCACGGCCTCCAGTGAAAGCGACGTGCCGATCGCCGCGTGGGTGGCGGTGAAATTCACCTGTCCGGTCGCCTCTCCGTACGCGTCGGCATCTCCGGCGGCTTCGCGCAGCACGGTGTCGATCGGATAGACCTCCATCGCGGTGCGGCGGTCGTCGCCGGCAAGCACGATCCATCCGTTGTCCGAGACCGGTGGGAAGAACAGAGCCTCGCCACCCCAGAGCTCGGCGATGACCCCGGCGACATGCTGCGGGTCGTGAGCGGCGATTGAAATATGAAACAGCATGGATGCCCCCCTTTTTTTCTGCGATGGCTTGACTTACAAAGTGGCACGGATTGTGTCAATATAAATTTGGCACAGGCTGTGCCATTTTTAGAGAGCCTTCCCATGACCGCAGAACTCCAGCCCACCCCCACCCTTCGGGAACAGAAGAAAAACGATGCCCAGAAGAGGATCGCCGACGCGGTGATTCAGATGATGGCGGACGGGCGCACGGACATAAGCCACGATGTCGTCGCGGAAGTGACCGGCATCAGCCGCCGCACAGTCTACCGGCACTTCCCGGATCGTGAGGCCCTGTTCTCGGGCGCCAGCACACGGGTGCGCGAACTTGCAGGCAATCGCGTGGCTTTCCCGTCGAGCGAGAAGGACCTGCTCGACACGGCCGCGATCTACGAGGGGTTCGACCGGATCGCGCCGATCGTGACCCTGGTGCGGTCCACCCCGCAGGGACGTGCCATGCGCAAATCGCAGAAGCTTGAGCGGCAGGAAAGCTACCGGGCGGCCACGGCCGACGCAGTGAAGGATTTGCCCGAACCCGACCGCACCTTGGCCACGGCGATGCTTCAGGTCCTGCACACCACGCCCTGGCTTGAGATGCGCGACCACTGGGATTTGGACGGCGATCAGATCGCGCGCGCGACCTCCTGGGCGATCAGGACGCTGCTCAACGATCTTCGCACACGGAAAGGCAGGCCGCTCGACCAGTGAGGCGCCGGCTTCCCGTCGTCGCAGGAACGGCGGATCTCCTTGCGGAGGATCGCATCGGCCGGATGCAATCCTCCCCCCGCCGCCGGACCGTCACTGCGCCGGCTGGTCCGGCCGTTCCGCCGACTGGGCGGCGGTGCTGCCGCTGACGCGCCAGATGGCGTTGCCGACATCGTCGGCGACCAGCAGAGCGCCCTTGCCGTCCAGGATCACCCCGACCGGGCGGCCCTGGGCCTTGCCGTCCTTGTCGAGGAAGCCGGTCAGCACGTCGACCGGCTCGCCCGCCGGCTTGCCGTTGCGGAAGGGCACGAAGATCACCTTGTAGCCGCTGGCCGGGTTGCGGTTCCACGAGCCGTGCTGGCCGATGAAGGCACCCTCCTGGAGGGATTGCGGCAGGTCGCCCTGGTGCGAGAAGGTGAAGCCGAGCGAGGCGGTGTGCGGACCCAGCGCATAGTCGGGCGGAATCGCCTTGGCGACGAGGTCGGGGCGCTGCGGTTCCACCCGCTGGTCGACATGCTGGCCGTAATAGCTGTAGGGCCAGCCATAGAAGCCACCGTCCTTCACCGAGGTCATGTAGTCGGGCACGAGGTCGCTGCCGATCTCGTCACGCTCGTTGACGGCGGTCCACAGGGCGCCGGTGGTGGGTTCCCAATCCATGCCGTTCGGGTTGCGCAGGCCCGACGCGAAGATGCGGTGGGCGCCGGTCTTCAGGTCGATTTCCCAGATGGCGGCGCGGCCCTGTTCCGCCTCCATGCCGTTTTCGCCGACATTGCTGTTGGAGCCGACGGTGGCATAGAGCTTGGTGCCGTCGCGGCTGGCGACGATGTTCTTGGTCCAATGGTGGTTGATCGGCCCGCCCGGCAGATCGATGACCTTCACCGGCTTGGCGGCGATGCGGGTGTCGCCTTGCTTGTAGGACACCTTCACCACCGCATCGGTGTCGGCGATGTAGAGATCGCCACCGACCAGCGCCATGCCGAAGGGAGAGTTCAGCCCCTCCAGGAAGGGCTCGCGGACATCGGCCTTGCCGTCGCCGTCGCTGTCGCGCAGCAGGGTGATGCGGTTGGCGCTGGGCGTCTTGGCGCCGGCCTTGCCCATCACCAGACCCATGATCCAGCCCTTGATCCCCTTGCCGTCCTCCGGCTTGGGCGGGGCGTTGGTCTCCGCCACCAGGATGTCGCCGTTCGGCAGGGCCAGCATCCAGCGCGGATGGTCCAGGCCGGTGGCGAATGCGGTGACGCTCAGCCCCTGGGCGGCGGTTGGTTGCGCGCCCTGCGGCCAGCCGATGGCGTCGGCGATGTTGACCGTCGGGATCAGCGAGGATTTCGGCGCCGGCAGGGTCGGGTTGGGGCCGGTGCCGGCCGACACCGGCAGCGACGCCTGATCGCCGCAGCCGGCGAGCGACAGGACGGCGACCGTCGTCGAAAGCATGAGGGCGAGCCGTGTGGTGCTGTGCATGCGCCGGAATCCCGCGTCAGTGGGCGTGGAGGGAGTACCCACGCTCAACGCCGTCGCCTTCGGGTTGGTTCCGCGGCAACCTTCAAAGGGGCAGAGGGGGAGTCAGTGCGGAACGGCCAGGGTCCGCAGTTCCGCCGCCAGGGCGGCGGCCAGTTTCTCGCCGTCGCACAGCGGTCCGGCGGCCATGCGGGCGCGCAAGGTCCGGCGCAGCTCCGCCAGCCGCTGCGGGTCGGCGGCCCAACCGACGGCGCGCTCGACATAATCGGCCGGATCGGCGGCGATGCAGCCTTCCACCCCCGCCACCGTCAGGAAAGTCAGCGAATGGCGGCTGGAGAAGGTCTCTCCCGGCAGGGTGACGACCGGCACCCCCATCCACAGCGTCTCCAACGTCGTCGTGCTGCCCGAGAAGGGGAAGGGGTCGAGCGCCACATCGACCGAGGCGCACCAGCGCATATGATCCTGACTGCTGGTGGCGCCGACCATGGTCACGCGGTCCGGTGCGATGCCGGCGGCGGCCAGCCGGCCGCGCCAGAGGGCGGCGGTGACCGGGCAGGACAGCGCCTTGGTCTTCATCAGCAGGCGTGACCCCGGCACGCGGCCCAGGATCGCCGCCCAGGCCGCCAGCACCCCGTCATTCAGCTTGGTCAGGATGTTGAAGCTGCCGAAGGTCGCCGGCCTGCCCGACAGCGAGGGCGGCGGCGTCAGCGGCAGTTCATCATCTTCACCGGGCGGGTCGTAGGCGATGAAGGCGTCGGGCATGCGCAGGACCCGCTCGCTGTAGAAGGCTTCCGCCCCGTCCGGCACATGGTGGCGGTCGGCGACCAGCGCATCCATGGCGGCCAGCCCGGTGGTCGCCATATAGCCGGACCACGCCACCTGGACCGGTGCCGGCTTGCGCGCGAAGACGCCGGGTCGGCCGCGGGCGTTGTGGCCGGCGAGGTCGATCAGCACGTCCGGCCGGTCATGGCGTATCCGCGCGGCAACCTCCGCATCCGTCAGGCCGGCGACCGGCGTCCAGTGCGCCGCCGCCTTGCGGAAGCGGTCGGTCACGTCGTCCGCTTCCGTCTGGTTGGCGTAGAGCAGCAGGCGGATGTCCTGTCCCGGCAGCGCCTCCACCGTGCGGACGGCGAACAGGCCGGCGGGATGGCGGCGGAAATCGCCGGACAGGATCCCGACGGTCAGCGGTCCCTTGCGGGTGACGGTCTTGCCCGGCTTCACCCAGCGCCCGCGGTGCGGCGTGCCATGGACGCGGTCCCAGTCGCGATGCGCCTCCAGCACCGCCGCCGCCGTCACATCCGGCTGGAACAGCAACAGATAGGCGAGGTTGGAGCGCACGTCGGCCAGCATCGGGTCGAGAGCCAGCGCCCGCCGGTTCCCGCTTCCGCCGCGTCGAGCAGCCCCTGGCCCTGGCGCACCAGGGCGAGATTGGCATGCGCCTCAGCCAGGGCCGGAGTCCAGGCCAGGGCGGCGCGGTAGGCGTCGGCCGCGGCGCCCAGCCGGTCGGCGCGCTGGCGCACCTCCCCCAGCCGCAGCAGGCAGTCGGCCAGATCCGGCCGGGCGGTCACGGCATGGCGGGCCGCCCGCTCCGCGCCGTCGCGGTCGCCCAGCGCCAGCCGGGCCGCCGCGAGGTTGGACAGGGCCGGGGCATGGTCGGGCCGCAGCGCCAGCGCGCGGACCAGATCCGCGGCGGCGTCCCGCGGGCGGTCCAGCGCCAGCAGCAGGGCGCCGCGGTTGGCATGCGCCTCGACGAAGGTCGGATCGTCGGCCAGGGCGGCGCGATAGGCGTCGTCGGCCTCCGCCCTCCGGCCGAGTGCCGTCAGCACATTGCCCAAATTGAAGCGGGCGCGGGCATAGCCGGGGCGCCGTGCCGCCGCCTGGCGGAATGCGGTCGCCGCCTCCTCCAGCCGGCCGAGCGCCTCCTGGGCGTTGCCCAGATTGTAGAGCGCCTGGGCGAAATCGGGCCGCAGGCGTATCGCCTGCCGGTGGGAGGCGACGGCCTCCTCCAGCCTTCCCAGCGACTTCAGCGCGCTGCCCAGATTGTCGTGATAGTCGGCGACCCGGTGGTTGTGCTGGATGGCGCCGCGGATCAGGCTGACGGCACGTTCCGGCTGGCCGGACTGCAGATGGACCACCCCCAGCAGATGGGCGGCGTCGGCATGGCCCGGCAGGGCATCCAGCACGGCATGGTAGAGGGCCGCCGCCTCGCCGAGCCGGCCGGCCTGATGATGCGCCACCGCGGCAGCCATCGCTTCCTGGATCGTCGCCATGACGACCGTCATACCGGTTGGCGGGGACCGGCGCCAGCGCTTTCCCTGCCGGATGGGCCACCCGTGTCGGAGCCCCTTGCCGATGCTGCCGGTTTTCAACACTTGACCCGGCGGGCCGGGGCGGTCAGCTTGCCGGCCGTATACAGCCCCGGCCGATCCCCCATGAACCGACTGCAACGGTACCTGTTCCGCAATCTGCTGATCGCCACGCTCTATTCGACGGCCGGCCTGACGCTGACCATCTGGCTCAGCCAGTCGCTGCGCCTGATCGAGATCGTGGTCAGCGCCGGCGCGCCGATGGGCATGTTCCTGTGGCTGCTGCTGCTGACCGTGCCGACCTTCCTCGGCATCGTGCTGCCGCTGGCACTGGTCGGGGCCATCCTGTTCACCTACAACAAGATGGCGACCGACAGCGAGCTGGTGGTGATGCGGGCGGCCGGCGTCGGTCCCTTCTCGTTGTCGAAGCCGGCACTGCTGCTGGCGGTGGGGGTGATGGCGGTCGTCTTCGTCCTGAATGTCTGGATCACCCCGGCCGCCCACCGCGAGCTGGTGCGGATGGAATACACGGTGCGCAGCGACTATTCGCAGCTGTTCCTGCGCGAAGGCGTGTTCAACGAGGTCGGCGACCGCTTCAGCGTCTTCCTGCGCGACCGCGACTCCGACGGCAACCTGCACAAGGTGCTGATCCATGACGGCCGGCAGCCGGACAAGCCGGTGACGATCATGGGCGACCGCGCCGTGATGCAGACCGGGACGGACGGCACGCGCTTCGTCGTCTATGACGGCAACCGGCAGGAGCTGGACCGCAAGACCAACCGGCTGTCGCAGCTGTTCTTCGAGCGCTATGCCGTGGATCTGAAGGCGGTGGCGCCCCAGGCGGCGGACCGCTGGCCCGATGCCCGCGAACGCACGACGGCGGAGCTGATGGGCGGCAATGTCCCGGCCCAGGACGACCGCATGCGCCGCGGCCTGATCGCCGAACTGCACCATCGCTTCTCCTCGCCGCTGCTGGCACTGACCTATGCGCTGGTGGCGCTGTCGGCGCTGCTGTCGGGCGAGTTCAACCGGCGCGGCCAGTCCTCCCGCGTCACCATCGCCGTGCTGCTGGTGATGGGGTTGCAGGCGGGTGCGCTGGGGCTGACCAGCCTCGCCGGCAAGGCGACCATGTTCGTGCCGCTGATGTACGCCATGCCGCTGGTGATGCTGCTGCCGGCGCTGTGGGTGATGTCGCGCGGCCTCAGCCTGCGGCCGGGGCGCCGGCAGGCCGGCCCGGACGCCGGCCCGGCTCATGACGTGGCAGCCGGGCCGGCGTCATGAGCCGTATCCTCTTCATCACCTCCAACCGGCTGGGCGATGCCGTTCTGTCGACCGGGCTGCTCGGCCACCTGACGGAGGCCTGTCCGGGGGCGCGGCTGACCATCGCCTGCGGACCGCTGCCGGCGCCGCTGTTCCGCGCCGTGCCGGGGCTGGAGCGGCTGATCCCGCTTGGCCAGCGCTCCTATGCCCGGCACTGGCTGCGGCTGTTGCTGGAGTGCGTCCGCCCGCGCTGGGATCTGGGGGTCGATCTGCGCAACTCGGCGGTCCGGGCGGTTGTGCCGGCCCCG
>NZ_BADK01001085.1 GCF_000333595.1 Azospirillum sp. B506
CGTAATCGAGGACGAAACCGCTCAAGCGCGGGCCCCTTCGGGGTGTCCATGGGAAGCGGAGGATTGAGTTGGAGCATGATGGCCTCGTTGCGACATTGCGGAGTCTGAACGCCACAGAGCGAAGGCTGGGTCCCGCCCGGATTCCGGCCACTCCCATTGCGCCAAACTCCGCCCGGCTGGGAAACCGCCAGCCCGGAACCTGGTCCGTCCCTTCACCGGTGCCGGGTTCCCCGGTCGCGCGTGACGGACGTCCACGCAAGAGTTCCACACGGCGCCGACAGATGACGCACAGGCAGTCGATGACACAGGCAAAGAAAAAGCCCTGGAACCGTTGGGTTCCAAGGCTTTTTCGTTCCCTCCGGAACTGGTCGGAGCGACAGGATTTGAACCTGCGACCCCCAGACCCCCAGTCTGATGCGCTACCAGGCTGCGCTACGCTCCGTCAACTTCACCGCAGTGCTTGCGGCTTGGCTCCGGAAGGGAACGGGACTATAGCCGCGGGCTTTCGCCGATGCAACATCTCCCGTGATGATTTTTCAGCTTTTTTTGCTCCCAATTTCGGACAAGCGGGACAGCACCGATTGCAACGATCTCAGCTCGTCCAGCACCATGGTGATCTCGTGCCGCACGGCGTCGGACAGGGGCGCATGATCGGCATCCCCCTCCCCGTCGTCCGGCAGATCGTCGCCGGCAAGGCCCTCGCCGTCCGATAACCCGCCACCATCCTCGGCATCCTCCGGCATCGGGTCGGACATGCGTCCTTCCTTCAGCAGGCGCTGAACGCCCTTGATGGTATAGCGGTCCTCATACAGCAGCGCCTGGATGCGCCGCAGAAGCTCGACATCTTCCGGCCGGTAATAGCGACGGCCGCCGCCACGCTTCAACGGCCGGATCTGCGGGAATTTCGTCTCCCAGAACCGCAGCACATGCTGAGGCACGCTGAGTTCGGTCGATACCTCGCTGATGGTGCGATAGGCCGTGGCAGATTTCATGGCTCGATCAGGCCACCACCCAATGGTGACCGGGGACGGCAGGCCCAGGGAAGGCACGGCACGGCGATCGACAGGGCATGCGGATCATCGAAACGGCCGGCGTCAGGACAGCGCCCGCGCGGGCGTCGGTGCCCCACCCTCCTGCACATCGTTGATGCGGTTCTTCAGAACGTGGCTGGCACGGAAGACCAGGACCCGGCGCGGCAGAATCGGCACTTCCTCCCCGGTCTTGGGGTTGCGGCCGATTCGCTCGCCCTTCTGGCGGACCTGAAAGCTGCCGAAGGAGGAGATCTTCACCATCTCTCCCCGAGCGAGCGCGTCGGAAATCTCATCCAGCACGGTTTCGACCAGATCGGCCGATTCGTTGCGCGAAAGACCGACCTCCTGGTACACGGCCTCACTCAATTGAGCCCGCGTTACGGTATTTTGCGACATTGTTCGACCTCCCCCCGCAACCGTTGGAAAGACGGTAATCCGGGGAAAGAAGGTCCGTCAATTCAAAAGCTTGGCAGCCGCATGCGGCCCGGCCGCTGCTTGGCCGGGCGTGCTATGCAGCATGACAATTGGGGATCGGGGGAAGAACGGGTGCCGCCTGCTTACCAGCGGATCAGCGCGGAGCCCCAGGTCAGGCCGCCGCCGATGGCTTCCATCAGGATCAGGTCGCCGCGCTTGATGCGGCCGTCTGCCACAGCCTCGCCCAGCGCCAGCGGAATCGATGCCGCCGACGTGTTGCCGTGACGGTCCACCGTCAGAACGACTTTCTCCGGCGCCAGCTTCATCTTGCGGGCCAGCCCGTCGATGATGCGGCGGTTCGCCTGATGCGGGACCATCCAGTCGATGTCGGTCGACTCAAGCCCGTTGGCGACCAGCGCCTCCTCCACCACCGCCGACAGCTTCGACACGGCGTGGCGGAAAATCTCCTGCCCATGCATGCGGACATGGCCGATGGTGCCGGTCGAGGACGCGCCGCCATCGACATAGAGCAGGTCGTACTGGCTGCCGTCGGAATGAAGGTGGGTGGACAGCACGCCGCGGTCGGCCGAATCGCCCTTGGCCTCATAGGCCTCCAGAACGACAGCGCCGGCGCCGTCGCCGAACAGCACGCAGGTGGTGCGGTCGTTCCAGTCCAGCAGGCGGGAGAAGGTTTCCGCCCCGATCACCAGGGCGCGGCGCGCCTGACCGTTGCGCAGGAAATTGTCGGCCACCGACAGGGCATAGACGAATCCGGCGCAGACCGCCTGGATGTCCATCGCGAAGCCCTTGGCGCCCAGCGCCGCCTGGACCTTGGTCGCGGTGGCCGGAAAGGTGTTGTCCGGGGTGGTGGTCGCCAGGATGATGCAGTCGATGCTGGCGGCCGGCACCCCGGCATGCTCCAGCGCCCGCGTCGCCGCCGCGATGGCGAGGTCGGAGGTCTTCTCCCCCTCCGCGGCGATGTGACGCGACCTGATGCCGGTGCGCTGGACGATCCATTCGTCCGACGTGTCGACCCGCTGTTCCAGATCCTGATTGGTGACGACGTTGGACGGCAGGAAGATACCGCAACCCAGCACTTGGGAACGCATGACCATTGTTCAGCCCGCCGCCGCCTTCGTGTCGGTAAGAGGGTTCGCGTCGGCTATGCGCCCCATCTCTTCCTTGATGCGTTCGTTGAAGCCGTGCGTCGCCAGGTTGATGGCGACCGCCACCGCATTGGCGAAGCCGACGGCATCGGTTCCGCCATGGCTCTTCACACAGACGCCGCGCAGGCCCAGGAACATCGCGCCGTTGTAGCGGCGCGGGTCGATCCGCTCGCGGAACCGCTTGAAGGCGCCGCGGGCCAGCAGATAGCCGATCCGCGCCAGGAAGGACGTCGCGAAGGTGCGGCGCAGGAATTCGGAGAACAGCTTCGCCGTCCCCTCCGCCGTCTTCAGCGCCACATTGCCGGTGAAGCCGTCGGTGACGATGACATCCACCGTGCCCAGCCCGATGTCGGTGCCTTCGACGAAGCCATGGAAACGGCCGGGCAGCGGCATGTCGCGCAGGCTCGCCGCCGCGGCACGCACCACCTCGTTGCCCTTCATGTCTTCCGAACCGATGTTCAGCACACCGATCGACGGTTCCGGCAAGCCCAGGATGGCACGCGCGAAGACGGCCCCCATCACGGCGAACTGGACGAGGTTTTCCGGCTGGCATTCGGCATTGGCGCCGAGATCCAGCATCACGCTCTCGCCCCGTTGCGTCGGGAAGAAGGAGGCCATCGCCGGCCGGTCGATGCCCGGCAGCGTCTTCAGCACGAACTTGGCCATGGCCATCAGGGCGCCGGTGTTGCCGGCCGACACCACGCAGGCGGCATCGCCCGCCGCGACGGCGTCGATGGCAAGCCTCATGCTGGACTGGCGACCCGCGCGCAGCGCCACCGCCGGCTTGGCGTCACCGGCCACGAAGTCGGCGGTGTGACGGATCTCCGCCACCGCCTTCAACGCAGGCCGCTGGTTCAGCAGCGGCTCGATCCGCTGCTGGTCGCCATACAGCAGAAAACGCACGTCGGGATGGCGTTCCCGCGCGATGTCCGCCCCGGCAATGACCATGTCGGGACCGTGATCGCCACCCATGGCATCCAGGGCGATGGTCAGGCGCTGGCTCACCGCGAACAGGCTCCCCGGCTAGGACCCCGGCAGGGGCGACGGGCGCCCCCGATCAACGGGACCTCAGACAACGCGATGCGGATCAAGCGGCCGCGGTGCCGCTCTGAACCACTTCACGCTGGTCGTAGTGGCCGCAAGACCCGCAGACGTGGTGCGGACGCTTCAGCTCGCCGCAGTTCGGGCACTCGTTGTAGGCCGAGGTCGGCAGAGCGTGGTGCGAACGACGCATGTTGCGCCGCGACTTGGAGGTCTTCTTCTTCGGAACAGCCATGACCGTAAACTCTCTTCATTGGAAAGGGCGGCCCGAACAGGGGCCGCCCAGCGCGAGCGGCATTCAATAAGGCAAATGCTCCCAAAGGGCAAGCCCGAACAACCCCCATTTCTCACCCCCGCGCCGCTCATTGGTGGGGGTGGAAACGCCGGCCCTTATACAAGGCACGACACGGAAAGCAACAGCCGGATCACTTCCGCGGCTTCAACTGCTGCAGGACGGCGAACGGATTGGGCTTTTCAGGCTCCTCCACTGCCTCTTCCTCCACCGGGTCCTCGTCATAGCCCTCGAATTCAACCCCTTCGGCATGCGGATAGGGATCGAGGCCCAGCGACAGGTGCTGCGCCGTCAGCTCGCCGATGTCGATTCGGCCGTTCTCCATCGGCTCGGGAATGTCCTCGTCCGACAGGGAGGCGTCGAAATCGATCTCCAGCCCCGGATCCTCGATCATCGCCGGCGGCGCGAACAGCGCCTCGAAGCTTTCGCTGACATGGGCGGGCACCGGCTCCAGCGTGACGACGCAGGTCTGGACCACATCGGCCTCCAACTGCCCTGACACCCGGATCATCTGGCCGCCGCGCACCGCGCGCAGCTTCACCGTGGCGGTCAGGCTGCCGATCGACTCAAGCTCCAGCCGCTCGGCGAGCGCGTTGCGTTCCGCCTCCGTCGCTTCGATGGTCTCGGCAACATCGGCGCGGCGCACCGCATCGGCATGGACGACGCGCGAGAATTCCGGGGCCGGCAGGGCGCCGTTGGCAGGGCTCATGGCGATAGACTCTCTGATCGAAAAGCAAAACAGCCGGCACGACGGACGCCCGGCATTCTCCCGAGTCACATGCAGCGGGCACGCCGGAAAGGCAAGCCCTCTGCCATCCTCTGCGGCACGCAGCGACACTCTACATATGCAGCGACACTCTACATATATAGTGTACCGTTCAGGCCGGCATCGGCGCGAAGCGAACCTCGCCCCGCATCAGCGACTCCAGCGGCTGGGCGTCGAGCGTCGCGGCGCAGGCGCGGACATAGGCGGCCATGACCGGCAGCACGCCCTCCGGCACCGGATCGACCGTGCCGTAGAGGTTGTTGTCCAGCGCCACCTCCAGCCTGCCGGTCTGTGAGTCCGCCAGCGCCTCGTCATAGGCGCGGATTCGCCCGGCCATGCCGCGCGCCATCGTCTTCACCCGCCGGGCGATGCCGCTGTCCCCCGCCCCCATCTCCAGCAGCGACGTCTCGAAATCGTCGACCATCGTCTCGTAGAGGCGCTGCGACAGTTTGCCCGCCTCGGCCCCCTGCCCCTTCAGCCGGCGCATCACCAGCAGCAGATGCAGCGCCACCATCTCGAACCGTCCATCCAACGTGTCGGGCACGGCCAACGCGTTGTAAAAGCCCGGTTCGCGGGCCTGACCGACGATGGCGGTGAACAGCCCGCCCACCGCAGTTGCGGTGCGGATGCGCGTTTCACCCGCCCGATTGCCCAGCAATGGGCCCAGCAGACGGCCGATAAAGCTTCCTGACACGAACGGCAGCCCTTCCCCGACTCGGAGTCTCGTTGACAGGGCGAAGCAGCCGGTGCGATTGTCCCGCCCGGAGACTATCCACAGCCGTGGACGGCCTCCCTGCCCCGCCGGCTCCATCATAGCCCGAGCACCATGACCAGATCGAACTTTTCCGCCCCCCGCACCGTCATCCGCACCGCCCTGCTGGGCAGCGTCCTGTTCGCCGGCCTCGCCGCGACGGGCTGCGCCCCGGTCGTCAACACGCGAGGCAACCTGACGGACCCGCAGCTGGTGGCAGAGCTGCAGCCGGGCCAGAGCCGGCGCGACGACGTCGCCGCGGTGCTGGGCACGCCGACGTCGGTCGGCACCTTCGATCCGAATGTCTGGTACTATATCGGCCAGAAGACCGAAAAGACCGCCTTCTTCGAGCCGGAAGTGACGGAGCGCCGCGTCGTCGTCGCCCATTTCGACAACAATGGCGTCCTGCGCGAGATCAAGACGCTCGACAAGTCGAACGGCCAGGACATCGATCTGGTGGAGCGCACGACGCCGACCGCCGGCCGCGAGATGGGATTCCTGGAGCAGATGATGGGCAACGTCGGCCGCTTCTCCGCCAAGGACAGCAAGGGCAAGGGCCCCGGCAGCTGATCGCTTGACCGTCAGGCCGGCATCCGTGCCCGCTTCCCCAGATCCCGACATCGACCTGCGCCATATGCGGGGCGCCCTGTCGCTCGCCGCGCGCGGGCTGGGGCGGACCTGGCCCAATCCGGCGGTCGGCTGCGTGCTGTTCCGCGACGGCGCCGTCATCGGCCGCGGCTGGACCCAGCCCGGCGGCCGCCCCCATGCCGAGACCGAGGCGCTGGCCCGCGCCCGGACCTTTTCCGGTGGAGCGGAAGGCGCCACCGCCTATGTCACGCTGGAACCCTGCAATCACTATGGCAAGACGCCGCCCTGCGCCCTGGCGCTGGTGGAGGCCAAGGTGGCGCGCGTCGTCGTCGCCTGCCAGGATCCCGACCCGCGGGTTGCCGGCGGCGGACTGGCCCGGCTGCGCGATGCCGGCATCGACGTGACCACCGGCATCTGCGAGGCCGAGGCGCTGGCCCTCAACGAGGGCTTCTTCAACCGAATCACCCTGAACCGGCCGCTGGTCACGCTGAAGGTCGCCAGCACGCTGGATGGCCGCATCGCCACCGCCACCGGCGAATCGCAGTGGATCACCGGTCCAACCGCCCGCGCCTGGGGCCACCGGCTGCGCGCAAGCCATGACGCCATCCTGGTCGGCATCGGCACCGCGCTGGCCGACGATCCCGAACTGACCTGCCGCCTGCCCGGCCTGGTGGACCGCAGTCCCGTGCGCGTGGTGGTCGACAGCAGCCTGCGCCTGCCCCCGGCGGCGAAGCTCGCCACCGGCGCCCACCGAGTCCCGACCTGGGTCGTCACCGGCCCGTCCCCCGACAGCGCCCGTTCCGAGGCTCTCTCCGCGCTCGGCATCGAGGTGATCCCGGTCGCAGCCGGAGCGGACGGCCGCGTCGATCCCTCCGCCGCGATGACCGCCCTCGCCTGCCGCGGCATCACCCGTGTGCTGGTGGAAGGCGGGGCGGCGATGGCCGGCGCCCTGCTCGGCGCCGGGCTGGTCGACCGGCTGGAGTGGTTCCGCGCCGCCTCGCTGATCGGCGGCGACGGGCTGCCGGCGGTCGCCGGCTTCGGAGTCGAGGCGCTGTCCGCCATCGCGCGCTTCGAGCGGACCGCCGTGCGCAGCGCGGGAGCCGATCTGGCCGAGAGTTACCGCCGGATCGCCCCCTGACGATCGGATTTGCCGCCGGCCCAGCCCACGCAACAGACCGTTGCGCCGTCTGCGGTGTCGCGCCCGCTTCCCCTGGACGCGAAACCTGCTAAATTCCCCGCATGTTCACCGGAATCATCACCGATGTCGGGCGCGTCCGGGCCGTGGAGCGGCAGGGCGACACCCGGTTCACCATCGAGACCGCCTTCGACACGGAGACGATCGCGATCGGGGCGTCCATCGCCCATAACGGCGTCTGTCTGACGGTCATCGAGAAAGGGCCGGGGACTTACGTCATCCAGGCCTCTGGCGAGACCTTGTCGAAGACGACGCTCGGCGGCTGGGAATCCGGCACGCGCGTCAACCTGGAGCGTGCGCTGAAGGTCGGCGACGAGCTGGGCGGGCACATCGTGTCCGGCCATGTCGACGGCGTCGGCCGGCTGCTGTCGATCCGCCCCGAGGGCGAATCGCTGCGCCTGACCTTCGAGGCGCCCGCCACCCTCGCCAAATACATCGCGCCCAAGGGCTCGGTCGCCATCGACGGCGTGTCACTGACCGTCAACGAGGTCGAGGGCAACCGCTTCGGCGTCAACATCATCCCCCACACCCAGACCGCCACAACCTTCGGCGGGCTGAAGGAGGGCGATGCGGTCAATCTCGAAATCGATATGCTGGCGCGCTATGTCGCCCGGCTCGCGGGGCAGGAATGACGTCCGAGTTTCACAAGTACCTGTCGAGCGCCGAAGAGATCATCGAAG
>NZ_BADK01001084.1 GCF_000333595.1 Azospirillum sp. B506
CGGCACCACCACCGCCTTCGACGAGGCGGTGTTCCTGGTGCTGGAGACGCTGCATCTGCCGGTCGACCAGCTCGACCCCTATCTCGACGCCCGCCTGACCGCGGCGGAGCGCGAGGCGGTGGCCGGCATCCTCCATGCCCGCATCGACACCCGCAAGCCGGCGCCCTATCTGCTGAACAAGGCCTATATCCAGGGCATTCCCTTCTATGTGGACGAACGGGTGATCGTCCCGCGCTCCTACATCGGCGAGTTGCTGTTCTCCGACCTGTTCGGCGGCGACGACTTCACGCTGGTGGAGGACCCGACCTCGGTCGAACGGGTGCTGGATCTCTGCACCGGCTCCGGCTGCCTCGCCATCCTGGCCGCCCGCATCTTCCCCGAGGCGCAGATCGACGCCGTCGACCTGTCGCCCGACGCGCTGGAGGTGGCGAAGCGCAACGTCGCCGACAGCGGGTTCGAGGACCGCATCGCCCTGCATCACGGCGATCTGTTCGCCCCGCTGAAGACGCGGAAATACGACGTCATCATCACCAACCCGCCCTATGTCGATGCCGAGGCGATGGACGCCCTGCCGCCGGAATTCCGTGCCGAGCCGGAAATGGCGCTGGCCGGCGGTCACGACGGTCTGGACATCGTCCGCCGCATCCTGAAGGAGGCGCCAAAGCACCTGACGCCGGAAGGCGGCCTGCTGTGCGAGTTCGGCACCGGCCGCGAGATCCTGGAGGCGGAATATCCGCATCTGGATTTCCTGTGGCTGCAGACCGCCAACAGCTTCGGCGAGGTGTTCTGGCTGACCAGGGATCAATTGAAGGCAGGGAAGTGACTGCAAGGGGAAGGGTTGGGGAGGGAGCTGACGCCACCCCAGGGAACCCTTCCCCGGCCCACCCGGTTGCCCCCTCACGATGCTGCGCCGCAGCAGCCGCCTGAGACGACCATCGCCCTGACCCTTTGCCGGGCTGGCCGTCGTCAACAGGTTGGCGGCGCGGGCGGCGGAGCGCCGCCATCCTCAGGACAGCCGGTTCCTCACCGGCGACGGCGTCCGTCTGCATGACAGGAAAGCTGGCGAAGGCAGGCCGGTCGTGCTGTTGCACGGCAACGACTCCGCTCCTGACGATACGCTGGCGAGCGGCCTGTACCAGCGGCTCACAGATAGCGCCGCAGCAGGATGCTGCCGCCCCGGTGCGGCAGCCGGGGATGCCAGGGGATGGCGGCGCGGCCGATCTCCTCGAAGCCCTCGCCGGCATAGAGGCGGCGGGCCGGTTCGTTGTCGGCCCAGACATGCAGGGTGACGCGATCGAAGCCGCCGCTGCGCGCCCGCTCGTAGAACCAGCCGAGCAGCCGCGCGGCGACACCGTGGCGCCGCTGATCCGGATCGACCGCCAGCGCCGACAGGAAATAGCTGCCCCAATCCAGCGTTTCGGA
Source organism: Azospirillum sp. B506 (assembly GCF_000333595.1). Classification (GTDB taxonomy): domain Bacteria; phylum Pseudomonadota; class Alphaproteobacteria; order Azospirillales; family Azospirillaceae; genus Azospirillum. Next base: position 1,423 of record NZ_BADK01001084.1, read on the forward strand.
GAATTCGCCCATATGGGCAACCCGGTCGGGAGGCAGGCCGCTGTAATCCTCCGTCCGGATCCAGTCGGTGGGATAACCGTGAGCAATGCCGATCACCCGCCCGTCGCGTTCCGCAACGCCGCTCTGCCGGTGCGACAGCGATCCGCTGCGCCCGGCCAGCCCCGGCATCAGCATTTCCACCGCCGTCATCCCCGGTATCAGCCCATCGAGCAGAAATTCATAGACCCCGCCCCCGGCGATATCGATCAGCCGGGCAAGCTCCGGCGCGTCGTCCGCGTCGGCCGGTCGGAGGTGAAGCTGGTCGTCTGGCAATGCGGAGTTCACGGCGGAGAACCTTCAACGGAACATGCGGCCGATTAGAAAAGGCCCTGCCGCCACCGATTTCCAGCCCGAACTGCACAAAAGCCCCAAGTCAATCCTGATCGGCGGCCCGGTTGAGGTCGTCGCGCAGCCGCAGCAGCGAATCACGAAGCGACATCAGCTCGCCGGCCGAGCAGCCGGCGGCGGCGGCGATCCGCGGCGGCAGGCGTTCGGCCTGTGCGCGCAGGGCCGACCCATCGGCGGTCAGGCCGACTCGCACCAGCCGTTCGTCCTGCGGATCGCGGCTGCGGGTGAGCAGCCCCTGTCCTTCCATCCGCTTCAGCAGCGGAGTGAGCGTGCCGCTGTCCAGCCCGAGCCGTTCGCCAAGAACCTTCATCGACTGCCCATCCTCCTCCCACAGCAGCAGCATGATCAGATACTGCGGATAGGTCAGGCCAAGCTGGTCGAGCATAGGTCGATAGACCCGGCTCATCGCCAGATGGGCGGAATAGAGCGCGAAGCAGGCCTGGTTGGAGAGCAGAAGCGGATCGTCCTTGTCGACTGCCATGATGTCAGACCCTTGAAAAGACGGCGCGCCGCCGGGATGCCGCGCGTCGGTCGATCGTGCGGCCTGCACAATCGCGCGCAACAGCCCGGCGGCGCAATGCCGAAGACTTTTCGCCTCGGGCGATGGTCTCAGGCCCGGTCCTCAGGCAACGGTCGTGGTGACCGGGATGTTGCCCTTGGTGGCGTGGCTGTAGGGGCAAACCTTGTGGGCGCGGGCCAGCAGATCCTCGGCGGCAGCCTTGTCCATGCCCGGCAGCGAAACCACGAAGTCGACCGTCAGGCCGAAGCCTTCGCCGTCGTCGCGCGCACCGATGCCGACCTTGGCATTGACCGTCAGATCGGCCGGAACAGCGATCTTGTCGCGGTTGCCGACGAACTTGATGGCGCCGATGAAGCAGGCGGAATAGCCGGCGGCGAACAGTTGCTCGGGGTTGGTAGCCCCACCCTGACCGCCCAATTCCTTCGGCGCAGCCAGCGCGACCGACAACAGGCCGTCCTCGCTGACGGCCTTGCCGTCACGGCCACCGGTGGCGGTCACTTTGGTCGAATACAGGGTCTTCATGACGTGTGCTCCTTCGTTGAGTGGTGAGTAGCGGCTTTTTGGCTTCCGGGGCGGCGGTACGAGCCGGTGCCCGTCGATCTCGTGAGAGAGACTATCGCGCACAATTCGATTGCGCGCAATCATTTTGATTGTGCGCTACTCGATTGTGCGCAATGCGTCTGGCGCATGGCGTTGCCCGAACGCTGCGGCGTCGCCGCGCCGGCATCGGTCGGACGTCATGATCGCGCCTGGCAGGCCGCTGCCGGTTCGATCGGCGGCGCGCATGGCGCAGAACCGGCGGAGCAGCACCGGCAAAGGCCCCCGACCGCTCGAACGCCTCCTATTCGGCAACCCTGAGGTCCACCTTCCCGCGCCGCTCGTCGGTTCTGCGCCCCATGGTGATGTTCTTCGGCGCCCGCACATCCCGGTTTCGCCAAGTCCAGCATTCGCCGGTCTCATCCGGAAACAAACCC
>NZ_BADK01001083.1 GCF_000333595.1 Azospirillum sp. B506
TTCACCGCACCGACGGTGGAGCCGTTGTCCGAATACTCGATCAGCTTCTGCGCCACCTCGGTGCCGATGTTGGCCTGGGCCTCCATCGTCGAGCCGCCGATGTGCGGCGTCAGGATGGCGGTCTTGATGCCGCGCAGCGCGCTCTGGAACTCGTCCTTGTCCGAGCCGGGCTCGACCGGGAAGACGTCGATGGCGGCGCCCAGGACGTGGCCGGAGGACATCGCGGCGGCCAGCGCCTCGATGTCCACCACCTGCCCGCGGGCGGCATTGATCAGATGGCTGCCCTTCTTCATGGCGGCCAGCTCACGTTCGCCGATCATGTTGCGGGTCTGCGGGGTGTCCGGCACGTGCAGGGTCACCACGTCGGAGATCGACAGCAGCTCCTCCAGCGAGTCGCAGGCCCGCGCGTTGCCAAGCGCCAGCTTGCGCACGGTGTCGTAGAAGCGGACCTGCATGCCCATCGCCTCGGCCAGGATCGACACCTGGGTGCCGATATGGCCGTAACCGACGATGCCCAGCGTCTTGCCGCGGATCTCGTAAGAGTCCTTCGCCGACTTCATCCAGCCGCCGCCATGCACCAGCTGCGACTTCTCGAAGATGCCGCGCATCAGCATGATGATCTCGCCGATCACCAGCTCCGCCACCGACCGGGTGTTGGAATAGGGGGCGTTGAACACCGGAATGCCGTGGCGCCGCGCCGCCTTCAGGTCGACCTGGTTGGTGCCGATGCAGAAGCAGCCGACGGTGATCAGCTTCTGCGCCGCCTCGAACACCTTGGCGGTCAGGTGGGTGCGCGAACGGATGCCCAGGATGTGGACCGAGCCGATGCGCTCCAGCAGCTCGGACTCGTCCAGCGCGCGCGGCAGCCGCTCGACGGAGGCGTAACCGCCGCGGGCCAGCTCGTCGATGGCGTTGTCGTGGACACCTTCCAGCAGAAGGATGTTGATCTTGTCCTTGGAGAGCGAGAGCTTGGTCACGGCCGGCTTCCATATCTGGGCATCGGTTCTGTTCCGAAAGGCCCGCCCACCGGGATACGGCGCGTATGGAGCCTTCGGAAAAGCGAGCGCGCAAAATAATACCAAAGCCGGCCCTTGTCACCTGAGGGATGTTGCGCCGCGGCGTCCGTTTCCGCATGCCGGATTGGCGCGCAACGCGGGTTGGGTGTATCTGTTTGACCGCTCTTCAAATCCGGAACCCCTGTCATGAGCGACGTGACGATCTATCACAACCCGCGTTGCAGCAAATCGCGCCAGACGCTGGAGCTTCTGCGCTCCCGCGGCGTCGAGCCGGCGGTGATCGACTATCTGAAGACTCCGCCCAGCCCGGCGGAGCTGTCGGTCCTGCTCGCCAAGCTGGGTAAAGGGCCGCGCGACATCACCCGCGCCAAGGAGGCGGCGGAAGCCGGCATCGCGAAGGATCTGGATGGAGAGGCGCTGGTCGCCGCCCTGTCCGCCAACCCGGCCGCCATCGAGCGCCCCATCGTGGTCAGGGCGACCGCGCCCGCGTCGGCCGCCCGCCGGAGTCGGTCCTCGACCTGCTCTGACTGCTCTGATCCGCTCTGCCCCTCCTCCCGCCCCTGA
>NZ_BADK01001082.1 GCF_000333595.1 Azospirillum sp. B506
GCTGCACGCACAAGCGTTGACAGCAGAACTGTAATCGTTTTCACTATCTGCAACAGGACAGACAAGAACCCGCGGAGGAGACGGTCGCCATGGCCACCGACACGCATCCCTTGAGCCTTCCCCCCGATCTGATCCGCCTGGGCGCCGCCCCGGCCGGGAAGGAAGCGGCGATCCGCGAGGCGGCGCAGCTTCTGATCGCCGCGGGCTGCATCGACCCAGCCTATGCCGACAGCATGATCCGGCGTGAAACGGTGGCGAACACCTTCCTCGGCCATGGTGTCGCCATCCCGCATGGCATGGTGGACGACCGCAATCTGGTCCGCCGCAACGGCATCGCGATTCTCCAGGTGCCGGACGGCGTGGTCTGGAACGATGGGCAGACCGCCCGGCTGGTCGTCGCCATCGCCGCGCAGTCCGATGCCCACATCGCCATCCTCCGCCGCCTGACCCGTCTGATGCAGGACGAGGCGCGGTTGAATGCCCTGTTCACCACCGGCGACACCGCCGACCTCGTCGCTGCCCTGTCGGATGAAAGCGCGGCACCGGCCACGCCCGCCACCGAAGCCGGCGATCTCGCCGAGAGCTTCGAGTGGGTGGTCGATTACCCCACCGGCCTGCATGCCCGTCCCGCCGCCGCCTGGGTGGAGGCCGCCCGTTCCGCATCCGGCCGGGTTCGCGTGCGCCATGGCCAGGAGACCGCCGACGGCAAGACGCTGGTGGCTCTGCTGCAACTGGGATTGCGTCCTGGCGACCGCATCGCGGTGTCGGCCGACGGTCCCGACGCGCGCGCCGTGCTGAACCGGTTGCGCGCCACCATCACCGGCCTCAGCGCACGGGAGAAAGCCGATGCGGCCGCCGCTGCGCGCAAGGCGAAGGCGGTGGTGCAGGGCTGGACGCCGCCGGTTTCCGCAGGTCGGGAGATGCCGGTGGTCGCCGGCATCGGCGCCAGCCCCGGCCTCGCCATCGGTCCCGTCCATGTGATGCCGAAGGCCGACCTGACCGTTCCCGACCGTCCGGTTCCGCTGCTGGACGGCGGCAACCGCCTGCACGAGGCGCTGAACCTGACCCGCCAGCAGTTGAAGGCGCTGGCCGACGACACCGCCCGCCGTCTGGGTCCGGCCGAGGCCGGCATCTTCGCTGCCCAGGCGGAGCTGCTGAACGACACCGACGTCATCACCCTGGCCTGCCAGCTGATGGTGGAAGGGCATGGCCCCGGCTGGTCGTGGAACGAGGCGGTGGAGCGCAGCGCCGTCCGGTTGGCTGCCAACCCCAACCCGGTGCTTGCCGGCCGCGCCGCAGACCTGCGCGATGTCGGACGCCGGGTGCTGACCCGCATCGATCCGGACCTGCGCAGCGGCTCCATCCGCGACCTGCCGGGCACCCCCTGCATCCTGGTCGCCGACGACCTGTCGCCGTCCGATACCGCGGCTCTCGACATGGGCCGCGTCATCGGTCTGGCGACGGCGCAGGGCGGTCCGACCTCCCACACCGCGATCCTGGCGCGCACGCTGGGGCTCCCGGCGATGGTGGCCGGCGGCGGGGCGTTGACCGAACTCGCCAACGGCACCACGGCGATCCTCGACGGCCAGTCCGGCCGCCTCTATCTCGACCCGACGGAGGCCGACCTCGCCGCCGCCCATGGCTGGATCGAGGAGCAGCGCATCAAGAAGGCCCAGCAGGAGGAGCGGCGCAGCCTGCCCGCCCGCACCCGCGACGGCCATACGGTGGAGATCGGTGCCAACGTCAACCGCCCCGATCAGGTGGCGATGGCCCTGTCGCAGGGTGGCGAGGGCGTCGGGCTGATGCGCACCGAGTTCCTGTTCCTGGAGCGCGGCGACGCTCCCAGCGAGGAGGAGCAGTACGAGACCTACCGCGCCATGCTGGAGGCGCTGGACGGCCGGCCACTGATCGTCCGCGCGCTCGACATCGGCGGCGACAAGCAGGTGCCGCACCTGCACTTGCCGCATGAGGAGAACCCGTTCCTCGGCGTGCGCGGCGCCCGCCTGCTGCTGCGCCATCCCGAACTGCTGGAACCGCAGCTGCGCGCCCTCTACCGCGCTGCCAAGAATGCCAAGCCGGGCGCGCTGCTGATCATGTTCCCGATGATCACCACGCTGCGCGAGATCGAAACCTTGCGTGCCGTCTGCGATCGCATCCGGGCGGAGCTGGAGGCTCCGGCGGTGCCGCTGGGCATCATGGTCGAGGTGCCGGCCGCAGCCATCCAGGCCGATGTGCTGGCCCGCCATGTCGATTTCTTCTCCATCGGCACAAACGACCTGACGCAGTACGCGCTGGCCATCGACCGCCAGCATCCCGAATTGGCGGCGGAGGCCGACAGCCTGCACCCGTCGGTGCTGCGCCTGATCCGCCTGACGGTGGAAGGGGCGGAAAAGCACGGCCGCTGGGTCGGCGTCTGCGGCGGCATCGCCGGCGATCCGTTCGGCGCCGCCCTGCTGGCCGGTCTCGGTGTCCGCGAACTGTCGATGACCCCGCGCGACATCCCCGGCGTCAAGGACAAGCTGCGCGGCAGCGACCTCGCCGGTCTGCGGGCGCTGGCCCAGCGGGCGCTGGACTGCGAGTCCTCCGACGAGGTCCGTGCCCTGGAGGGGGAAGCGTCATGACGAAACCCGCCATGAGGTCGGTCGTCACCGTCACGCTGAACCCGGCCATCGACCAGACGATCACGGTCGAGGCGCTGAAACCCGGCAGCGTGCACCGCGCCAAGGCGGTGCGTCACAATGCCGGCGGCAAGGGCGTGAACGTTGCCAGCTGCCTGGCCGACTGGGGCCTGCCGGTGATCGCCGCCGGCCTGCTCGGCAGCGCAAACGCCGCGCCCTTCGAGGCTCTGTTCCAGGGCAAGGGCATCGCCGACGCCTTCCTGCGGCTTCCGGGTGAGACGCGCGTCAACATCAAGATCGCCGATCTCTCGGCCAACGACACCACGGACATCAACCTGCCGGGCCTGAGTGCCGATGAGGGCGCGCTCGACCGGGTGCGGGAGACCGTGCGGCAACTGGTCTGGCCGGGAACGCCGGTCCTGCTTGCCGGCAGCCTGCCCGAGGGTCTGCCCGTCGATGCCTATGGCACTCTGACCGCCGATTTCACGGCGGCGGGTGCCCGTGTCGTGCTGGACAGCAGCGGGGCGCCGCTGGCGGCGGCACTGGCCTCCACCGGTGCCTTGCCCCACTGCATCAAGCCCAATCGGCACGAACTGGAGGATTGGGCCGGCCGGCCGTTGCCGACCGACGCCGACCTGCTGGACGCCGCCCGCGAACTGCAGCAGCGCGGCGTATCGGTGGTGGTGGTGTCCTTGGGGGCGGATGGCGCGCTGTTCGTCGATGGAACGCGCGCCCTGCGTGGCCGGCTTCCGCCGGTCCAGGCGCTGAGCACCGTCGGGGCGGGCGACGCCATGGTCGCAGGTCTGATCGCCGCCTTCCAGCAGGATGGCGGGCTGGAGGATGTCGCCCGGCTGTCGGTGGCCTTCGCCGCCGCCAAGCTCGGCTGCTTCGGCCCCAATTTGCCGGACCCGGCGACCGTGCGGTCGCTTGCTGCCCAGGTGACGCTGACCGGACTTGACTGACTTTGCCGATGGTATCGGACTGAGTTCAACACAGTGACAGGCGCGGGATCAAACCCGCCAGGAGGAAACAATGGCAAACCTGTTGGCCGTGATCGCGGCGGGAGACCTCACCACACAGGCCGTTCTGGCGGCCGAAGCCCTGCGCAAGGCGGCGGCGAAGGCCGATCACCTCATCCAGGTGGAAATCCGCACCAGCCTCGGCATCCAGTCACCCATCGACGCGGTGGCGCAATCCTCGGCCGACCGGGTGATCCTCGTTGGCAGCGGCGACTTCGATGACGGCCGCTTTGTCGCGCTGAAGCGCAGCACCGCGTCGCTGGACGAGGTTCTGGGCAATCCCGGCGCCGTGCTGGAGCGGGCGGTCAGCGCTGCCGCTCCGGCGGCGGCGACCTCCCGGCGGATCGTCGCCATCACCTCCTGTCCTACGGGCATCGCCCATACCTTCATGGCGGCCGAGGGCATCCAGCAGGCGGCGACCGCACTGGGCCACAAGGTCCGGGTGGAGACCCAGGGGTCCGTTGGCGCACGCGATACCTTGACGGACGAGGAGATCCGCGAGGCCGACCTCGTGCTGATCGCCGCCGACACCCAGATCGACCTGTCCCGCTTCGCCGGCAAGCGCGTGTTCCTCAGCGGCACCAAGCCCGCCATCAACGACGGCAAGGCGCTGGTGAACCGCGCCCTGGCCGAGGCGAAGGTGCATGGTGCCGCCGTCCCGCTTGCCGATGCGGTCGCCGCCGGCAAGGCCGAGCGTTCGGCCCAGCGCACCGGCCCCTACAAGCATCTGATGACCGGCGTGTCCTTCATGCTGCCCTTCGTGGTGACGGGCGGACTGCTGATCGCGCTCGCCTTCGCGCTGGGCGGCATCTATGTCTATGAGGAATCCAATGCCGGCACGCTGGGCTATGCCCTGTTCCAGATCGGCGCCAAGGGCGCCTTCGCCCTGATGGTGCCGGCGCTGGCCGGTTACATCGCCTATTCCATCGCCGACCGTCCCGGCATCGCCCCCGGCATGGTGGGCGGCATGCTGGCCGGCAGCATCGGCGCCGGCTTCCTTGGCGGCATCGTCGCCGGCTTCATCGCCGGCTACGGCACCGCTTTCCTGAACCGGAACATCAAGCTGCACCGCAACCTGGAAGGGCTGAAGCCGGTGCTGATCCTGCCGCTGCTGGGTTCGCTGCTGACCGGCCTGCTGATGATCTATGTTGTCGGCACCCCGGTCGCCGAGGCGCTGGCCTGGATGAGCGCCTGGCTGAAGGGCATGCAGGGCAGCAGCGCCATCCTGCTCGGCCTGCTGATCGGGGCGATGATGGCCTTCGACATGGGCGGTCCGGTCAACAAGGCGGCCTACGCCTTCTCCACCGGCCTGATCGCCAGCCAGGTCTACACCCCGATGGCCGCCGCCATGGCCGCCGGCATGGTGCCGCCGCTGGGTCTGGCGCTCGCCACCAAGCTGTTCGCCGACCGCTTCACGCCTGAGGAGCGCGAAGCCGGCAACGCCGCCGCGGTCCTGGGCATCGCCTTCATCACCGAGGGCGCCATTCCCTTCGCCGCCCGCGATCCGCTGCGCGTCATCCCGTCGCTGATGATCGGCGGTGCGCTGACCGGTGCGCTGTCGATGGCGGTGGGTGCCGAGTTGAAGGTGCCGCATGGCGGCATCTTCGTCCTGCCGATCCCCAACGCGGTGACGCATCTGCTGGGCTATGTGGTGGCGCTGGTGGTCGGCACGGTGGTGACCGCCGTCGCCCTGCGCATCCTGAAAAAGCCGGTCGCTGCCGTGGCGGCACCGAAGCCGGCGGTGCAGGGAGCCGGCGTGCACGCCTGATCCTCTTTCCCTTTTTCCTCTCGGGCGTCCTCCCGACCCTGGCCCTTCTCCGCGTCCCGCGGGGAAGGGCCTTCTTTTTTTGGCGCAGAATCATTTTGCGAAGGATTCCCCGCCAGCTTTTGCGGCATCGCCCGTGTGATCGATCATGACATCGCCCGGAGTGACCGATCCATGCTCGACGAAAAGCCCGACGTGATGCTGGGCAACATGCTGCTGCATGTGAACCTGCTGGCCCTTGGCACGCTGATGACCAAGATGATGGCGGAGATGTTCCGCAAGGACGAGAACCCGGCCGGCAAGGCGGACGAATGGCTGCGCCTGTTCGAGGCGACCGCCGCCCAGATGACATTCGCCGGCGAAACGCCGGAATGGAGCGACCTGACGGCGCAGGAATTCCGCGACGTCCTGATCCAGCACATCCACCGCGCCCGCGCCATGGCGCTGGGGGAGGAGTGCGACCCGCGCGCCTATCTGCGCCATCACGGCTGACGGGCCGGCCCGGAGAGGGGAGCTGTCACCGGTATTCCGGCCGCCGCGCCAGCCCGTCCTTCAGGTGCCGGATCGCCGCATGCACCTTGGCCGGCACATGGCGCTTCTGTGGATAGACCGCCCAGACCGCCGTGTTGGGCGGACGATGGCGGTCCAGCAGGGAAACCAGCCGCCCCTCGGCCACCGGACCGCGCACATAGTAATCTGGCAGCTGGCACAACCCGAAGCCACGCAGTGCCGCGTCCAGCACCGAGAAGCCGCTGTTGCAGCGCCAGCGGCCGCGCGGTCGGAACAGCCAATCCTCGCCGTTGTCGTCGAACAGCCAATGGTCGGAGGTGCCGATCAGGCACTGGTGGGTGCCGAGGCTGGTCAGGCTGTCGGGCGTGCCGTGGCGTTCCAGATAGGCAGGGGCTGCGCACAGATGCATCGCGCGCGGCGCGATGCGCGTCGCCACCAGGCTCGATTCGCTGAGCCGGCCGAGCCTGATCGCCAGATCATAGCCTTCCTGCACCAGATCAAGCTGCCGGTTTGTCAGTTCCACCTCGATGCTCAGCTGCGGGTGGCGCTCCATCAGGTCGTTGATCAGCGGCATGATGAACTGCTCGCCATAGGCGGTGGCGCAGGTCATGCGCAGCACCCCCTTCACCTCGCTGTCGCTGCCTCCCTGCAGGGCGCCGACCGCCAGGAAAGCGTCGTCGCGCTGTTCCGCCAGCCGCAGGCAGCGCGCCAGGAAGGTGCGGCCGCTCTCGGTCAGGCTGACCTTGCGGGTGGTGCGGTAGAACAGGCGGGCCTGCAACCGGTCCTCCAGCCGTGCCACGCTGCGGCTGACATGGGAGGAGGAGACGCGCAGACGCTCCGCCGCGCGCGAGAAGCTGCCGGTTTCCGCCACCGCCACGAATTCGTCGATGCCGTCCCAGCCGCTCATGCTCTTCTCCTGGGGGCTTTCGCCCAGGGCCTTCCGGCCATTATCCCCATACGGCAAAAATCTATTCCCGAAATCGCCGTTCTGACAATGACCGGTCGCGGTCTACACTGCGGAAATCAAATGCCAATTCGCATTGGCGAAACCGATTTGGGGAAGGAAACCCACATGGTCCTGTCACGCGCCGCCGTCGCCTGGGAAGCCAACCGTCCGCTGGAGATCGAAGAGGTCGAGGTCGCGGCGCCCAAGGCCGGCGAGGTGATGGTCCGCATCGTCGCCACCGGCGTCTGCCACACCGATGCCTACACCCTGTCCGGCAAGGACTCTGAAGGTGTGTTCCCCTGCATCCTCGGCCATGAGGGCGGCGGCGTGGTGGTGGAGGTCGGCCCCGGCGTGACCTCCGTCGAGGTCGGCGACCACGTCATCCCGCTCTACACGCCGGAATGCGGCAAGTGCAAATTCTGCCTGTCCGGCAAGACCAACCTGTGCCAGGCGATCCGCGCCACCCAGGGCAAGGGTCTGATGCCGGACGGCACCAGCCGCTTCTCGCTGAAAGGCAAGGAGATCGCCCACTATATGGGCACCTCGACCTTCTCCGAATACACGGTGCTGCCGGAGATCGCGCTCGCCAAGATCAACAAGGCGGCGCCGCTGGAGAAGGTCTGCCTGCTGGGCTGCGGCGTCACCACCGGCATGGGTGCGGTAATGAACACGGCGAAGGTGGAGCCGGGCTCGACCGTCGCCATCTTCGGCCTCGGCGGCATCGGCCTGTCGGCGATCATCGGCGCCACCATGGCGAAGGCCAGCCGCATCATCGGCGTCGACATCAACCCCTCGAAGTTCGAGATCGCCAAGCAGCTGGGCGCCACCGACGTCATCAACCCGATGGACTACGACCGCCCGATCCAGGACGTGCTGGTCGAGCTGACCGACGGCGGCGTCGATTACAGCTTCGAGTGCATCGGCAATGTGAAGGTCATGCGCGCCGCCCTGGAGTGCTGCCACAAGGGCTGGGGCGAGTCGGTCATCATCGGCGTCGCCGGTGCCGGCGAGGAGATCTCCACCCGTCCGTTCCAGCTGGTCACCGGCCGCGTCTGGCGCGGGTCGGCCTTCGGCGGCGTCAAGGGCCGCTCGGAGCTGCCGGAATATGTGGAGCGCTACCTGCGCGGCGAGTTCGAGCTGGACACCTTCATCACCCACACCATGGGGCTGGAGGACATCAACCACGCCTTCGACCTGATGCATGAGGGGAAGAGCATCCGCTCGGTCATCCTCTACAACCAGTGACGAGCCGGACTCCCTCTCCTCCGGCCCGAGGAGAGGGAGCCTTCCAGCCATCGTTTCTCTTCAAAAGGCGCTTGCATGACCGACCCTCTCACCACCCTGTCGGAAACCCGCGTCTTCGGCGGCCGGTTGAAGCGGGTGCGGCACCAGTCGTCGGCGGTGAACTGCGAGATGACTTTCGCGGTCTTCCTGCCGCCACAGGTGGAGTCCGGCGCCAAGGTGCCGGTGTTCTACTGGCTGTCCGGCCTGACCTGCACCGATGAGAACTTTACCCAGAAGGCCGGTGCCTTTCGCGTTGCGGCGGAACTGGGGCTGGCCATCGTCGCCCCCGACACCAGCCCGCGCGGGGAGGGGGTGCCGGGCGATCCCGACGGCGCCTGGGATTTCGGGCTCGGTGCCGGATTCTATGTCGACGCGACAGAGGAGCCGTGGGCCGGCTACTACCGCATGCACGATTATGTGACGCGGGAGCTGCCGGCGCTGATCGAGGCGAATTTCCCGGTCACCGACCGCCGATCCATCGCCGGCCATTCGATGGGCGGGCATGGCGCGCTGGTCTGCGCGCTGAAGCATCCCGGTTTCTACAAGGCGGTGTCGGCCTTCGCCCCCATCGTCAACCCGGCGGCGGTGCCCTGGGGCGAGAAGGCCTTCGGCCGCTATCTGGGGCCGGATCGTGACCGCTGGCTGGAGTGGGACGCCTGTGCGCTGATCCGGACGGCGACCGAGCGGTTGCCCATCCTGATCGACCAGGGCGACCGCGACGGCTTCCTGGAGGCGCAGCTGAAGCCTGAGGCGCTCGTCGCCGCGGCGGAGGCGGTCGGACACCCGGTGACGCTGCGGATGCAGCCGGGCTACGACCACAGCTATTTCTTCATCAGCACATTCATCGAGGACCATCTGCGCCACCATGCGGCGGCGCTGATTGAGTAGGGGCTGAATGGGTGGGGGCGGTGCCCCCATCCTTCGACGCCTTGCGTCAGGCCACCCGCCGCGTCAGGTGGTTGTCCCAGCGGAAGGCCGGCGCCTTGCGCTCCGGCCCCGCCTCGGCACTCGCCGAGACCGGCTCGATCACGCCGAGCCCGCTGGTTGCCAGATAGCCTTCGCCGTTCGGCGCAAGGCCGCAGCCGTCGGCCAGCGCGGTGGAACCGAGCCATGCACCGTCCGCCGCGTTCCACAGCCCGATGATCCCGCCCATCGGCGAACTGGCGGCCACCGTGCGGCCATCGGACGCCACGCTGCCGATATAGCCCTGCATCCGCGACAGTACATCCTCCGGCGCGCCGAACAGGCGGATGGCGCCGCTGCCGGGGCGGTGGGCGCCAGTCAGGGGCTGGAGCATGCCGATGGGCCGCTCGTCCTGCACGCCGAAGGCAATCCCGCCGTCGTCCAGCAGGGCGATGTGACGCATGCCGAGATTCGCGTGTTCTTCCGGCAGCCGCACCTTGTCGAGCAGCTTGCCGGTCGCCGCCTCGACATAGGTCAGCGAGCTGTCCATGCTGTCAAGGTTCAGCTTGGCCCGCCCGGTGTCGGGGTGGGTGATGACGCCACCGTTGGCGACGGCCAGCGTCGTGCCGTCGCGCATCAGGATCAGTTCGTGCGGTCCCAGCCCATGGGTGGGGAGGACGCCGATGCGGCGGTACTTGTCGGTGGCGTCATAGACGCCGATGGCGCCCTCCTCGCGCGGAACGTCATCCTCCGCGACATAGAGGATGCGGCCGTCGGCGGAATAGTCGCCATGGCCGGTGAAGCGGCGGTCGTCCGGCGCCCGTACCACCGGGCCGGGAGTGCCGTCGGCGAGCGACAGGGTCTGGAACCAGCGGCCGGGCCGGCGGGCGAAGACGGCAGCCTCCGCCATGCCGGGCCGCGGGACGATGCCATGGGCGCGTCCCGGCGTGGCGGTGGTGAACAGCACCTTGCCGGTCCGGTCCAGCGCCGCGACGCCATAGCTCGGCTCCGTTCCGGCGGTGGCATAGGCGTTGAGGTAGAGCGTGCCGGCCTCGGCGGCATGGGCCTTGCCGCTCAGCACCGCCAGCAGTCCGCCGACGATGCGTCCCCCCACCAGCCGTCCGCCGATGCTTCGCCCGGCCAGCAGCCCCAGGATGTTCCTGCGATCAACAGCCATGGTCAGTCGCCGTCCAGTTCGTTGAAGCCCAGCGTGATGTCCAGCAGCGGGGCCAGCGTGCCCAGCATCTCGACCCGCGCCGCCTTGACCAGCCGCAAGGCGCTCTCGGTCTTCTTGCGGGCGGCGGGGTCGGTCACCGCCTTGTTCAGCGGGCCGGGGATCGCCTCCACCGCGCTGATCGCAGCGGCGAAGCTCTCGTCGATGGCCTGTTTGGCGGTGGCGCCGTCGTCGTTGGCCGGCAGCAGCGAGACGAAACCCGGCCCGCCATGCTGGCCCATCAGCAGGGCGCGCAGCCCCTCCAGGTTCAGCACGACGTTCCGCAGCGACCGGCCGCTGCGCAGCGCCTCCACCACCGCCGGCTTGGCATCCTCGATGCTGCTGCCGAGCGGCGCCATCAGCTTCTGGTCGATCACCACCTGCATGGCAGTGATGGCCGCGGAATAGAGCGTGTTGACCGCCTCCGACGCGGTGGGGCCGAGCACCGTCGCCTGCCCGGCGGCGAGCGGCGCCTCCAGGTCCTTCCAGCCGTCGCGCGCTTCGGTGGCGATGGTCAGGATGTTGCGGGCTGCGGCGACGGCGAGCTTCGCACGGTACTGCCTGGCGTCGCTGCCGGTGAAGCCGTCGGCGGTGACGCCGTCGTCGAACAGCAGCCGTTCCAGCACGGTCAGCCCTTGGACCGCCGCGCTCTGGCGGGCGAGCGCGCCGGGGTCCAGCAGCTTCGGGTCGTGGTCGCGCAGGATCTGGCCGATCTG
>NZ_BADK01001081.1 GCF_000333595.1 Azospirillum sp. B506
GAGGCGGATTTTCGAGACCTTGCCGGACTTCTCGGCCATGCGCTGCATCCTGTGCTGGTGATGTGATCGCGGGGTGACAACAGGGTGGTGGAACCTTCACCGCCCCGGCGGGTTGTCCGGCGGGGGCATGGTGTCGGCCCGGTTTGTCGGCGCCGGCACGCCCTTGAGGGGAACAGCACCGATGCCGCTTCGTCGATCCCACAACGGGGAGCGGCAGGCTGTCAACGGAGAAGCAGGGCCAAGGAAGGGGGTTCCATGAGCATCGTCGGACCGCGCATCTACAACCTGTTTCCGACCCTGGTCGGACCCGTCCGCGATTGGGCCGGGCACCTGCCGCGGATCCAGGGGATGGGATTCGACTGGATCTTCCTGAACCCGATCCACCAGCCCGGATTCTCCGGCAGCCTCTATGCCGTGAAGGACCCCTACCGGCTGCACGACGCCTTGCGCGGCGGGTCGCATGAGAGCGACGACGAGATTCTGCGCCGCTTCACGGCGGACGCCGGGGCGCATGGCCAGTCGGTGATGATGGATTTCGTCATCAACCACACCTCCCGCGACGCCCTGTTGGTCGACCGCCATCCCGACTGGTACAAGCGCGGCGCGGATGGCGACCTCCACCGCCCTGGTGCGGTCGATCCCAACGACACCGCCCATGTCACGGTATGGGGCGATCTCGCCTCGCTCGACTATGACCGGGCGGAGTCGCGGGCCGGGCTGGTCGGCTACTGGTCCGACTATCTGCTCCATTACATCGGGCTGGGTGTGCGGGGCTTCCGCTGCGACGCCGCCTATCAGGTGCCGGCCGAGGTGTGGAAGAGCCTGATCGAGGCCGCCCACACCGTGAACCCGGAGGTGAAGTTCTTCGCCGAGACGCTGGGCTGCACCGTGGAGCAGGTGCGCGAGCTGTGCGGCGCCGGCTTCGACTTCCTGTTCAACAGCGCCAAATGGTGGGACTTCAAGGCCGACTGGCTGCTGGACCAGTATGAGGAGTTCCGCTGGATCGCACCGTCCATCGCCTTCCCGGAAAGCCACGACACCGACCGGCTGGCGGCGGAGGTCGGCAGCCAGGACGCGGTGCGGCTCGCCGCCCAGCTGAAGATGCACTACCTGTTCGCTGCAAGCTTCTCCACCGGCGTGATGATGCCGGTCGGCTTCGAATACGGCTTCACCCGCAAGCTGGACGTGGTGCGCACCGGCCCGGCCGACTGGGAAGAGCCGAAGCTGGACCTGACCGGCTTCATCGGCGCCGTCAACGCCATGAAGGCCGCCACCCCGGCCTTGAACGTCGAGGGTCCGCAGCGCCGCGTCACCTCCCCGCACAGCCCGGTGCTGGGGCTGATCCGGCAGGTGGACGGCGCGGCGCTCGACCAGCCCGACGCCTGCGCCATCCTGGTGCTGAACCCGGACGAGAACCGGACGCACAATCTGGATGTCGGCCCGATCCTGGCAGCCACCGGCGGCACCTATGAGGCGTTCGAGGATGTGACGCCGGAGGCCGAGCCGCTGGCGATGGAACCGGGTGCGGCGATGACGCTGCGTCCGATGGAACTGCGCGTCTTCCGCGCCCGCGCCGCCCGGAGCCATCCGGTCGAGCTGCACGACGTCGAGGAGCGGGAATGGATGGACTCCATCGCCGCCGGCCGCATGACCATCGAGAACGTCTATCCGGAATTGGACGGTGGCCGCTTCGCCATCAAGCGCGCGGTCGGCGACGTGATGGAGGTTTGGGCCGATATCTACACCGACGGCACCTTCGTGCTCGCCGCCTCCGTCATGTACAAGGCGGACGGCGACGAAGACTGGAGCGAGGCGCCGATGCGCCTGCACGAGAACGACCGCTGGGTCGGCCGCGTGCCGCTGACCCGCAACGCCCGCTACACCTACAGCATCGAGGCGTGGCGCGACGTCTGGGAAAGCTGGCTTGCCGATTTCAAGAAAAAGGTCGATGCCGGCATGGTCATCGATCTGGAACTGGTGGAGGGCCGCCGCTTCGTCGAACAGGCGCTGGACCTGAACCATGGTGACGGGCGCGCAGCGCTCCAGGCGGTGATCGAGCGGATGCAGGCGCTGTCCGGCCGCGAGGCCATCGACTATGCCCTGTCGGACGAGCCGCGCCGGGTCATGAAGCAGTATGGCGAGCGGCAGTACAAGTCGCGCTATGTGCGCGAGCTGGAGGTCTATGTCGACCGCACTGCCGGCGCCTACTCGGCCTGGTTCGAGATCTTCCCGCGCTCGGCCTCGCCCGATCCGTCGCGGCCGGGTACTTTCGACGACGTGGTGAACCTGCTGCCCATGGTCCGCGACATGGGCTTCGACGTGCTGTATTTCCCGCCGATCCATCCCATCGGCCGTGCCTTCCGCAAGGGCAGGAACAACACGCTGAATCCTGGCCCCGACGATCCCGGCGTGCCCTACGCAATCGGTGCCGAGGAGGGCGGGCACGACGCCATCGACCCGATGATCGGCGATTTCGACAGCTTCCGCCGTCTGGTCCGCGAGGCCAAGCGTCATGGCATCGAGATCGCGCTGGACTTCGCCGTCCAGTGCTCGCCCGACCATCCCTGGGTGAAGGAGCATCCGCACTGGTTCTACTGGCGGCCGGATGGCACCATCCGCTATGCCGAGAATCCGCCGAAGAAGTACCAGGACATCGTCAATGTCAGCTTCTACCGCCAGTCCTATCCCGGCCTGTGGTATGCGCTGCGCGACGTGGTGCTGATGTGGTGCCGGGAAGGGGTGCGCATCTTCCGCGTCGACAACCCGCATACCAAGCCCTTCCCCTTCTGGGAATGGATGATCCGCGAGGTGCAGGACCGCTACCCCGACGCCCTGTTCCTGGCCGAGGCCTTCACCCGGCCCAAGCTGATGAAGCGGCTGGCCAAGGTCGGCTTCACCCAGTCCTACAGCTACTTCACCTGGCGCACCACCAAGCCGGAGCTGACCGAGTATCTGACCGAGCTGACGCAGGGTGAATCGCGCGAGTATATGCGGCCGAACTTCTTCGCCAACACCCCCGACATCCTTCCGCCGATCCTGACCCAGGGTGGGCGGCCGGCGCACATGATGCGGGCGGTTCTGGCGGCGACGCTGGCCGGCGTCTATGGCCTCTACGGTCCCTATCTGCTGTGCGAGGCGGAGGCTTATCCCGGCAAGGAGGAATACAATCATTCAGAGAAGTATGAGATCCGCCACTGGGACTGGAACAAGCCCGGCAACATCCGCGATTACGTCACTGCCATCAACCGCATCCGCCGCGAGAACCCGGCGTTGCAGCAGTTCACCAACCTGCGCTTCTACAACGCCTTCGACGACAACATCGTGCTGTACGGCAAGATGACGGCGGCGAAGGACAATGTGATCCTGATCGCGGTGAATCTCGATCCCCACAACGGCCATGGCGGGACCATCGAGGTGCCGCTGTGGGAACTGGGCCTGCCGGACGGTGCCCATGTCCAGGTCGAGGATCTGTTCAGCGGCCACCGCTTCACCTGGATCGGCAAGTTCCAGCATGTCTGGCTGGACCCCAACCGCAACCCGGCGGCGATCTGGCGGATCGTGCCGCCAGGGGTGTGAGGGGAGGCGGCATCGCCGTCGGAGCTTCCCCAACGAAAAAGCGGCCCCGAAGGGCCGCTCTTTACAATTCTCTCGGCGCACCGGCGTCACCGCCGGCGGATCATCGTCACGCCCCCGACCGTCTTGTCGAGGAAGTCGATCATCGCGTCCGGCTTTTGGCCGACGGAACAGGCGGCGAAGGACATCCACCAGCGGGCCATCGGGGTGGTCCAGCCGTAACGGTCGGCAATGACCTGGACATCCATGGTCGGGGCCATGGAAGAGGACATGGTCGTCTGAGCGGTCGGTACGGCGCGCGTGGCGCCGGACGGGGTAACCTGGGATTCGACGCTGTGCATGGTTCCTCCCAACGGGGACTGCCAATGGGGACTGGCGGTGTCCGCTTATGCGGTACCTTAGCCCTCAACCGCTGAAAGTGGCAGAGTTGCTTTGGTCCTAACGGGTACTATACCTTTGGCTGCAACGGTCCCCTGGCTCTGACCGCCCCTTTCAGGCAGGTGGAAGCGGAAATCCGCTGACCCAGCCCAGGAATGCCACCAGCGCCGCACGAATGGCCGGACGGAACAGCAGGCCCAGCCGCACCCACAGCGGGGAAACCCTGAATTCCGCGGCATCGCCTGGACGTCGTCCGGGCACAAGCGCAGGTCGGAAGCGGGAACTTCACTCATGGCAACCCTCCGCCATTGCCGCAGGTCGCGATGGATTTAAACAATCCGTCCGACCGGCAATCGCGCCGAGGAGGGTGACAAAGTTTGCCCTGAGGCTATTTGGCTGCCAGCAGAGCCCGTGGTGCGCGGTCGGCGCCGCTGGCCAGCGGCATCTTGGGATTGCCGATCCAGGCGACGACGTCATCGACCACCAGCTTGCCCTTCAAATCCCGCAGCAGCATGTGGTAGCCGTCGGGATAGACGGCGACGACGTGCCGCCCGCCGGTCTCGAAGTCCTTCAGCGCGCGTTCCACCGGCCGCGGCGGCAGAACCTCCTCATGCGCGCCATAGAGCACCAGCGAGGGTGTCTGCAGATGCTGGCAGGCGTCGAGCGCCGATCCCATCAGATCGGTCAGCCCCTCCAGCGCATCGACGCGGGAACCCTTGATGACCATCGGGTCGCGGCCCAGCGCCCGCAGCATCGCGATGTTGTCGGACGGGTGGATGTCGAGATCCTTCGGCGGATGCACCACCATGCCGGGAACAAGGTTGTAGGTGATCCACAGGGCGGCGCGCGGGAAGAAGCCCATCGCCTGCCGGCCCCAGACGGCGGGGGCGACCAGGATGGTGCCGTCGACCTTGGGCGGGTTGGGGCCGGTCATCGCGGTCAGCACCACCGCCCCGCCCATGCTCTCGCCCAACAAATAGACCGGCACGCCGGGATGACGCTTGTGCACCATCTCCACCGCGGTGCGCGCGTCGCTCACCAGCGTGGGCGTGCCGGCCCACACGCCGCGGTCGCGGGTGGCGCCGAAACCACGCTGGTCATAGGCGTAGGTGGCGATGCCGGCCGCGGCGAAATCGCGACCGGCACCGTCGAAGGCATTGGAATAGTCGTTGAAGCCGTGCAAGGCCACCACCGCGGCCCGCACCTTGCCGTCGGCCGGCAGCCAGGAGCGCATCGGCAGCTCGAAGCCGTCGGCGGCGATCAGCAGCTTGTCGTTCAGTTGCGGCTGGACGACGGCCGTTCCCATCGGCTGGAAATCCGCGGCACAGCCGCCAAGCAGAAGTCCCAACCCCAGAACAGCCGCCAATCCGCTACGCCGCATGGATTACCCCTGTGTCGCTGTGCGCACCACCCGTCAGTTGGAGAAATATATCTTCAAGATCGGATTCCTCGGTCGTGACATCGACGATCCCAATTCCGGACGCCGCCAGGGCAGACAGGATGGCCCCGGCGCGCTGGCGGCTGGGGTGGTAGCGGACGACCATCCGCCGCGGTTCCGGCAGTTCCACCGTATAGCCCTCCAGCGATGGCGGCGCGGCGGTCAGGTCGCGCTCCAGCGTCAGGCACAGCGCCTTGTTGTCGACGCGGCGCAGCAGCGTCGTCTTCGGCTCGCACGCCACCACCTGTCCGTGGTTGATGATGGCGATGGTGTCGCACAGCTCCTCCGCCTCCTGGAGGTAATGGGTGGTCAGCAGCACCGTGGTGCCCGACTTGTTGAGCAGGCGCACATATTCCCAGAGCTGGCGGCGAAGCTCCACATCCACGCCGGCGGTCGGTTCGTCGAGGATCAGCACCGGCGGGGTATGGACCATCGCCTTCGCCACCATCAACCGGCGCTTCATGCCGCCCGACAGCGAGCGGGCGTGGGCATCGGCCTTGTCGGCGAGACCGACGGCCTCCAGCAGTTCCTCGGTCCGGCGTTCCTTCTTCGGCACGCCGTAGAGGCCGGCCTGAAGTTCCAGCATCTCGCGCGGGGTGAAGAAGGGGTCCATGTTCAGTTCCTGCGGCACCACGCCGATGGAGGCACGGGCGCGGCGCGGATGCTCCGACACCTCATGCCCCCAGATGCTGGCGGTTCCACCGGTCTTGTTCACCAGCCCGGCCAGGATGTTGATCATCGTCGATTTGCCGGCGCCGTTGGGGCCGAGCAGCCCGAACAGCGACCCGCGCGGAATAGCGAGGTCGATGCCCTTCAGCGCATGCTTCGGCCCGGCCTTGCCGGTCGGCTGGTAGATCTTGGTCAGGCCGCGCAGCTCCACCGCGTTGGCCGGGAGCGAGACGGGCGTGGGGGTATCGGTGGGCGCGGCCATTGATCCTGAACCATGAAGTTTGCGGTTGACGAAAAAGCCCCGGCGTCCGGTGGTTTCCCCCGTTGATCCGCGGCGCGCGATGGGTATCATCCGGCCCGCGCGCGCGGAACCCTGAACGGGTGCCCGGACAGCGGGCGTGTCCACGATGGCGTGAACCGTCGCGCCTGTCAAAACAGAGGATGACTGCCATGCAGCCGACCGAGACGATCCTTGTTGAAACCTCGACCGTCGGATGCGACGGCGGCGGCGGCGCGCTGGGCCATCCGCTGGTCTATCTGACGCTGGACCGTGAAGGCCAGGTCGAATGCCCCTATTGCTCGCGCCTGTTCAAGCTGAAGGAAGGCGCCAAGGTCGCCCACGGGCACTGACAGGGTGCGGAAAAAGGCTTTTGCGTCGCGAGGGAGGGGGCTTTTCGGCAAGATTAGGAAAGGCCGGAGCAAGATACTGGTGGTATCTTGCAAGGTCTTGACGCTAGATTGCCGGAAAGAACCCGACCGCAGCAGCAAAATGGTTTTTCCGCACCCTGCTGAGACTGCTCTGCCCTGCCGGCTGGCCGACGATCAGATGCGGCCGGCCAGCAGGACCAGCACGGCCAAGGCCAGCAGCGCCGACAGCCCCTGCCAGAAGGCCAGCGGGTTGCGGTCGATCAGCGGCCGACGTCGGGTGCCCACGGCATGCTTGCGCGGATGGCGCAGGTCGTAGAGGAACTCCGACAATTCCTGATACCGCTTGGCCGGGTCCGGATGGACGGCCTTGCGCAGAACCGTGTCGATCCAGGCGGGGATGTCCCGCTGGTCGTTCAGCGCCGTGCGGTAGACCAGCTTGCGCTGCCGCGCCCGCGTGGTGGCCATCGCGGCATCGGCGCCGTAGGGCAGGCGGCCGGTCAGCATCTGATAGGCGATGACCCCCAGCGCATAGAGATCCGACGCCGGCGTTCCGCCTTCGCCCAGCAGGTATTCCGGTGCCGTGTATTGCAGTGTGCCGAGAATCTCGCCGCGGTCGGCGCCGGGCATGGTCTCCAGGATGCCGGGGACCAGCACCGATCCGAAATCGACGATCTTCACGGTGCCGGTGCCATCGATCATCACATTGTCGGGCCGCAGGTCCTGGTGCAGCATCTCCAACCGGTGGAAGGCCTGCAACCCCTTGCCGATCTGCTCGACGATGGCGCGCACCGTGGGGAGGTCGGGGCTGGGATGATCGCGCATCCACTGGGTCAGGGTCTGCCCCTCCAGATATTCGGTGACGACATAGAGATGGCGACGCGGACGGCTTTGCGGCGGCGGCTTCAGCACATGGGGGCTGTTGAGCCGGCGGGCGATCCACTCCTCCATCAGGAAGCGGCGCAGATGGGGTCGGTCGTCGCGCCGGTCGATGGCCGGCACCTTCAGCACCACGGCCGGTCCTGCCGCGCCGTCCCGGGCCAGATAGACATGGCTGCGGCTGCTGGCGTGAAGTTCCCTGACGATACGGTAGCCCTCGAACTCGGTCCTGGGCTCCAGCAAGGGCGGCAGGGGCAGGTCCGACAGCCGGTGGAACAGGTCGCCCGCATCGGCGTCGGGAACCGCGTCGATTCGCACGATCTGGAGCGTTGCATTGTCCGTGCTGCCACGCCGCAGCGCCTCGTCCACCATGAGCCGCGCCGCGCGATCGAGGTCGTCAGGGTGGCGGTCCAATGTGCTGATTAAAAAATCGGCATCCAAATGGTCATAGACGCCGTCGGTCGCCAGCAGGAAGACATCGCCGGGCTCGACCGGCAGGTCCCGGCAGTCGATCTCCACATGCGGCACCACGCCCATCGCCCGGCCGAGATAGCTGACCTCCGACGACACCACCACGCGATGGTCGATGGTCAGCTGTTCCAGCGACCGGCCGGCGATGCGGTAGATGCGGGAATCCCCAACATGGAACAGGTGTGCGGTGGTCGATTTCAGCACCAAGGCGCTCAGCGTGCAGGCATAGCCGCGGTCCTGGTCGTAGCGGTACTCGCTGCGCCGGTTCTGGGCGTGCAGCCAGGAATTTGTCGCCGCCAGCACCCGCTGCGCCGCCGTCCTCACCGACCAGCTTTCCGGGGTGCAGTAATAGTCGGTCAGAAAGCTCTTCACCACCGATTCGCTGGCGATATGGCTGACCGCGCTGGTGCTGATGCCGTCAGCGATGGCTACCGCAATGCCTTTCATGCCCAGCAATGGAGCGGCTGGGATCAATGCCCCGTGGAAGTCCTGGTTGGACTCCTTCCGCCCCTTGTCGGAACATTGGCCGATGGAGATCCGCAACTCTTTCACGATGCCGGCCCACTCAAGGAATCCCCGGTCCATGGCGGACCGGGGGTGACGGACGGGTAGGGCGGCTTATTCGGCCGGTTGCAGGGCAGTCTGCTGCAGGCGGCGCTTCGGCGCGGTGCGGACATGGGTGGCGTAGAGCGTCAGGCCGGTGAAGGCCAGGCCGCCGATCAGGTTGCCCAGCACCGTCGGCAACTCGTTCCAGATCATATAGTCCATGATCGAGAAGTTGCCGCCCATCAGCATCGCCGACGGGAACAGGAACATGTTCACCACCGAATGCTCGAAGGTCATGCCGAAGAACAGCATGATCGGCATCCACATGGCGATCACCTTGCCGCTGACCGAGGTGGAGATCATCGCGCCGACGACGCCGGTGGAGACCATCCAGTTGCACAGCATGCCGCGCAGGAAGATGGTCAGCATGCCGGCCGCGCCATACTGCGCATAGCCCAGCGTCCGGTTCTCGCCGATGTGGGAGATGACGGTGCCGACCTTGTCCGGCGGGGTGGAGAAGCCGTAGGTGAAGACCACCGCCATCATCACGGCGACCGTCAGCGCGCCGAGGAAATTGCCGACGAACACGAGGCCCCAGTTGCGCAGCACGCCGCCGATGGTGACGCCCGGCCGCCTGTCGATCAGTGCCAGCGGCGACAACACGAAGACGCCGGTCAGCAGGTCGAAGCCCAGCAGATACAGCATGCAGAAGCCGACCGGGAACAGGATGGCGCCGATGATCGGGAAGCCGGTCTGGACGGTGACCGTGACGGCGAAGACCGCCGCCAGCGCCAGGATCGCCCCGGCCATGTAGGCGCGGATGACCGTGTCGCGGGTGGACATGAAAATCTTGGATTCGCCGGCATCCACCATCTTGGTGACGAATTCGGAGGGCACCAGATACGACATGAGGAGTCCCCTTGGAACAAGCGCTGAAGGAACGGCACGCAGCGGAGGCGGCTCTCCGCGCGGCACCGGTCCGGTGCGGGGCGGAAGCATCGAGGACGCACTGCGTGTGATTTGGGTGCGGGCCGCAGTCTTTGGGCTCGCGCTGGTCAAACCGCCGTTGGCTTGAACGGCGAACAACTATGCATGGCGTGTGCCAAGCGCCGGATTGCAACGATCCGGCAGAATTGCGACCGGTGGCGATGCCAGCACACCATCGTGAAGAACCACGACTGCTCAAACACTAAGCTGCCCTGAATAAAAAACAGACAACCGTGCAGGCGCAAGGGTGAGAGCCTGCAAGTAAGCTGCCTTCGCCACCATCGGGGCACGAGGCAGCAAGTCTTTCAGAATTTTAACCAAGAGATGGAAGTCTATCGTTATGAATCAATGGTTTGGCTGTTTTCCTGGATTAGGGATCCCGTCAAACATGAGGTTTCGTTACCTTTTTGTTATATTTTCCATTGGCACTATGAGACAGTATAGGCGATGGCGCTTGACGGGGCGCGTCGAACCGGCGTCTACTTTCCCGCATTGTGGAAAGGGGACAATTTCACAATCGTTGTTTGAGTCGTGCGCTTATGTTGTTTCCAGGCGGGTCGGGATCGGCGTCGGATGAGGCGCGTGCAATGAGTGACGAGACGGAAGAGCAGTACCGCAGCATCTTTGAAAATGCTGTCGAGGGAATCTATCAGACCACCGTCGACGGCCGTTACCTTCGTGTCAATCCGGCACTCGCCGATATTTACGGCTATGCTTCTCCTGAAGACCTGATCGACAACCTGACCGACATCGCCTGCCAGCTTTATGTCGACCCCGGCAAACGCGAGGCCTTTGCCGACCTGATGGCGCGACAGGACCGCGTCCACAGTTTCGAGGCGCGCGTCTTCCGTCGCGACGGTTCCATCATCTGGATTTCGGAAAGCGCCCGTTGCGTGCGGGACACCACCGGCCGCATCCGCTATTACGAAGGCACCGTCCAGGACATCACCGAGCGCAAGCAGCACGAGGAGAAGATCCGGCTGCTCGCCACCGTGTTCGACAGCGTTGCCGATGGCATTTTGATCGTCGATCCCGAACTGACCGTTCAGGCCATCAATCCGGCTTATGAAATCATGACCGGATTCCAGCGCGAGGAACTGTTGCGCCGGCCGCTGGTGCTTTTCGCGCCCGGCTCGCATGAACGGGAGTTCATCGACACCATCTGGACCACCGCGCGCCAGGCCGGGCGCTGGCAGGGCGAGGTCACCAGCTTCCGCCATTCCGGCGACGCCTTCGCCGCCGCGCTGTCCGTGACGTCGGTGCGCGCCCCGAACGGTGTTCTGGAACATTATGTCCTGACCGTCGCCGACATCAGCCAGCGCAAGTCGCAGGAACACCAGATCCGCTATCAGGCCAGCTTCGACCGTCTGACCGACCTGCCCAACCGCTGGCTGGTCTGTGAAAGGCTGGAGGAGGCCATCGCCCGCGCCCAGCGCGGCAAGAGCAAGGTGGCGGTCGCCTTTCTCGACCTGAACCGGTTCAAGCAGGTGAACGACACGCTGGGCCATCATGCCGGCGACGAACTGCTGAAGCTGGTGGCGCGGCGCCTGCGCAACTGCACCCGCATGACCGACACCGTCGGCCGGCTGGGCGGGGACGAGTTCCTGATCGTCGCGCCTGACGCCGCCGACCGCTCCGCCGGCGCCCGGCTGGTGGAGAAGGTGCTCTATTCGATGTCGGAGCCCTTCAGCGTCCACAACCAGGAGCTTTTCTGCGGTGCGTCCATCGGCATCGCCTTCTACCCCGACGACGGAGATACGGCGGACCAGCTTCTGCGCAATGCCGACCTGGCGATGTACCATGCCAAGCGCAATCCGGAGCACAAATACGTCTTCTATGACGCCGAGATGCGCGAACGGTCCGGCTTCACCCTGGGGCTGGAGAGCGACCTGCGCCGCGCCGGCGGCGGTGACGAGTTCGAATTGCATTTCCAGCCGAAGATCGACCTCGTCGGCAACCGCACCATCGGGGCGGAGGCGCTGATCCGCTGGCGCCACCCGGTGCGCGGCATGGTCAGCCCGGCGGAGTTCATTCCGCTGGCCGAGGAAACCGGACTGATCTGGGAGATCGGCGCCTGGACGCTGATCGAAGCCTGCCGCCGTCTGGCCGACTGGATCCGGCGCGACCTGCCGATCCCCTCGGTGTCCGTGAATCTGTCGCCGCGCCAGTTCCAGGACGCCCGCCTCGTCGGGTTCGTCCGCAGTGTGGTGGAAGCCGCCGGGATCCCGGCCAACCGGCTGGAGCTGGAGCTGACCGAAGGGGCGATGATCGGCGACATAGAAAAGGCGGTGGCGATCCTCAATGGGCTGAAGGACATCGGTGTCCGTCTGTCCATCGACGATTTCGGCACCGGCTATTCCTCGCTGGCCTATTTGAAGCGCTTTCCCATCGACACGTTGAAGATCGACCGCAGTTTTGTCCGCGACATCGTCAAGTCAACCACCGATCCGGCCATCGTCGGCACCATCGTCAATCTTGCCGAAAGCCTGGGCTTCGACACCATCGCCGAGGGGGTGGAGACGCAGGAGCAGGCCGACATGCTGCAGCAGCAGCGCTGCACCCGCATCCAGGGCTTTCTGATCAGCCGGCCGCTGCCGGTCGACCAGTTCGAAGCCTTCCTGAGCAGTAGCGTGGTACCGGCATAAATGCCGTGCCCCCTCTCCCCGGGAGGAGAGGGAGCGCCCGCTGTCAGGGCAAGGTCCGTTCCAGGAAATACTCCATCTCCTGGATGATGCCGCTCTGGGCGGCCCACAAGGCAGCCTGGGTACGGTTGCGGACATTGATGGTCTGCATGATGTGGCGGACATGCAGCTTGACCAGATCCTCGGTCATCGCCATTTCGCGCGCGATCTCCTTGTTGCTGCATCCGTCCATGATCAGCTTCAGGATGCGTGCATGACGCGGATAGAGGCCGGGATATCCCAGCAGTTCGGTTTCATGCTGGGTCACCGCTCCATCCTCGCCACCCCGGCGCAGCGCGGTTGGGGAGAAATAGTCGAAGCATTCTTCTGGAACCACCGGCTCGCCGGCGTGGATCAGGCGCAGGGCCAGAACGAAGGCGGCAGGTGCCATCCGGTTCAGCAGATAACCGCGCACGCCGAACCGCAGGGCCATCCGCATGTGATGGGCGGAGAATTCGTCGGCAATCATCGCCAACCTGGCCTGCTCGCCATACCAGATGCGGAAGTTCCAAGCGTCGGTCTTCAGCGAGGCGAGATCGAACAGCACGATATCGGCGGCTCGGTCGGTGCTGGCCGGAGGATCCAGCGTAACGACCGCTCCACTGGCAGATAAGCCGTTGGGATAACGGTCGGCACCACCGTTCGCCCGGCCCGTCCACATCGTCTTGGACGAAAGTCCGGTGGCGAGCCGGCTTTGCGGGTCGATGACCTCGAAGCAATCGTCGAGGATGTTCAGGATGGATTCGCGCAGCAATCGACTTTGGTTGTGAACAATCACACGAATGCGATCTGACATGTCCGTCTCCCCCGAAATAGACGAAATGGCGGACGGCATTGCGCAGCCGGAAGGCAGGCCTTTCCTCCCTAGACGCAGTGCTTGGACGTCAGCGACACCGATGCGTGGCAATGTAGATCTGCCGGGTTCTGTTTGCCCGACGGATGACCTTCGGCCCCCCGTTCGGACCGTCGCCTTTGCAATTTCCGATGTCACCGCGTCCGACCGCGCAATGACCGAATTCCGATGGACTTTGCACGTTGTATCTCTGGTCTCGTGCTCGCCCGATCGAATTTAGATCAAACTATGATCCGGCACTCACGGCATTGTCTGCTGCACTTTTGGAATTGTTCCAGGCTCTCTGGGAGGGAGAGCCATACTGTCCGGGCAGAGTCCTTCGTCAGACGGCCAGCAGTAATAGTCCATCTTTGATCCCAAAAATGGTGATGATTAGACAGTAAGTATAGCTGGATACTCCATCTGAAGCGATCGAAATTGACAAGTCCGAAGGAAATAGGATCATCCGATATTTCAAAATATAGAAGAGAAAAACAATCGAAAGACAACTTATTCGAGATTTTTGTCCTGAATTCCGTCGGCTTTATGCGGATTTATGCTGAACAATATAGACTCTTAAACAGGTGGGCGTCACCGTAATTTTCGGTGAACATGGAAACGAAAATGGAGACCTCCCGAAGCCGGATTCCATTTTCGTTGTGACGGGTGGCGCCTCGCTCGGGCCTTGACTGGGGCCTTGTGCGACCATTCCCTGCATAATGGCGCGGCCGCCTCGGTCCGGTGCATTGTCAGACGGCATCGGCCATCCGTGCGGCGGTGGAGCCGCGCACGATGCAGGTGCCGCCGAGGACAAGGCGGCGGCAGGGGCGATCCGGCGCCTCCAGCCGCTCAAACAACAGTGCCATCGCAGATTGGCCGATGTCCTGCACCGGTTGCTCGATCACGGTCAGGCCGGGTCCGACCAGTTCGGTCCAGGGTTCGTTGTCGAAGCCGGCCACCGCCAGCCCGTCGGGTATCGACAGGTTCAGGCGGCGGGCGGCCTTCACCACCCCCATCAGGAACAGGCTGTTGCTGACGATGAAGGCTTCCGGTCTGTCAGGCTCCGTCATCCATGCCACCACCGCCTCTTCCGCCGCATCGGCATGGGGGGCGAGGAAGCGGGCCGCCGGAGGCAGACCGCACGCCGCCATCGCGGCGCTGTAGCCCTCATGGCGTTCCCGGCCGGTGGTGCTGGTGTTGCCGAACAGGCCGGCGATGCGGCGATAGCCCCGGGCGTGCAGATGCTCCACCAGCATCGCCGCGGCGCGTGGGTTGTCCAGGACCACCGCATCGTGGCGGCCGATGGGCGCGTTGCGGTCGATCAGCACCACCGGGAAATCGAGGTCCAGCCCATCCAGCCGGTCGAGCGTTGTGCGGGTGGGGGCGAAGATCAGGCCGGTGATCCGCTCCTCCTGCATCAGACGCAGGTAGAGTTCTTCGCGCTCCGGGTTCTCGTCGCTGTTGCACAGGATGACGCGCATGCCGGCACGATAGGCCGCATCCTCCACAGCCCGGCTGACTGCGGTGAAGAAGGGGTTGCGGATGTCCGACACCACCAGCCCGATGGTCTGGGAGTGCTGGGAGCGCAGCCGCCGCGCCGACAGGTTGGGGCGGTAGCCGGTGGTGCGAACCGCATCCTCCACCCGCTTGCGCAGGGCGTCACTGACGGGACCGTTGCTCAGCACGCGCGACACGGTGGCGACCGACACGCCGGCGGCCAGGGCCACGTCCTTGATGCTGGCGGTTTTTCCCGAGACGCTCATGTCCAGACCGATCGTATGGAGGGTGCCCCGATTGGGGGAAGGACCTTAGCCATGCCGGCCAAGGATGACCAGAGTCGAACCATATCTGAAAACGTT
>NZ_BADK01001080.1 GCF_000333595.1 Azospirillum sp. B506
CAGTTTCCGGGACCGACTGGCCCAGGACCGTGTCGTCCTGGCGCCCGGCGTCTATGACGCCTTCACCGCTTCGATGGCCACCGCCGCCGGGTTCGAAGCGCTGTATCTGTCGGGCGCCGCCATCGCCTATACCCGGCTCGGCCGGCCCGACATCGGGCTGGTGTCTGTCAGCGAGGTGGCCGACACCATCGCCCTGGTGCGCGACCGCGTGCCGACACCGCTGATCGTCGATGCCGACACCGGCTATGGCAACGCCCTGAACGTGCAGCGCACCGTGCGCATGTTCGAGCGGGCCGGCGCCACCGCCTTGCAGCTTGAGGACCAGAGCTTTCCCAAGCGCTGCGGCCACCTGACCGACAAGGCGGTGATCCCGGCCGGCGAGATGGCCGGCAAGATCAAGGCAGCGGTCGATGCCCGCGCCAGCGAGAACACCCTGATCGTCGCCCGCACCGATGCGGTGGCGGTGGAAGGCGTCCCGGCGGCGCTGGACCGTGCCCGCCTCTATGTCGAGGCCGGGGCCGACGTGCTGTTCGTCGAAGCGCCCAAGAGCCGGGAGCAGCTCTCCGCCATCGCCACTGACCTGGGTGGCATCCGCCCGCTGCTCGCCAACATGGTGGAGGGAGGGCAGACGCCGATCAGCTCCGCCGCCGAACTGGGCGAACTGGGCTTCCGGCTGGTGATCTTCCCCGGCGGAATCGTGCGAGCGCTCGCTCGGCAGGCGCAGGATTATTACGGCTCGCTGGCGCAGCACGGCACGACCCAGCCCTTCCGCGACCGCATGTTCGACTTCAACGCGCTGAACGAGCTGATCGGCACGCCGGAGATGTTGGCACTCGGCGAGACTTACAAGGACTTTGGCAAGGACTCTGGCCCCGCCAAGCGGGAGGACGCAGCATGACCACGAAAACCGCAGCAATCGATCCCGTCACGCTCGCCGTCCTGAAGGGCCGGCTGGAGCAGATCGCCGACGAGATGGACGCGACGCTCTACCGCTCCGCCTTCAACCCGATCATCGCCGAGGCGCGCGACGCCTGCCATGGCCTCTATCATGCCGAGACCGGCGCCACGCTGGTGCAGGGCACCAACGGCCTGCCGATCTTCGTCGGCGCCATGGCCTTCGCGGTCAAGGCGGTGATCGACAAGGTGGCGAAGGAGGGCGACCTCCATCCCGACGACATCTTCCTGTTCAACGATCCCTATGACGGCGGCACCCACCTGAACGACTTCCGTCTGGTGCGGCCGATCTTCCGCCAAGGGCAGTTGTTCTGCTGGATGGCGTCGGTCGGCCATTGGCTTGACATCGGCGGCAACGTGCCGGGCAATTTCAACGCTCGCGCCACCGACAGCTTCCAGGAGGGTGTGCGCATCCCGCCGGTGAAGCTGGTCAAGGCGGGTGTGATGAACCATGACCTGCTGGCGATCCTCGCCGCCAATTCCCGCGTGCCGGTGTCGAACTACGGCGACCTGAACGGGCAGCTGAACGCGCTGGATCTGGGCGTTCGCCGGCTGACCGAGCTGCTGGACGAGCATGGCGAGGAGACGGTCTCCGCCGCCTTCGACGCCTTCACCGCGCGGGCCGACGCGCTGATGCGCAGCGCCGTGTCCAAGCTGCCGGACGGCACCTACAGCTTCGAGGATTATCTCGACAATGACGGCATCACGGCGGACCGTCTGCGCATCGCGCTGGACCTGACCATCACCGGCGACCGGATGACGCTCGACTTCTCGCGGTCCTCGGCTCCCTGCGCCGGGCCGCTGAACATCGCCTATTCCACCGCCGTCGCCTGCTGCTATGTCGCGCTGAAGCATGTCTTCACCGACGTGCCGGCCAATGCCGGCTGCCTGAACCCGATCACCTTCGTCATTCCCGAAAGCACGCTGCTGGCGGTGAAGCCGCCCAAGCC
This sequence comes from Azospirillum sp. B506, assembly GCF_000333595.1. GTDB lineage: Bacteria > Pseudomonadota > Alphaproteobacteria > Azospirillales > Azospirillaceae > Azospirillum. The sequence continues at coordinate 1,905 of NZ_BADK01001080.1, forward strand.
GGTGGGCGGCTATACCGAGACCATCCTGCGCGTCATCGGCGTGGTGTTCGGCGCCCTGGCGCTCGCCGATCCGGCCCGCGCCACCGCCGCCCCCTTCGGCACCATCAACGCGCTGTCGCTGGCCGGCCACCGCAAGGACGGCTCGCGCTGGGTGATGTTCTCCTTCTTCGGCGGCGGGCTGGGCGGCAATCCGGAGACGGACGGGCTGAACCACGCCAACAACCCGATCTCCACCGCCACCATTCCGCCGGTGGAGATCCTGGAGGCGGCCTATCCGGTGATGTTCACCCAATGGGCGCTGCGCCCGGATTCTGCCGGTGCCGGCCTGCATCGCGGCGGGCTGGGTGCCGTCTATGAGATCGAGGCGCTGACCGATGCCGACGTTTTCCTGCTGGGCGAGCGCGGCGTCTTCGCGCCGTTCGGCGTCGCCGGCGGCGAGCCAGCGGCGCTGAACCGCTTCACCTGGCAGAGCGACGAGGGAGAGAAGTCGCCGCCGCTCGCTTCCAAGGTGACCGACGTGAAGATCTGCGACGGCCAGCGCGTGCGGCTGGAAACGCCCGGCGGCGGTGGCTGGGGCGACCCGAAGCGGCGCGATGCGGAGGAGGTCGCCCGCGATGTGCGGCTCGGCTATCTCGGCATCGAGGCTGCGCGCGCTGCCTATGGCGTGGCGCTGACCGACGACGGCGCGCTTGACATCGCCGCCACCGCGACCCTGCGCGAATCCCCCGCCGCCTGACGAATTCGGGATCCAAGACCATGAGCAACGGCATTTCCAAGGGTGCGGGCAAGGGCGCCATCGTTGGCGTCGATGTCGGCGGCACCTTCACCGACCTGTTCCATTACGACGAGGCGCGCGGCAGCTTCCGCACCGCCAAGGTCCCGTCCAACCGCGGCGACGAGGCGGTCGGCTTCCTCGCCGGTCTCCAGAGCTTCGGCCCGGTGGCGGACCTGGGCTCCATCGTCCACGGCACCACCGTCGGCACCAACGCTCTGCTGGAGCGCAAGGGCGCCAAGGTCGGCCTGATCACCACCGCCGGCTTCCGCGACGTGCTGGAGATGCGCCGCCGCGACCGCCGCCACACCTGGGGCCTGTGGGGCGATTTCGTCCCCGTGGTCGACCGCGACATGCGGCTGGAGGTGACGGAACGCACGCTGGCCGATGGTACCATCCGCAGCGCCATCGACCCGGAAGAGGTCCGCGCTTGCGCCCGCAAACTCGCCGACCAGGGGGCGGAGGCGCTCGCCATCGTCTTCATCAACGCCTATGCCAACCCGGCCAACGAGCTGGCGGCGCTGGAGGCGGCGCGCGAGGTCTGGCCGAACGCCAACCTCGAATGCTCGTCGCGCATCCTGCCGGAAATCCGCGAGTTCGAGCGCACCTCGACCACCGCGCTGAACGCCTATCTCCAGCCGGTGGTCGGCAGCTATCTCGCCAAGCTCGACAACGCGCTGGCGGGGGAGGGGTTCGGCGGACGCTTCCACATCGTGCAGTCGAACGGCGGCGTGATGTCCACCGACACCGCCCGGCGGCTGCCGGTGCGCACCGCCCTGTCGGGGCCGGCGGCCGGCGTCATCGCCGCGGCGGCGATCTCCAAGGCGGCGGGCTTCCCCAACGTCATCACCGGCGATCTCGGCGGCACCAGCTTCGACGTGTCGCTGGTGGTGGAGGGGCAGACCATGCTGGCGGCCCAGACCACCATCGATTTCGGTCTGGTCGTCCGCACCCCGATGATCGAGATCACCACCATCGGCGCCGGCGGCGGCTCCATCGCCGGGGTCGATCCCGGCGGCATGCTGCAGGTCGGGCCGGAGAGCGCCGGCTCGCGGCCGGGTCCGGTCTGCTACGGCCAGGGCAACACCCGCCCGACCTTGACCGACGCCAATGTCCTGCTCGGCCGCATCAATGCCGAGCGTCCCATCGGCGGCAAGCTGGCGCGGCTGGACGTCGATGCCGCCCGCACCGCCATCGCCACCCATGTCGCCGAGCCGCTCGGCCTCGACGTCATGGCCGCGGCGGAAGCGGTGGTGCGCATCGCCAACAGCAAGATGGCTGGCGCCATCCGCCTCGTTTCCATCGAGCGTGGCCATGACCCGGCCAAATTCGCCGCCGTGCCCTTCGGTGGCGGCGGGGCGCTGCATGTCGGTGCCCTCATCAAGGAAGTCGGTTTGAAGGCGGCGCTGGTGCCGCGCTTCCCCGGCGTGACTTCGGCGCTCGGCTGCGTCATCGCCGACATCCGCCACGATCAGGTGCAGACGGTCAATCTGCCGCTGGCGTGCATCGACGCCGGCTCGCTCGACCGCCGCATGGTGGAGGAGGCGACGGCCGCCCGCGCCGTGGTGGAGTCCGCCGGCCTCAGCGTCGAACGCATCGACCTCGTCTTCGAGCTCGACATGCATTACATCGGCCAGACCCATACGGTCGCCGTGCCGCTGCCGGTGTCGGTGGAGAACGGCACCACCGGCATCGATGAGGCGACCATCCGCGCCGCCTTCGAGCGTGCCTATCAGGCCTCCTTCAGCCGGCTGTTGCCGGGGGTGGGCGCCAAGATCGTCAATCTGCGCACCGCCGCCATCGGCCGGCGTCCTCATTTCGACCTGTCCGCCCTCGCTCCGGTGGCCGGGACGACGGTGGAAGGCGCCCATGCCGGGTCGCGGCCCGTCTGGTTCGACAGGGCTTGGCACGAGACGGCTGTCTACAACCGGCTGGACCTGCCGGTCGGCGCCGTGATCCAGGGGCCGGCGATTCTCGAACAGCCGGACGCCACCACCGTCATCGACCCCGACCTGTCCGCCCGCGTCGACGACTACGGCAACGTCATCGTCGAAAGGAGCGTCCGATGAACGGCACAACCATTTCCATCGAGCACACCGCTCTGCTGGTTTGCGATCTGCAGAACGACTTTCTCCATCCCGAGGGCGCCTACGGCCGCGCCGGGCAGACGGCGCCGGAGATCCTGGATCTGCCGGAGCGGGTGAAACCGCTGGCCGACCTGCTGCGCTCGCGCGGCGGCTGGGTGATCTCCACCAACTTCACCCTGGTTCCCGGCCGCGGTGGCGAGCCGATGATCTCGCCCCACCTGAAGACGCTGCGTCCTTTCCTTGCCAAGGGCGATTTCAAGCCGGGCAGCTGGGGGCACCGCACGGTGGACGCCCTCCAGCCCGTCGATGTGGAGGTCGAGAAGGTCGCCTATTCCGCCTTCTACATGTCGCGGCTGGAATGGGTGCTGGCGAAATACGGGGTGGAGAGGCTGCTGGTCTGCGGCATCGTCACCAATGGCGGCGTCGCCTCGACCGTGCGCGACGCCCATGTCCGCGATTTCGACACCATCGTGCTGGAGGACGGCACCGCCGCCTTCACGCCGCAATTGCATGAGGTGTCGATCGCCGCGCTGCGCCCGGTCTGCCGGGTGGCGACCGTCGCCACGATGCTGGAGGAGATGGCGACCCGATGAGCCGCATCCTGCCCGCCGGTGGCGTGGAGTTCGAGTTCACCGTCCCCGTGCTTGTCGTTGGCGGCGGAGCGGCCGGGATGGTCGCCGCACTCGCCGCCCATGAGCAGGGCGCCGGCGTCCTGGTGCTGGAGCGCGACGCGCTCCCCCAGGGTTCCACCGCCCTGTCGGCCGGGCTGATCCCGGCGCCAGGCACCCGCTGGCAGCGCGATGCCGGGATCGAGGACAGCCCGGAGCGCTTCGCCGCCGACATCGTCGCCAAGGCGAAAGGGGAGCCGGACCTGGCTGCGGTCGCCCGCGTCGCCGGAGCGGTCGGACCGGCGCTGGAATGGCTGGCCGACCGCTATGGCTTGCCCTTCTCGGTGGTGGACAATTTCAGCTATCCCGGACACAGCGCCCGGCGCATGCATGGGTTGCCCAGCGGGTCGGGGGTGGAACTGATCGACCGCCTGCGCGGCGCCGTCGAGGCCGCCGGCATCGACCTGCTGTGCGAGGCGCATGTCACCGCCCTCTACGCCGATGGCGCGCAGGTTCGCGGCGTCGAGGTCACGCGGCCGGACGGCAGCGTCGAGCGGGTCGGCTGCGCTGCGCTGGTGCTTGCCTGCAACGGCTATGGCGGCAACAAGGCGCTGGTGGAGCGGCATGTGCCGGAACTGGCCGATGCGCTCTATTTCGGTCACCCCGGCAACCAGGGCGACGCGCTGCTGTGGGGTGAGGCGCTGGGAGCGGCGACCCGGCACCTGTCGGGGCATCAGGGCCATGGCTCGGTCGCGCATCCGGCCGGCATCCTCGTCACCTGGGCGACGATCACCGAAGGCGGCGTGCAGGTGAACATGGGGGGGCGGCGCTTTTCCAACGAGGCGCAGGGCTACTCGGAGCAGGCCGCCATCGTGCTGCGCCAGCCCGACGGCATCGCCTGGACCATCTTCGATGAGCGCATTGCCGCCATCGCCCGCCAGTTCGAGGATTTCCGGCAGGCCGAGGCGATGGGGGCCGTGCTGACCGCCGACACGCCGGCCGAGCTTGCCCGGCAGATGAGGATCGACGCCGACGCCCTCGCCGCGACGCTGGCCGACATCGACCGGCTGAAGGCGGAGGATGGGACCGACGGGTTCGGCCGTGACTTCACCGGTTCGGTGCCGCTGGTTCCTCCCTATCGCGCCGTCCGCGTCACCGGCGCCCTGTTCCACACCCAGGGCGGACTGGTCGTCGATGATGAGGCCCGCGTTCTCGACGGGCGGGGGGCGCCGCTGCCCAATCTCTTTGCCGCTGGCGGGGCCGCTTGCGGCGTGTCGGGATCGAAGGCGTCCGGCTATCTGTCCGGCAACGGCCTGCTGACCGCGGTGGCGTTGGGGCGCATCGCCGGAACGGCCGCCGCGGATGCCGCAAAGGAGGAAACCAACCGATGACCTCGCAGCCACGCAGCCTGTTCGAGAAGGTCTGGGACGCCCATGTCGTAGCGACCCGGCCGGACGGTCAGGCCCTGCTCGCCGTCGACCGTCATTTCCTGCATGAGGGCTCCTTCCACGCCTTCGGCATGATCGACCATGCCGGCCGCAAGGTACGCCGGCCGGAGCTGACCTTCGCCGTCGCCGACCATTACGTGCCCTCGCACAGCCGGGCCAAACCGATTGCCGATCCCGAGATCGCCAACATGGTGACGATGCTGGAGGCGAATGCCGGCCGCCACGGACTGCGCCATTTCGGCCTGCACGACCCGGACCAGGGCATCGTCCATGTGCTGGCGCCGGAACAGGGGCTGACCTTGCCCGGCCTGACCATCGTCTGCGGCGACAGCCATACCTCGACCCACGGGGCCTTCGGGGCGCTGGCCTTCGGCATCGGTGCCACCGAAGTGTCGCATGTACTGGCGACCCAGACCCTGTGGCAGCGCCGTCCCAAGACCATGCGGATCACCGTCGACGGGGTGCTGCGGCCGCATGTGACGGCCAAGGACCTGATCCTGGCGGTGATCGCCGCCATCGGCGCCGACGGGGCCGCCGGCCATGTCATCGAATATGCCGGCAGCGCCATCGAAGCCCTGTCGATGGAAGGCCGGCTGACCGTCTGCAACATGTCGATCGAGGCGGGCGCGCGGGCCGGCATGATCGCCCCCGACGATACCACCTTCTCGTGGATCGAGGGGCGGGCCTATGCCCCCAAAGGGGAGCTGTTCGACCGCGCGGTCGAGCATTGGCGGACACTGCCCAGCGATCCGGGCGCCGTCTTCGACCGTGAGGTGAGGCTGGACGCCGCCGACATCGCCCCGGCCGTGACCTGGGGCACCAGCCCGGAAACCGCGGTGCCGGTGACCGCGACGGTGCCCGATCCCGCTGCCGATGCCGATCCTGTGCGCGCCGGCCAGATGCGCAAGATGCTGGATTACATGGGCCTCGCCCCCGGCATGGCGCTGGAGGATGTGCCCATCGACCGCGTCTTCATCGGCTCCTGCACCAATGCCCGGCTGGAGGATCTGCGTGCCGCCGCCGCGGTGCTGCGCGGCCGGCGGGCGGTGGTGCCGGGGCTGGTGGTGCCGGGATCGGTTCCGGTGCGCATGCTGGCGGAGGCAGAGGGGCTGGACCGCGTGTTCATCGAGGCCGGGCTGGAATGGGGGGAGCCGGGCTGTTCGATGTGCGTCGGCATCAACGGCGACCTCGTTCCGGCGGGGGAGCGCTGCGCCTCCACCACCAACCGCAATTTCCCCGGCCGCCAGGGGCCGAACGCCCGCACCCATCTGATGAGCCCGGCGATGGCCGCCGCCGCCGCCGCGACCGGCAGGCTCACCGATGTCAGGAAGCTCGATGTCCGCAAACTGGGAGCGTCGTAGGATGGAACCTTTCGTCACGCTGACCGCAGCGGCGGTGCCGCTGGACATCGCCAACATCGACACCGACCAGCTGCTTCCCGCCCGCTTCCTTAAAAAGCCGCGCAGCGCCGGCTATGGCAATTTCCTGTTCCATGACGAGCGCAAGCCGGGCTTCCCCTTGGACGACCCCGCTTATGCCGGTGCCCGCGTGCTGGTGAGCGACCGCAATTTCGGCTGCGGGTCTTCGCGCGAGGGGGCGGTCTATGCGCTGGTCGATGGCGGCTTCCGTTGCGTCGTCGCCCCCAGCTTCGGCGACATCTTCGCCGCCAACGCCGCGAAGAACGGATTGCTGACCGTCACCCTGCCGGAGGAGACGGTGGCCGACCTGCGCCGCCAGTTGCAGAACGCACCGGGGGCCACTGTCACCGTGGATTTGCCGGCGCAGACCCTGACCGGCCCGGACGGCCGGGCGCTGTCCTTCGCCATCGATCTCTTCAAGAAGGAATGCCTGGTCGAAGGGCTGGATGACGTGGCACTGACCCTGCGCCACCAGGACGCCATCGACGCCTTCGACCGGACGGATGCGGAGCGGCGCCCCTGGGTGGTGCCGGGCAGGGGGTAATGAATCCCCTCTCCCCGGCGAGGAGAGGGGATGTAGGGTTGGATCTTACTCCGCCTCTATCCCCAGCACTTCGGCAGCGATCTTCGCGACGTTGCCGTTGACCGGCGGCGGGGCGATGTTCACGCCCTCCTTCAGGGCGGCGGTGACGATCTCAAGCACCTTGAGGCGGGCGTGCCATTTGGAGTTCGCCTCCACCGCATGCCAGGGCGCGTTGGGGGTGGAAGTCCGGTCGAACATCGCCTCCACCGCCTTGACGTAATCGTCCCATTTTTGCGCGGTTGCGCAGGTCCTCCTCCGTCAGCTTCCAGCGCTTGTAGGGATTCTTCATCCGCTCGCGGAAGCGCTCCAGCTGCTCTTCGGGGTGATGTGCAGGAACAGCTTGACGATGCGCACGCCGTCGTCGGGCAGCATCCGCTCGAACTCGTTGATCTCGTCATAGGCGCGCTTCCATTGGTCCTTGGTGGCGAACTTCTCCACCCGCTCCACCATCACGCGGCCGTACCAGGAGCGGTCGAAGATGGCGAAGGTGCCGGCCGCCGGCAGCTTGGTCCAGAAGCGGTACAGGTAATGCTTGCCCTGCTCTTCCTCGGTCGGGGCGGAGATCGGCCAGACATGGAAGCCGCGGGGGTCGAGCGGCTCGGTCATGCGACGAATGGCCCCGCCCTTGCCGGCGGCGTCCCACCCCTCGAACACCATGAT
>NZ_BADK01001079.1 GCF_000333595.1 Azospirillum sp. B506
TCGACTCTAGACCTCTACCAGGAAAGGTCGCAGCCTGCGATACCCGCATCGAGGCGGTGCTCAAGCGGCTTCGGGCCGTGGCGGCCAAGCCGGCCGGCAAGCTGCCTCCCGCGCGGCATGCGACCAAGCAGCCCAACGCGCCGGCCTTCGACGCCCGCATCGCGTTGCACGCAATCCTCGGCGTGGACCTCACCCAGATCCACGGGCTCGGCCCCTCCCTGGCGCTCAAGCTGGTGGGCGAGTGCGGCACCGACCTGTCGGCGTGGCCGAGCGCCAAGCACTTTACCTCCTGGCTGTGTCTGGCACCGAGCAACAAGATCTCTGGAGGCAAGGTGCTGTCGTCGCGGACCCGGCGTTCGGGCAGCCGGGCGGCGGCGCTACTGCGCCTCGCCGCGACCACGGTGGGTAGAACCGAGACCGCCCTGGGCGCCTTCTATCGGCGCCTGTCGGCCCGCGTCGGCAAGGCCAAGGCGGTCACCGCGACAGCGCGGAAGATCGCGGTGCTGTTCTACAATGCCCTGCGCCACGGCATGGACTACGTCGATCCCGGCGCCGCCTACTACGAGGAGCGTTATCGGAACCGCGTGCTCACCAACCTTCAGCGTCGCGCCAAGTCACTGGGCTACGTCCTGCAGGAGGCAGGCGCCGAATCCGTCGGAGTTTCTTAGGAAAGCGGCGGCGTACTTCGCCGAGGAATCGCTGTGAAGTACGCCTTTATTCAGCGACACCGGGATCAGTGGCCGATTTCCGCTCAATGCTCGGCTCTTGGCGTCAACGCCTATGGTTGCCCCCGGATCTGGCGGGAACTGCGCCAGCGGCACATGCGCGTCGGCAAGGAGCGGATGCGGCGAATGATGCGCGACCATGCCATCAGGGCGTGGGGAAAGCGGAAGTTCAAGGCAACGACCGACAGCAACCACGGCCTGCCGGTGTCCGACAACCTGTTGGACCGGGCGTTCCGGCAGGATCTGCCCGATCGGGTGTGGACTGGCGACATCACCTGCCTTGCCACGCATGAGGGCTGGTTGTACTTGGCCGTCGTCATCGACCTGTTCAGCCGACAGGTTGGGCGCTGGGGGAGCGCATGACCCGGCAACCGGTGATCGACGCACTGACCATGGCGTGGTTTCGGCGCCGGCCGGCCGAAGGCTTGATCTTCCATTCCGATCAAGGCTCGCAATACGCCAGCGCCGGTACGCCATGCGCGGCTCGATGAGCCGGAAGGGCAATTGCTGGGATAACGCCGTCAACGAGACCGTGTTCGGCTCACAGAAGGTCGAACGCCTGCACGGCATCCGCTTCGAAACCTGACGCCGCGCCAAGGACGAGGTCATCGACTGGCTCGGCTTCTACAATCGCAAACGGATGCATTCCGCCCTGGGCTACACCAGCCCCATGGCATTCGAGGAAACTTGGCGTCGCCAGCACGGCGCGCGGGCGGCATAATCTCACGGCTATGAGAGGCGTCGCATGCGGGCAAGGTCAAAAAGAAGTGGACTCTGGGGGCGCGCCCCTAAAGTCCACAGTCCGGGTTGCTACCGCGTGAGAAACTGCCTTTCCGGGATTGGAGGTGCGGATGGCTTGAGGATCAGAGCTTCATCCGTGATCTCGACATCGGCTTCCGGATACACGGCCAGAGCAGCCTTCAGTGGCTCGACAAACCTCTCCTTGAACTTCCTGATGCGGTCATAACCGGCGCCGAACTGCCCGTGCAGCGCTGCCCAGGTCACTAGGGCAGGCTTGTCGAGCGAGTGCAGGCGGTAGGCGAGCCAAATATAGACGTCGATTGCCATGCTTTGGTTTGAGATATGCCGCAGTGCAGGTTCGGCGATTGGTACCGGGTGGTCCGTAAGCGCCTTGTAGAAATTGTCGCCAAGTCGGACGGTATCAATCCAAAGGCGAGGCTGGTTGTCATCTTCAGCTTCGTAAAGCTGGATGCCGCCTTTGACGATCGAGTCTTTTGCGAATTTTGCCTTGCGACCGTCGTCATCCCACACGAAGGTCAAATTGCAGGCGGAAATCCGATTTGCCTGTTCCTTGATGTCCCTGTAGCTCTTGCCGCCTATGGGCACCCCCATACGGCTCATCCATTCCCGCATGCTCCGGCCGAGTTCGACTTCGGGGCAGCTGGTCTGTATGGCCCGTGTCTGCAGATAGAGCAGCATCAGCCGGGCACGGCTGCCAAAGGGAACCCCATAGAGTTTGTCCTCCCCCCCAGGAAGGGGCAGACGGCCAGGCTCGATAATCAGTCTGACCTTGTGTCCCTGCCGACGCCAAACCGCATCGTCTTCCAGACGCTTGTGGGGCAAAGCTGTCAGGCAGAATCCGGAATAGGTGATTCCAAGTGCAGGATTTTCTTCAGCCAGCATCCGGGCCGCAATATCTACATATTGACGGTCCTCGACCGATACCAGTCGTTTGGCTTCATCACGGCCGTGCTTGATGATGAGCTGGTGAATTTCAGCCATGGCCTGCTCCTGATTCGGCGACAGGATGAGGGCCGACACCAATTCTTTCAAGTTGGACTCTGGGGGCGCAGCCTATTTGAACAGCTAGTTGTTATATTACTATTTGATTCGCCCCCAGAGTCCATGGGATTTGCCGAGTCGCGCCGATTCGTTCGCCCCCAGAGTCCATGCCGCTGCCCCTAAAGTCCACGGATAACGTGTATTC
>NZ_BADK01001078.1 GCF_000333595.1 Azospirillum sp. B506
GCGGAGCGCGCCGTCCGAACGCTGTTGCTGGTCCTCGACGGCTTCGAGGGACCGCTCGACATGCTGCTGGCGTTGGGGCGCGACCAGAAGGTCGACCTGACGCGCATCTCTATTCTCGAATTGGCCGACCAGTATCTGAGCTTCGTCGCGGAGGCGCGGAAGGTTCGGCTGGAACTGGCCGCCGACTATCTGGTGATGGCGGCATGGCTGGCCTACCTGAAGTCGCGCCTGCTGCTGCCCGAGCCGGAGGGGGAGGAGCCGTCCGGCGAGGACATGGCCGCCGCGCTCGCCTTCCAGCTCCAGCGGCTGGAAGCGATGAAGGACGTGGCCGAGAAACTGTTCGCCCGTCCGCGGCTGGGCATCGACGTCCACCCGCGCGGTGCGCCGGAGGATTTGGATCTGCGCCGCAAGTCGGTCTACGAGGTCACGCTGTTCGACCTGCTGCGCGCCTATGGCCGCCAGCGCGCCCGCAAGGAGTCCGGCGTCCTGCACATCGCCCCGGTCCGCCTTTATTCGATGGAGGAGGCGGTGCAGCGCCTGTCCTCGCTGTTGGGCCACATGCCGGACTGGGCGACGCTGGCGAGCTTCCTGCCGGGCGGGGAGGGTGGCGGGCTGCTGACCCGGTCGGCACTCGCCGCGCATTTCGCCGCGACGCTGGAATTGGCCAAGGCCGGCCGGCTGGAACTGCGTCAGGAGGGCGCCTTCGCCCCGCTCTATGTCCGCGGCCGCTCCGGTGATTCTCAGGACGCTGGCATTTCGGAAGACGTGAACTCGCATGATTAAGGAAGTCACCGACGCCCACGAGACGGAGGCCCGCATCGGCAGGCTGCGCCTGCTGGAGGCGTTGCTGTTCGCGTCGGCCGAGCCGCTGGACGAGGAAACGCTGGCCGGCCGCATCGGGCCGGAGGTCGGGCTGCTGCTGGAGGAACTGCGCGCCCATTACGCCCCGCGCGGCATCACTCTGGTGCGCACCGGCGGCGGCTGGGCCTTCCGCACCGCGGTCGATCTGGCACCGGAACTGCGCCGTGAGGAGGAGGTGTCGCGCAAGCTGTCGCGCGCGGCCATCGAGACGCTGGCGATCATCGCCTACCACCAGCCGGTGACCCGGGGGGAGATCGAGTCCATCCGCGGCGTGGCGACCAGCAAGGGCACGCTGGATTTGCTGATGGAGCATGGCTGGGTCCGGCCGGGCAAGCGGCGGGAGACGCCGGGACGGCCGCTGACCTGGATCACCACCGACCATTTCCTCGACCATTTCGGGCTGGAGAGCCTGCGCGACCTGCCCAGTGTCGACGACCTGCGCGCCGCCGGCCTGCTGGACAGCCGGCCGGTGCTGCTGGGGCTGGGAGGCGCGGCGGACGACAGCGCGCTGGGGAGCGACAACGAGGAGTGAGCCGTGGCCGGATCTTGGCTTTTTCTCCGGCGTCTGGGCGAATTCCCGTGAAACCTCAATGACAACCGGTTAAGGATGATGGGGCGAACGTTGCGGCACCCCGGCCTTTCTGCCATAGTGCCGGCCCGCCGCAAAGGCCGTTCAAACGTGATAGGCGCGCCATGGGTTCTTTCAGCATCTGGCACTGGATCATCGTTCTTCTGATCGTTCTTCTGCTGTTCGGCGCCGGTAAGTTGCCGAAGGTGATGGGCGATCTCGCCAAGGGCGTGAAGTCCTTCAAGGCCGGCCTGCAGGACGACAGCGACGATGCCGCGCCCGGCAGCAATGCCAAGACCATTCCGAACCAGCCTGCCAACACGGCCGAAACCGCGGCCAAGAAGGACGAGGCGGTCCGCAGCTGACCGGCGGGCGCGCGGCTGTCCGTCCCGGACGCCGCACGCCATCCTGCCCACCGCATTCGTGAAGCCGGAAGAACATGTTCGACATCGCTTGGTCCGAACTGATGGTGATCGCCGTCATCGCCCTTGTGGTCATTGGCCCCAAGGATCTGCCCAAGGCGATCTTCACGCTCGGCAAATGGGTGCGTAAGGCGCGGGTCGTCGCGCGCGAATTCCAGACCCACATCGACGACATGATGCGGGAGACCGAGTTGGATGAGCTTCGCAAGGAAGCGCTGAAGACCCGTGACCTGAACATCAAGAAGATGATGGAGGACACCATCGACCCGAAGGGGGAGGTGGGGAAAGCCTTCGATGCCAAGGAATTCGATGTGGGCCTGAACGGCCATCCCGGCAGCCCGCCGGAACCGGACCAGCCCCAGGTGCCGGAGCCGGCGACCAGCGCGCCGGCCACGCCGATGGTCACCGACAGCGTGGCGCCTTCGGCTGCCCCATCGCCGATCACCACGGCACCGATCACCACGGCACCGGCCATCGCCGAGCCGCCGCATCCGGCCCCGGTGCCGCAGCCCGCTCCGGCCCCGCGCCCGGACGCCGTGGCTACCGCCCAGCCGACCGACAAGCAGACCTGAGACAAGACGGCCCATGACCGGCGATACCCAGCAGGACGAACTCGAAGACAGCAAGATGCCGCTGATCGATCATCTGATCGAGCTGCGGAACCGGCTGATGTGGGCGATCGGTGCCATCCTGATCGCCTTCCTGCTGTGCTATGCGGTGTCGGACAAGATTTACAATTTCCTGGTCCAGCCGCTGGCCGACATCCTGGCGGGGCAGGGGCGCCGGATGATCTACACCGGTCTGACCGAAGCCTTCTTCACCTATGTGAAGGTGGCCTTCTGGGCCGGTTGCTTCATCTCCTTCCCGGTCGTCGCCAGCCAGATCTGGATGTTCGTGGCGCCCGGCCTGTACAAGCATGAGCGCAAGGCCTTCCTGCCCTTCCTGGTGGCGACTCCGGTGATGTTCCTGACCGGTGCCGGCATCGTCTATTACTTCATCTTCCCGATGGCCTGGCGGTTCTTCCTGGGTTTCGAGTTCCATCCCGACGGCAGCAACGCCCTGCCCATCGAGTTCGAGGCGCGCGTCGGCGAATATCTGCATCTGGTGATGTCGCTGATCTTCGCCTTCGGCATCGCCTTCCAGCTGCCGGTGCTGCTGACCTTGCTGGTCCGCGTCGGCATCATCAGCACCGACGCCCTGGCGTCGAAGCGTCGCTATGCCATCGTCGGCGCCTTCATCGCCGCCGCGGTGCTGACCCCGCCCGACGTCATCAGCCAGGTCAGTCTGGCGCTGCCGCTGATCGCGCTCTACGAGATCGCGATCATCGTCGGCCGCCGGATCGAAAAGGCACGGGCGGCGGCGGAAGCCGAGTGACCGGCGGCAATGTGCCCGCAGCATTTTGCCAGTGGCATTTTGCTCCTGGCAATTTGCCCGCCGTGACCTAGGGTAATAATCCGTCCGTCGTGGACATGCCGCCATTCTCGCGCTAAAAGCACGGTTCGGCCAACAAAAGGGCCTCAGCCGCGCACCCGGAGCCTTGACCGTATGCAGACCGCCAACGACATCCGTCGCACGTTCCTGGATTTCTTCGCCAAGCAGGGCCACCAGAAGGTCGATTCGTCGCCGCTCGTGCCGCGCAACGATCCGACGCTGATGTTCACCAATGCCGGCATGGTCCAGTTCAAGAACGTCTTCACCGGTGCCGAGACGCGGCCCTACAAGCGTGCGGCCACCTCGCAGAAATGCGTGCGCGCCGGTGGCAAGCACAACGACCTCGACAATGTCGGCTACACCGCGCGGCACCACACCTTCTTCGAGATGCTGGGCAACTTCTCCTTCGGCGATTATTTCAAGGACGACGCCATCGCGTTCGCCTGGAACCTGATCACCAGGGAATACGGTCTGCCGGCCGACAAGCTGCTGGTGACGGTCCACACCTCGGACGAGGACGCGGCGGGCATCTGGCGCAAGGTCGCCGGCCTGTCGGACGACCGCATCATCCGCATCCCGACCGACGACAATTTCTGGCGCATGGGCGACACCGGCCCCTGCGGTCCCTGCTCCGAGATCTTCTTCGACCACGGCCCGTCGATCGCCGGCGGCCCGCCGGGCAGCCCGGACCAGGATGGCGACCGCTTCATCGAGATCTGGAACCTCGTGTTCATGCAGTATGAACAGCTGGGTCCGGACAATCTGGTGGCGCTGCCCAAGCCGTCCATCGACACCGGCATGGGGCTGGAGCGTCTGGCCGCCGTCCTGCAAGGCAAGCACGACAACTACGACATCGACCTGATGCGGGCGCTGATCATGGCGTCTGCCGAGGCGACCAAGACCTCGCCGGACGGCGCGCATGCGGTGTCGCACCGCGTCATCGCCGACCATCTGCGCTCCACCTCCTTCCTGATCGCCGACGGCGTGCTGCCGTCGAACGAGGGCCGCGGCTATGTGCTGCGCCGGATCATGCGCCGCGCCATGCGTCACGCCCACATGATCGGTGCGCGCGAGCCGCTGATGCACCGTCTGGTTCCGGCGCTGATCCAGCAGATGGGCGACGCCTATCCGGAGTTGAACCGCGCCCGCGCCCTGATCGTCGAGACGCTGAAGCTGGAGGAGACCCGCTTCAAGCAGACGCTGGAGCGCGGCCTGCGCCTGCTGGAGGACGAGGTCGGCCATCTTGGCGAAGGCCAACCGCTGGCCGGCGACGTCGCCTTCAAGCTGTACGACACCTTCGGCTTCCCGCTCGACCTGACGCAGGACGTGCTGCGCGGCCAGGGCCGCGGCGTCGATGAGGCCGGCTTCAAGGCGGCGATGGACGAGCAGCGCCGCAAGGCCCGCGAATCCTGGGCCGGCTCGGGCGAGGTCGGCACCGAGAAGCTGTGGTACGAGATCAAGGACGAGCTGGGCGCCACCGAGTTCTTCGGCTACGACACCGAAGTGGCCGAAGGGCAGGTGACCGCCATTGTCAAGGGCGATGCCCGCGTCGAAGCCCGCCACGCCGGCGATCAGGTGATGGTCGTCGT